>NZ_NBZV01000031.1 GCF_002379095.1 Polaromonas sp. AER18D-145
CTTCCTCCACCGCCGCGCTTTCAGGCGGCAACAACCGCGCTACCGCCCGGTCCTTGAATGCTTGTCCGTATCGTGCCAATTCTTGTCCTTCATCGCCGCCCCCGGATTCTTGGTTCTATGGAGGCGACAACTATTCTGACGCGGGGGGGTTGTCTTTGAAGCGATAGATGAGTCACTAAGGCGCCATGTTGCTGTGAAGGTATGGAATACCAGGGGCATGGATCGTGCACTGCACGAAACAGCCAAGATTGCGCAACTTAATCATCCGTTGATTGTCGCCACGTATCAGTTTCAGTTAGTTGAGCAATTCCCGTATTCCGTCATGGAACTTGTGGCTGGCTCGTCAGGAAAAGAATGGCTGCAAGGCAATCCGACAATGGAGGCGCGAACCCTGTTGTGGAAGCTCTATTCCAGGGCGTTACGTTTTATTCACGGCACAGGAGAGATCCATGGGGATCCTCATTTGGGCAATGTCTTGGTGTTCCCGGATCCAGGCAACATATACGGGCATGACATGGACTCCGACAACTCACCGTTCAGCATCAAAGTAGCTGATACCGGGACGAGCGTGTTCTGGTCTAAGCGAGCCGATATTCTCAGGCGCGAGGCAAACTTGATGTATGAGACAGCCAGGAAACTTTTCCTAGACGGAAGCTCCGACAGGCTCTGGTTTCACCCCAGTGGACTTTCTTATGAGCAGACGCTCAACATTCTCGACGTGCTTTGCGAGTATTTTTCGCAACTTAGCGGTTTCATAGATCACGATCGTGCGGCCCAAAACGCGGAGAATCTAGTCGTCACATTAATGAAGGCGCCGCTCTTCGAGCTTGACGCGGTCACCTCTCAGATTAGACAGACCGGAGCCACCACCATTAGTAGGTTCGCGCGGCGACTGAATCAAAAGATTTTTAATTTGCGGGACCTATTTGACGGCAACGACACGATCGATGAGCAAACGAAGGTGCGTTATCAAGCAATCCAAAGAGTATTTATCGACTCTCTGCGGTCGGCTACTGTTCAGCACGTAAGAGCATAGCCTTCCTTTTCAGTTCGGGCGCGAGAAACCGTCTGTGCTGTCGGAAATAGCGAACCAATGCTAGGGTAGGGGCGTGTGCCACCCGCGATCTGCCAGCATTCTCAGTTGAATTCAAATTCCTCAGGTCCAAGGGTGACTATAGTTTTGATCCCTCCCTCGATAAATTTTTGAATAATATTCGCGGGGGGATTGGATGCGGCGGGAAGAACGCCAGCCATCACTTCCACGCGGCCATAAAAGCGCAGACGGTAAGCAAATAAGCCGAATTCGTCAGGTTCGGAACGCTG
Source organism: Polaromonas sp. AER18D-145 (assembly GCF_002379095.1). GTDB lineage: Bacteria > Pseudomonadota > Gammaproteobacteria > Burkholderiales > Burkholderiaceae_C > Polaromonas. The sequence goes on from NZ_NBZV01000031.1 coordinate 1,324, forward strand.
ATAGTAAAAAACTTCGGGATTCGAGCCAAGCTTAGGGCAATCGACCAAATCCATTTCAAGGCGCTTCTTCAGAAAGTCGTTGAAAGTTTTTGCATTTCCGGCTTCGAGGTGCAGAAACGCCAGATGAATGTGAACTTGCCCCTCAAAGGCCCGACCAAAGTCGTGGAAGAGCAGTCCCCGGACGATCTGTCCGAAACACCGCCGCAGGCGAGGAACATCCGGGCTTCCCCAAAGCACATCGACGAATTTATTGTCCTTCAGCTCTACGCGGTAGAGACGTTGCGGCGCGATGAAAATTTTCTGAAGTAACCGACCAGCGCTACGGCGCACCGCTCGGCCGACTTTTCCGAAATTGTGGCGATAGCCAATCGAATTGTTGCCGACCAGGCCGGCAAGGCACACCATCAAAAATTCGTCGTCCTGGGATTTGGCCAAATTGTGGATATCACAAGACGGAACGGTGATTAACTGCTGCCGGAGATCTTCACCTTGGAAATCCTTGGCCTCAGGAAACAGATTTTTGGGAGGAACGTGTTCGCGAGACGTAGCCGTACACACACAGGCATAGCAACTTCCCGCTACGGGCTCGTCGCGCTTCTTTGATTGCCGTTTGCTATTCACCCCCGTGATTCTCCGCTACGGCAGGGTTCTCCGCCATCCCACCGCTGATTTTTGGTGAAACGCTTCACCAAGATATTTTCATCTGATCGATTGATCATTCCACCTCTCCAAAGAACTAAAGCGTTTTAAGAGACTTTCAGATTCGATTGGAAGAAGCTCGGTCTATCAAATAGGAGTTCGATATGAAAAGTGGACGAAATCGCAATGTACGTCACCGCGAAAGAAGAGAAGATAGGACGTGGGTCCAGGCGCTGAAAGCTCTTCAACATACCCAACGCGAGCAGATGAAGCACCAGACCTTTCGCGAGGTTATAACGTCAGTCACGCGCCTAGCACTGGTTCTGCTACAAGGCGGCGGCTTTTAGCAGCGTTGCCTCGCAAGATAAAAAAGCCGCTTTATCGCACTGCGTCAGAACAGCCTTCACTCGACATATATCGACTCCGAAGGTATGGGTAGCTTGATCGCCTTGCCAGAAGACTGAGGTAATTCAATGATGACTTTTTCTCCGACAGATCGTAAAAGAACTTTGACCCCTTTGAATTCGACATGGTCGTCCCCGAGAAAGCTCGTCCCTCCTTTCAAAGTAGAGATAGAAACTCGTGCGGCCCACGGCTTCTTAACGTGAACGGTGGCATTTTCTTTTCTCAGTTGGGCTACCCTAAACGCTGTGGAGACCAAAGCAGTCTTATCAGGACCTAGTGCCAGTGGGAAGATGACGATTAGGGCCAATAGAATTCGATGCGTAGTCAAAGTGATTAATCGACTTTTCTCAATGACCTCAGCGCTTTCGTTTTTAAGCATAAACCCAGCTCGAAGGTATTCACCACGACGTCGAACGACAAGCAGAAGAACAACCAACATCCCTTGCAAAAGCGACACGCCGAGAAAGATTGCCACGCTTGAGATGTCGCGGTACAGAAGCACCAAGATTAAAAACCCAAAAACGGCCAGCACCCAAACCGGAAACTCCCACATTGGCGAAAAATCGGTCTCGAGATTTACCCGGTCAGGGTGCTTCTTAACGTTTCGCTTTGAGCCGAGTTTTTCCAGAATACCTGCGGGCCGGCCCCAGAGCAAGGAACCTATCGCAGTGGCAATCAGTACATATACCGAATAAGCTAGCCAGAACCCGGCACAAACTAGATAGAAGGCCAGTCCTTCCCCAAGATCTAGGCCTTCAGGGAAATGCCCGATTTCATTGCTGTACAACAGGAGACAGAAGCCGCCAACCAAAATGGTCCCCCATCTGGCGCAAGTTCCGATTAAATCGGCAGTGTCCTTGAGTATGGGAATATTTTCTTTTAGTTGCGTCATCGTCTTGCCTTAGAAGGGATTGCTTTCGAATGGTCGGTTGCTTGCCTAGTGAGCTGACCTGGCTGCTCGCATGTTGAATAGGAACTTTTCATTGATTTGCCGCTTTTTACTGCTTTGCTTTGCGGTCAGACTGCGCTTACGCATGATGTCGAAATAAAAATCCGACTCCCAGGCTGTGACCCAGCCGCGTTCGCACGCGTAATTTATGGCTTCACCGTTTAGGGACTTAGTGGTATCGGCTCGAATCCGTTTCACGGCTTGAAAAATGAGATCGGAGGGAAGTCCGATGAACTTTTTGACGCAGCAATTCCCGACGGTCGCCAGGTTGCCATTGACTTTATTGCGCAGCACGCAGTTCTCAATAATGGGATAGTGCCCACAGAGACAGGTATCCGGCTCATCGGATTCAAAGACCTCGTGCAATACCCATTCCAGTTTTGCTGCATCCCACACGCGGGCACTCGACAACGCGACGATTTCCGTCGTCAGTTTGAACTCGGACATATCCGCCTTTCTTAATTGACGCCATTAAATTCGGAAACGGAACACCGGTTCATTTACTCTATAGCTCCGTGACCGCCGGTTTACGTTCAGTGACCGGAGACGAAGCTGGCCGGGCGTCCCGATCCCAGCTACGTCCTTTTCCCGAGGCCGTCAGGTCAGCCTTTGGGTGGGAAAGGATCGTGGCCATGGCTGTCCTTCGATTGAATCCGGCCGTTCTGGCCGTGGATCAAGAGCTCGGTGCCTTGGTTCTGGGCTATTTCTCGCGCCCGGTGGACCGCGTCCGCTTTCCGGTCGAAGATTTCAGTGGCACGAGTGGCCCCGGCACCCTGAACTGCCCATTGGTCATCCCGAGGGACCACATGCTGATTGCGCTTTGTCATTTCTGACTCCTTGTCACAGCGGAATTGCTGCTCATATCTATGTGCGGCGGTGTATTGAAACGCGGACAAAATGCTGTCACAGTGTCCGGAGTCCAAAAAACTGCCGCACATACTAATAACGAGACAAGGGAGACGAACGTGTCACTAGAGGAGCCACCAGACGATAAATACGCCAACGCTGAGGAAATCTGCGAGGCGATAGAGACCCTGACCGAGGAGGAGCTTGTAAGGATAAACAGCGCGGCCAAATATGCGCTTTTCGGCACGGAGTACACCGACCCGCTGGAGCTGTTGGACGAGGCAATTGTTCGAGCGCTGGAAGGCGCTGACGGCGGGACGGGACGGCATTGGCCCAAGACTGTCCATTTCGTCGCGTTTTTGATAATGACGATTCACAGCATCGCTGATGGGTCAAGCGATTCCATTGTTCAAAAAAGAACAGACCATCTGGAAGTCATGGCAGGGGAAAGTGGCGGCCCCAGTTGGGCACTTGCCCACGAGGGCTATTTCAACTGTGATGCGGAGGAGCAGGCGCTTGAGATCGAAGAAAGCGAGCTCCGGCGCGAAAGAGCCAAGGCCGACGCCAACCTTATTGAAGCTCATTTCGCTGAGGACGACGAAATCCAATACCTGATCATGGGTGACAAAGATGGCATGAAAGCTCAGGAGATCAGGGATATCTCCGGAATGAGCCAAAAATCCTATGACACGGCCCGGCGAAGGTTTCGTCGAGGCCTCGATAAGTTAATGCCAGGCAGGAGAACAGTATGAAGCGATCGAAAGAAAGCATCGAAATGAGATTCATCCGCGCTCGAGCTCTAGAAGATTTGGCGAAAACGAGCGATGAGGATCTGAGAAAGGAATTCTTGGAGCGTGGAGAGGATATCCGTGTGATATCGGCTCAGGTTAAAGAAAAACTTCGCGACGCAACCGCCGGCGCGATGAGACATCGGGTAGCAGCAGCCAAGGAACGTTCGATCCTTGCCACTCAAATTCAACCGACAGCCTCGAAACGCCCAGCTCTTGATCGCATCAAAGAAATTCTTGAAGAGGTATTTCGGCGAGAGCCGGAAGTCGCCATAGCCTTTCGAGATGGCAAAAAGCAGTCGGAGAGCGACCTAGAGACTGTGTATGACGACCTAGTGCGCATGGGAGTAATAAAGCCCGAAGAAAATGACGATTGACTTCAATCGCCTTTCGGCGCCAGAAAAGCTGCTATGGGGTTGCGGAGTAAGGGCGCCGGAGCATATCGACCTCGAAGCCATCGCCAATTATCGGGGTGCTCAAGTCGTGTATCGGCGTCTTGACGGATGTGCCGCTCGCCTCGTGAAGTGTAGGGAGCGAGCAGTGATAAGCGTCGGGATCGGAAGCTACGAGGGACGGCAAAGGTTCTCCTTGGCCCATGAGCTCGCGCACTGGATCTGCGACCATGATCAAGGCTCGTTTAACTGTGGACAAGAAGATATCGGCCCGCAAAATGCCGAGGCAAAAAATATCGAAGCTCACGCAAACGCATACGCTAGTCAGCTGATTCTCCCCAATTTCCTGGTTGAGCCGTGGATGAATGGGAGAAGGGCAAACCTTGACACTGCGAGAGCCCTTGGAGCTGCTTTCAACGCGAGCCTTACTGCCTCAGCGATCAAAGTGGTCAAGCGGGCAAGCACGGCTGCTTGTGTGGTCTGCCATAACCAGTCAAAGCTTCTATGGTTTCAGAAAAATCTAGCCTTTCCCTATGACTTTTACGTCAGGAGGGAATTACACCAGGACACGACTGCATTCTCAATGGCATTTGGTCAAGGAGTACAAATTTCGCGTCCGGTCAAAGAGGCCTCCAATCGTTGGCTATCGGGTCCGGATGACTATCGTCTCGTGGTTGAGTCACAGTCGGTGAAGCTTCCAGACGACGCCGTGTTAACGGTAATCTCGCTGCTTAAGTGAATTTAGAGGGATTACTGGGAGAGTGATGCTTAGGCTTAGAGGAGATTGTGCGATTTCAGGAATACTCTCCTTCGATTGGGGGAGGAAAGGCTGGATAGTGAAGCGCACAATGATCCGCTCGCCTGCGGTAGCAAATTGGATAGCGATCTACATGTCAACCAAGAAGAAATTATTCCTAGCGCACAACTCCTGCTTGAACTCCAGCTACGACCTCAATGTGCTGAAGGCTGGGCTGGAGCAAGGTGGTTTCGAGATCGTTGAAAAGCCGGAGTTGGCCGATGAGGTGATCTTCTCCGGCTGTTCTGTGCGGGAAGTATGGGTCACTGATGCGGTCAACCAGATTGACGAAATTCATAGGCGTGCACCAAGCGCAAAAGTAACAGTCACCGGTTGCATCGCAAATGTAAGCCCTGATGTGGTTCGGGCAAAGGCCCGCACACAAGCAATTAATTTTCAGTCTCCGCAGGAAATTCTCACGGGTTATGCAGGGCTCGATTTCAAGGAAATTGATCGAACGTTTTCCCAAGGTTCGTCTCATAACTATGAAGGCCAACCAGGCAGCGGACTGAGTAACTTGCGTCAGCGCGTTGGTGCCGACAAAGCTGCAATTGTTGGTGTCTTGCAAGAGATCGATAGAGAGCTTGGAACCAATGTGGAAGGTCTGTATAGAAGAACAACAAAGGGTTTCGTGTTCTACAACGAGGTGGAAGCATCCGAATTAATTACAGTAACTCGAAGCTGCCTTTACAAGTGCAGCTTTTGTAGCATCCCCAAAGGGCGAGGTGCTTTCGAGTCAGTCCCTTTAAAAGATATTCTCGTTAAAGCTCAAGAGGCTTTGGCAAAGGGTATTCGCCACATTATTCTGGTGGGCGATGAGATTGGAAACTATGGTGTTGACACTGTTGGTGCCAAATTTGCTGAGTTAATGAGGGCCTTGATCGAAGTAAGCGACGAGCTCAAGTTCTCCATCCGATACATAGAGCCAAAACCATTTTTGAAGCATGCAAATATGCTTCGAGAGCTCTGCGCTTCCGGAAAACTCGAACTGCTTTATATATCCCTACAAAGCGGTTCTCAACGGATACTGACCGAAATGAACCGCAACTACGATATTGCCAAGTTGGCCGGTATCTATTCGCAATTCAGAGACTCAGCGACAGTTTTCTATTGCAACTGGATGGTAGGGTTCCCGGGAGAGACAGAAGAAGACTTTCAACGAACTATGGATCTTGTAAATGTCCTGAATCTGCAAATTAACGTGGCAATTCCATTTTCCCCGCGTCCAGGTACTCCAGCTGAGAATTTTGATCGGCAGATTGATGAAGCTACAAAGGCAAGTCGAGTCGCTCGATTGACGGATGCCATCGCCGATTTGAAGGTACGCATGTTCAAGAAAGAACTAGAGAGTCTGCACGAAGAGCGGCTGACCCCTCTGCTTGAACAAATACGACAGGCGGAATCTCAGCAAGATCGAACTCAAACGAATATCAGAATTCCAATTTCTATCTACAGCACGCCCAATGTCGGTGGATCCCGTATATGAATCCACGCTCGGAAACTCATTGGTCGCGATGGACTTTTGTTGCTATCGACATTGAGGGAAATGGCCATGCGCAGCAAGAAATCATTGAAGTAGCTCTGGTACATGTGAAAGACTTTCAGGTCACTCTCGCTCATGAGTGGCTCGTAAAGCCCGTTAAATCAGTTACTGCAAAAGCCTCCAAGCTTCATGGAATCCTTAATGAGGATCTTGCTATGAAGCCAGTTTTCGAGCAGATATCACCGGACGTATCTGAGGGGTTAGGTGAGCACCCGGTAATTGGGCATAACGTTTCGGTGGATATACGTCTTCTGAAGGAGAAGATACCAACGTGGCAGCCATTGGTGGCTATCGACACCATGCGACTTGCGCGAAAGGTCAGGCCCAACGCCAGCAGCTTTGGCCTAGACGCATTGCTCGTTGAATTCGGTATAAAGCGCAAGTCCGGCGGAGTGGCACATCGAGCTGCTAGCGATGCGGTCGCGGCGGCAGAACTTTTCCTCGCGGTCGCCAGCCTGCTGGACCGCGCTGGCGACATGAGTCTTCAAGCGCTGGCGGAATCAGCGGCGTCTCCCGACGACTCCTTTTTCAAACTTCCTCAGCAGGGCCTGTTTTAATGACGTGTTTTATTGGAATCGCTGGTACTCACTCAACCGGTAAATCGACCTTTGTAGGCAGCTTGAAAGAGAAAGCCGAGAGCATGGGCATTACCGTTAGATCGGTCGCCGATAAGGCAACGGATTGCCGGTCGGTAGGGTTCGGAATCCTGCGTGCACATACATTTGAGAGCACGCTCTGGATCATGTCTTCGGTTATACGTGGAGAGCTTGAAGCGGGCCTTAACACTGATCTTGTGATAGTCGACCGTCCTGTTCCTGACGCACTTGGATATCTCGAGGCCGCGCTTGAGATGACCGGTCGGACGATAACCGAAGTTGAGCGCAATTATCTGTACCGCTTGGCGGCGATGCACGTACCGAGGTACTCGCTTTTGCTAAACACGAAGTTGGACCAATCCATTCCCCTCGGAGAAGGTAGAGATCAAGATGCTGAGTTCAGGATTGGTGCGGGCAGATGGATCACAAAGGTGCTAGCAACCCTGAACTGCGCCGCAAGCGACCCTCATGATCCAAAGACAACAGATGTCGTAGATTCAATCTTGGGAAAGATTCTTGACTCGAAGATGAAATGAAATTCATGGCCACACCGCTCGCAGTGTTGGTTATTCAAACAACAACTTAAAAAGACTTTGCCAATGGAGCTTTCTGCAATTTCGGGATTGTGGCCTCTGGCCCGGCGTTTGCCCGCTTTCATGCTCCGTTGGTACTTCACGAAGGAGCGGCTAGCGCAGCTTGTCTACTTCGACATGTATCCCAGGAACGAATCGGCTGTTGTAAATCTTGGCAGCGATGCGTCTTTTCGATTGCATCTTCAGTTAATTAACCTTTCTCCATTTCGGTTGGAGCTCGATAGAGCGAACTTCAGGTTTTCCTGCGGATCAGTTGTTCTGAAGGCTGCGGTCTTGGAGAGACGAACCTTTGTCGCAGGGGAGATCGCAAGCATCTTCCTTGAGGAGTCAATGTCGGATGGACAAGCTAACCAAGTTGCCAGCCATTTTGTGAATAACCCCATAAGTATCGACGGCAACATTGAGTTCAATTGTGAGATTCATTCTTTTCCCAAGTCCATTCGGCAGCTAACAGGCATTCAGATCAAATTAGTCAACGCGAATTTCCGCCAAGGACCCGTCAGCGCTTGAGATCATGCTGCTGATGGCGCTTGATATCCCGGAGCCATATGAAACCTGCCACAAAAAAACATATGTCAAACCCCTTTCTACTAACGATGGAGAGGCTCCATTACGCGTACCAATTGATGGATGCAGAAGAAAAACACGCTTTGGCTGAGTGGGAAAGACTTCACTTGGGAGATGGGAAGACGGGAACGAGCGATTGGCCTGGTTGGGGGCCGATTGTTAAGCGTATCGCTCATTGAGTCGGGAGAAAACGATGAGGCACTTGTTTGCTCTTACGGCCAATCCCACTGCATATCAGGCAAGAACATAAGTTCAATCCGCCACAGTCGGCGCAAAGTAATTTGGAGTTCTGCTTGTCGCGGCGATTCATTCATGCACTCAACGAAGTCGATTCCAAACAGCGAGTCGGAAACAGGTAGTGAAACTGATTGCCTCGACCGAATATTTAGTGACAGCAACTATGCGCGTGTGACGATCGGTCGCCTAACCCAATATTTCTCATAAGAGGGTCCTTCTGACTTGGGTGGGTGGACAGGTTCCGTCACCTTAACCGGCGTTGGCATAGGAAAGTCCACGCCGACCAGGATTGCTTCGCCTTGCCCAAGAGTAGGTAAAAAAGCAGCAGCAGACGCATCCAAGCTACCACAAGCCTTTTCTACAACTTCTCTGTCGCGCTCATTAATGAGACGATGGACGATAAACATGCCCATCTGACTGAGGACGTCTTCTGGAATGTCCCGTGGACGTTGCGTTGCAAGGATAGTGGTTAAGCCGTACTTGCGCCCTTCCTTGGCGATCAGCCCGAAAGCATCCAGCTGTACGCGATTAGTCTCATCGCCCAAGTTTTTGTTTAAAAATTGGTGCGCCTCGTCAAGGACAACGACCGTTGGCATTTTTTCGAACTTGCCTTCTCGCGCAAGGCCAAGCAAGTGACGACCCAATGCATTGGCCAGCAATTCACGTGCGTTGTAGTCGAATGGAAGGTGCTCCATCGAAATACGCAATACAGAGTCCCCCGACGCCAAAAAGCTCGCAATTTTGTCTGTCAACGAATCGAAAGATTCTGGATTAAACAAGCAGCGAAGGGACTTCGAACGGGTGATGGAAAAGACCTTCGAGACCAACGTGTCGCAGTAACCTCTAGTGCGCTCGTCATAGTTACCCCACACTGTGTGATCTGGATGATCACGAGAGCCACCGCTCTCAAAGACGCATTCCTCGTAGATTTGGCGGGCTAGGTGCTTTATGAGGTACTTCGCTCCCTCGGCTTCAATTGCCGCCTCGTTCTTATTCGCAGAAAAGTTGAAGTCCTTACGCGATGCCCCGGTCTTTTTGTATATATTGGGCTCAGCGTCGCCGTGAAGAACGTAGTTGAGTTTGAGGCTTCTGAGTGCCTCCCTGAGTTTCGGAACCTGAGCCCCCGGGCTCGGCTGAAAAATAGCGAAGAGATCTGCCTCTGTTAGTTGCCAGTAAGGGAAGGCGACATATGTGCGTTCGTCTTTGCCCCCTTCACTCTGTCCTCCAAGATAGACCGACTGTACGCCAGCCGTGAAGGTATGAAACTCGCCTGTGGGATCTATGAGAATGACTTTGCCGCCAATTCTGGCTGTCTCTTGAACAATGCGCGCGACGGTCCAACTCTTACCGCCACCTGTCGCTCCCAAGACAGCGCAGTGACGACCAAACATATTGGCAGGGCTAACATTAACCTTTGTGCTTAGATCCTGCGGAATAGTTGCCAACTCAATCACTCCTGTGGCCCCGGCGTTGTTGCCCTCAACGATGTGCTTCACCAAGAGGGGATGCGCTGAATACACGTGTTGACCAATGCGAGGGTGATGCGGAATTCCTGAAATGATCCGCCCTGTTGATAACTCTAATGTGGTCAAAAGTTGGACGAATCCTATGGGGTGTGCATCAAGAGGTTGGCCTATGGCAGGCTCCGCCTTCAGACGCTCACCGTCCGGCAGCTTGACTTCAGTGATGCGACCCAGAACCGCAACACCTTCACCTTCAATGAAGACGAACTCACCGACTTGTCCGCCCAATACAACGTATCCCGAATATTGACGAGCGGTCACGCTTGCAGCATACGGGAGATTGATCTTCGCGGCGTCAGGACTGATATAGGTTACTGAGCCTATATAGCGGCTAGGATCGAACGGACTTGTGGCGAGCTTACCGGTCATCAGACCGCTCCGCGCAGCTGACGAACACGTTCAATGTGCTGCTCAAGATCAGTCTCGGCAGCGATGTCTGGAAGATGAGGAACGATTTGCTGGAAAGTCGCTCCGACTAACGAAAGTCGAGCATCCCCATGCTCAATTAAATACTTGATCTTTGTGAGATGGGTATTCCAGGTCTCGGAGCCTTGCTTTGGACCTGCCGGGGTTTCCCGTGGCCCCAGCGCTGGATCACAAATTGCCACCTTCAGGTGTAAGTTCGAATTTATGGCTGAAAGAATAGGCTCCGCGATGTGGTTGTCATTAAAACCAAACCCCAAAATCAACAACCCTGTATCTGGCTGTCGCAATGCGGCCTGAAACGATGACATCATCTCGAGATAGGGCTGCTCAAAAGACAACTCGTACTTCGTGTTTCTGGGATAAACAAGAAGAGGTGTCGGTGTCGCAGGGTCCTTCTCAATTTCTTTTGTTAGCGAATTCTTGGTCCAGTCAACTGAGCCATGAAGTTTGTATAAATGAAAGACGTTGGAGATGAAGTCGTGACTATCGGGATTGCTGTCGCGCTTCACCACATCGTAAGAGAAAAACAAGCTGTCGAAGACTTGCGGTGTCGTATGCGAGAACCCATCGATAACTACGTATCGTCCCTTTCGCGCAGCGTATTCGAAGCACAAGTCATAGTTAGTCGTGAAAACTTTTGCACGGAGCTTTCGCGAAGATCGCCTTGCGAGGCGTCTCAGAAAGTCAGCATGCAGACCAAGGTCGTCGTCTGCATTTAAGAAACGGACTTGATCGCGAACGGTTTCCTCTGCCGTTTTGATGAAGTCTTTGATCTTTTGTTTACCGTCTTTCTCATCAACAAAATCAGCGGCAACTTTGCAATAGGACAACAGCGCTTCGATATTGCCCTGGTGCAAAGCAGGGAATCTGGAGAGCGCCACCACCTCGTCGAACAGCGGGCCATTGACCGCCTTTACAGACTCCCAGAGGTCACTCATCATCGGCGCTATATGTTTGCCAGCTTTTGCCACTCGTTTCAACGGATCATCTGGTGGTGGCGGCACAAGGTTGACATGCAGAGAAGTCCCTAATCCAGTCAGAACAATCAGGTTATTGCATCGAAAACAGTCCGAGAGGCTGCGAGAAATCTCGTTTAACGCTTCGTCGGGAAGAGTTTTGCCGTTTTCGTCTTCGACTGGTTGCTTGACGGTGAGCCAAGCTCCACTGCTGCGGTATGTAAATACTTGCATTTTTCCTCCTGGCCGGACGTTACGGCGCTTATTGGCCGTTGGCAAGTATTCGGCGAATACCGCGTCTATTTGGGCTTATACGGTGATTTTCACGTAGAACCGGCACCAGAGTCGACCTCTAAATGAAGGGGAGGCGGACGAAACACCCGTGGCCGACAACCTCAATATTCTTGAATGCTTCGGCCTGCATTGTCAAAATGATTGGAGGTAAAGGAACAGTTAGAGATCTATAGCGGCCATGGCCTTCGGATATCGACCTGATCTCTGGACGCGCCAGGACCAGCCCACTCGGCAGGACCTACTCCTTGCGGCGACGCTCTTTACGCCAGTCCCATGGCGCCACCGGATCGCGATCCACCCACAAGCCTTGCCTGGCAGTTGCAGATCTGATTTCCGCTTCCGCAAAGGTCTGCCGGTCTGACGCAGTCTGCTCGCGCTCGTATTGCTTGTAATGCCAAGCCATGCCTGCCTGGACCTGTGCCAGGTTGGCGTCGATCCCATTCACCAGCACTTTTCCCACCAGCCGGCCGTAGCGGTCATTCTTCTCGCCCTCGACCTCCACCCACTTGCCATAGAGCAGATCCGAGAGGTGTTGCTTGGAGCGCTGGCCAAACGGCATCTTCTTTTCCGGCGCGTCAATGCCGGAGAGGCGCACCGCATGTTCGACCTTGCCTGCATCCAGCACCGTGATGGTGTCGCCATCGGTCACGGCCACCACCTTGCCAGCCAGGACAGCCGCAGCCGCACCGGCGGAAATGCCCAGCGCCATAAGCGAGGCCAGCAGGCCGCGCCACACCCTCCGGCCAAAAACCGGCGATGGCAGCTGCTGCGCGCCTGCCTTCATAAGGAGAGGGGCCCCAGAAAAGCACGCGCAGTGGCCGCAATCACTTTCCTGGCATTGGCAGCCACATCGTTGGAGGGGCGTCCAACCGAGGCGGCAGGGAAGGGCCAAGAGGGATAGCGGCGAATAATAGGCGGCGGCGTGAAAGGCTGGACCGGCACACGGGCCGGTTGGAGATTGAAAGCTTGCATGGAGTCGCCTCTGTCGGTACTCATCGGTCAGCCATCCTACTGGACTACTGTTGTTATGTACAGTATGATAAACACCATGGACGAGCTATCCCCTACCCAATGGGTTAACCGAAACCTATTGAACGGCACAGCTGGCATGGCCACGTTGGCGTCAGGACCGTGCCATTGTTGGGGCTGTTGATGCTGAACTAGGCGCCCACTCGTCGGACCGGGGCGCCATTAAGGCGTCTTGATGCTCATACTGTGAGCACTACTTTCGGGGGGTAATATGTCTAGAAATTTCACTGCCAGTGTGAAAGAACCGGCCTCAGGCGATGGCAGCGTTGGTGTGGCGGTTCTCATCGAGTTTCATGATAGAGCGCCTGGCTTTAACGGGGACCTGGTGTGGATCCATCTCAATAGAGGCACCCCAATCGGAGAGGGCGAAGAATTGGCGCGGATGTTAAATAAATTGGGTTCCCGTTTCTCTTTCGACTGAGAAGGCATTTGCTGAACTCGGTCATGTTGCTGCTCGGTCCCGTGTTGCGCTTCTGATGGTTCAATGTGTCTATGTCTTGCGCCCATGCACCCATTGAAGCTTCGCTAGATCGGTGGCACGAGTGCCATTGGCATTTGCACCAAATGGAAAGCAACTATCATGAGCCAGCTCCATTTCGGTACTCATTGAACTCCTTCATACGTGCAATCGCTGACGTTCCAGAGTTGCTCACGAAGGATCTGGAGCGACACGAGTTAGTGCGACGGTCAATCAAGCCAAAACTCAAGGAACTAGAGTCCACTGCTCTCTTCGCTGTCCTACGTGTGAGGCGAAACTTTATAGTCCACCAAGGGATGCTAGCTGTTGACAGCAAGGGGAGCATCCGCAGTATGGAGGGGCAAAAAGTGAAGGTCAGCTTTCCGTTTCCAGTCGAGCCTTGGGAGAGCTCAGATGAGGCATACGAAAGATACAAAGAGGTATGTCGAAACGACAAATTCTGGCGCGGGCTCGGACCCGACTGCGATTCGTCACCTGCGATCTGGCGCACGTGGATGATTCAGCAAATCCCTGGGCGCGATTTGCTGGAGGTGGCTTTCGAGGCGTGGACGCTCGTTGGCGATTTGCTGTCTAATGCCGTGATTGAGTTCGGCGGTCAGCCGCTAGATTTGACGATGCCATGTCGTCATGAGCCGGAGCTTGTGCGCCTGAAACGCTACAGTCAAAACGAATTTTTCATGAGCGTTGACGGGGTTGACTTGGTCGAGGAAGAGCGAAAGTGGCAAGAGGGGCGTGCTAAGTTTGAGGTGGCGAAGGCTGTGGACGAATCCTGAGTTTCTGTCCCGCCTGAATGTGCGGCAACAATCCGCTTGCAAGCAATAGCACCAGTGCATAAAACATCTTCATGGTGTCTCTCCACCCTTTGTCCAGAAAGGACGTTTAAATGGAAGAATCGAAAGTCCCGAGTTCTGCGGATGACTCATCTGCAGGAGCGCGCAAACCTTCTGAGTCTCAGATAAGGCAAGTTCAACATCTCTGTGACCCCGGGCAAGTCGGGCAACCGACTCTGGAAGAACGCCTTAAAGCCTTTGATTCGGATAAGCATGGCGGTGAACATTTGTCGTTTGCGCCGGTTGGGCGAGAAATCATTCAGCCGTAACGCCGGCCGATTGGGCTCTAGCACCTAAGCGACGCCCACAAGCAACCTAGCCCCTCGAGCCCAGTCTTGAATACCGCAAGAGCGCAGTAGCGCCGCAAATCTGGCTGCCAAGCCGAAGCCGGCGGTGGGCTTCCCGAATCGGGACAAAAATAGTGCATTTTGCGGTGGCCCAAACCGCTCAAATCTCACTCTTGTCCCGTTTAGATAGAGGGCCATCCATCTGTCGAAAAGTTGAGCAGTACTCCCCCTGACCCCAGCCTCGCCGGAGGCAGCGCCCCATTCCCTCCTTAGCTGATACCCATCGTTAAGTACCAGCGTTGACGCAGATCGAAGTGAAATGCACCGCCAGGCCGCGGCTGCGATGCAGCAAGCGTCTCTCAAAAGTACCGCTTGAACGTCTCGACCACTGGAGGCATTGCGAAGGTGGAGGTCGAGAGTCTCCGCAACTAAAAGCAGCTCCGTTTCAGTGAGCCCTAGCTTTCTCGCTGGGTACTGGGCATCCAAAGTCTTTGCCTCCGCTATCCCTAGGACGCGTTTTAAAGCTATCTTGGAGACCAAAACACCACTGCACGCGAGCAACGCTGAGACCGCTCGGACTTCCCCGCTGGAGACTTGATAACGACGTTTATTGAGGTCAAACCCGCACACGGCTAAGAGCCAATATGGCATTTCGATTTCACAGGACGAGAATTGAGTCCAAGATATGTCGGCCTCTCTCATTGAGAGAACAAATCGGGTGGGCCAATCCTGTGTTGCCCAATCCATGAAGTTTAGAAGTTCGTGCCTATCTTCAACAGAACGTTTATCGAAGTCAGTGCGATCTTGAGCGCTAATGCGGGTAAAAACCCTACCGAGTGCGGGCGGGAGAGTGGACCGCCCCAATCTTCTTGCAAGTTGCGGCCGGGTAAGGACGTGGAGCAACACACGTATGCCGTCCCACCACAAGTGGCTGTAGGCAAGGGGAACTGGAAATGAAGAAAAGCCCGCAGCGGTCGGTGTCGCTTGCCGCCAAAACGCGGGCCGAAATCTAGCGCTGAGCTTTGCAGTGGAGGCAAGCTCACATTCGCAGTTGCTGCACCGATTTAAAGGAGTTTTTCTCGTTCCAGACAAAGTGAAAGCGGATTGGCAGACCGGACATCGATCCAAAAGCATCGTGCGATGCCGCGCGCAAAAAGTCGATGTGGATAATCGCCATTTGCGCCGCCAGTAACAAGTCACATCTTCCGTAATGCACGTTGGACAAACCGAATATCGACTGCCTCTGCTTGCATCGCCAATGGCGGCTGTCAAAACCCATCTGGCCAAGGCGGGTGAGCTGGTATTGGAAAGTGCCAGTGTTTCCTCAGCAAGTGCCAGCTCCGCCAAGCGAGCATGGGGATAGAGAGTCATGTGATTTAAACAGTCGAAAAGGCCCCAGCGCTCAGGCGCCACATCGAGAGCCACATTGCTGGGCACCTTGATGCCCTCATTCGAAAAGAGCTGGCCACAGTTTTCGAATCCATTTGCTTGAGCTAATCGAAATATCCAGGACTGTAAAGACTCCCTATCCGTAGCAGAAACAATCGGGGGTGTCCGCACCAGCAACGCGCTCGTTAGGGACTTCATTTTAGTCGCCGCTCCGGTGGAGAGGATGCATCTGTTTCAGTGCGCTTTCCTCGACTCCCGAGCGAGCGGCCCGCAATATAAGAGAAGCCTTCCAGCAACCGAACATCAGGCCTTTTGTTGCGCAGCATCTGCGCAAACTTGATGCCGAATTCGTTGAGCAGGATTTCCACAAAAGTGAGAACTTGACGCCGCTCGGCAATCCTGCAGTGGCAAAAACGCTCTACTCTAATGCCAGTACTGGTCATACCGACGAGCGAGTGGAACCAATCGTTCTTAGGATCAGCTTTACATGCGATACCGGCAAGGAAGTTGAAGAGCCATATAAAGTCCGGCCAGCTACTTAAAATCTCCAGCGCAAGCTCATGTCGACCAGACAACCGTTTGAGATTGCTGCGGTGGCAAGGCAGTACGTCGAAGAGGTCAACCCAGACCGACTTTGTCGACACAGAAGGCTGAGAAAGTGATCCCGCTACGATCAGCCGAGAGCAACTTGGGCAGTGACTAAGGGAGGGCGGAAGTTTCCTTTGCAGGGAAAAGGTCGCACCGCACCCTTGGCATGCCTCCAGCATTGGCGTCCGGTGGAAGGGACAGTCAACGATGAATGCCATTCGCCAGCTTTTGCGCCAATACGGGACCTCGTCATCCGCGAGGCAATGCGCACAGACTACATGCCCAGAACCGAGGGCACTCATGTTGAGACCGCCAACGTAACTCCACGATACCCCGTCTGCGCCATGCGGCTGAACTTTGTTCCCAAAACCGGTGAAACCGAATTGACTGACTTCATGACCGGAAAGTTTTGCGAGCTGATCCTGCCACGCGGCCTGTTTGGGCCCACTATCCATCGCTCCAAGTCGCCAATATTTAGCTTCACCCGGGTGAGAGATCGTGTCCCGCCCGTTTGCGATGAAAAATCTGGCTAGCCACGAGGCTTGTGACTCCCAATGAAACGCGGCGGCGCTGCCAAGGCCGAAAGGTTTAGGACGTACCAGGAACTCAAGCCGGCTGTCCTTGATTGTGAGATCAGACTGTTTCATACGTCGCTGTTCCGGTGGGATGAAAGAAGTCGGCGTGGTCGTCGCCATCGAGATAAGTTGGCATGAATGGTTCTCCCTGCAGGTTTAATCTGCGCATTGGAAAGCGCTCATGAAAGGGGTTTAGCGTCGCATCTGAAGGGCTCCATTTCCTTTCAAACACTTTCTTGAGACAAGCAAAGTCAGGGGCGACGTTGTTGGCCGAAGACTTCGAAATCAGCTTAAGCAAGCCGGCTATGTTGCGATGAATCCCATCAGTCGCAAAAAAAATGCGAGTTGCCACCTCGTCGCTCGAAAGCCATTGACGGCTCGCCTCCGGAAAGTCCGCTGTCAATGCGTGCACAAATCCTCGGAGGGGGAGAATCTGGTTCAGATCAAAAGGCCAAAGCCTTATGGTTGTCATGATCCGTGAGCGAAGCTGACTGTTGTGGTTAAACAGGATTCGCGACCTGGGCGCGCCTGAAAAAACAGCCGGGCGGCCTAGCAAGTCCAACATCTCTTTCAAGGTATCAGCCGCTGCAGCATGCGCATGGGCCTGACCTCGGTCCAGAAAGTGCTGGATCTCATCAATGAAAATGATCTCTACGCCGACCTTCTGACAAAGAATTTTTGCCCTTCGCTGCAATTGGGCGGTAGATCCTCTGCTGCCATCCTGACCCAAGCCTTCAAGAAACGCGACGTATATGCCTCGCCGTGTCGGAGACGAGGGAATGGTTATGAATAGGACGGGGATTACCGTCAACTCGTCAGTGTGGATCTTGGGATGCGCTGCTTCATACTGCCGAAGTAGAAAACTTTTACCGACGCCTGAGACGCCGAGCAAAAACATGTTCATCGGATTGCAATCTGAGCCCGAATCTGCGTGGGCTTCCTTAATCGCCTCCCAGGCCTCCCGAAATGCGGGGAACTCAACTCTTTTGATGGCCATGATGTCTCTTTACGCGCTTGTGACGACGTTATAGATAGGGAGCGCTACAGGGCTCATGTCCGGCTTGTCAGGGCCCTTTTTTGGTGGGGAGTCCGGTGAAACGCCGATGGCCAACAGTTGGTGAGGAGTAACTCGCGGCTTTGACGCGCGTTTCGGCTTGGTCATCTTTTTTGTCTTTGGGGCAATTTGGTCAGCCTCCATTTCGACGCCGAGAATCTTTCTGGCTTGCCTGCGCTTGCTTTGCGTCTTTGCGTAGAGCTGTGCGCGAGCGGCTAGCTTTAGCTTTTCAAAGGCTTGCGCGCGTCCTACGATGTGACCTTGATCCTGGAGCTCGCGCTGCATCTTCCGTATTGCACCGATCTGCTGTGAAGACAAATCGCGCGTGGCTGGATCTGAATTGAGAATTTGAATCCGAACCAGACTGGTCGGTTCGGTAACCCAAATGTGATTCATTAAGCAGCGGTTGTATTTCACTTCAACTGAAACTTTCCTGCCGGCCGGAGACCTCCTCCTGATCTCCTGTAGCTCTTCGCTGTTAAACACGCAGTTCTCCATTTCTATTCCAATGTGGGTAATCACCCGAGTCGCAGACTCGCAGCAGATTACAGATAGCTCATCCAGATCGCCAGGCACAAACGATTCTTCGATCAAAAAAAAACGATTCCAAATGTTTAAAGGACTGCCTCTGTTCTCCTGAGGGCCAGTCATGTAGACGTCCACGATCCACATGTACACGTAGGCTTGAAGCTCCTGGAGCTCCATCACAGCAAACTTCTCAGGGTTTTGGTCCTCACTGAGTTTGTAGAGATGGGCCCCTGTTGCTCCTGGGAGGCCCGCCATTGCCTGCTCGCTAAACGTCCTGAAAAAACGCTCTACGCGTCCCTTGAACCACGGTTGCTTAACCGGGCAGTATTGCAACTCGATTCCCAGGGCAAAGCACGCATCCTGAAGAGTCGTGGCATGAAACTCTGGCGCGTTGTCGCACTTGATTACCATCGGCAGCCCGTAACAAGGCCAACCACCAACGATTCCGGGAAAGCTCTTCAGGAGTTCCGTTTTCGGCAGGATCGCCGCCTTTATGCAATTCAGGACAGCCTGTGTTGATGGGCCAGAAAAATCAATGTCGACCCCCATGACACTTCGACTGAAATGGTCGACGATTACCGTTACGCGAGGGCGTCCTAGTACTAACCCTGTGTGCTGATCGACCACAAACAGGTCGAGCACCGAATGGTCAATCTCCCAACACTGGTTCAAGCCGTAGTTTTCAGGGCTCGAGCTTGAGGAGCGATAGCGACGGTCGGCGGTCCTTGCGCCTTCTCGCGAGGCCGTGACTTCATAGCCTGAACGCTTGGCGATGGCACGGCGAAAGGTTGAGTAGGAGGGGATGGGGATCTGAGCGGTTTTGGGTCGCCACTTGTTCTTTTCGGATAGATCGGCAATCAAGGTTTGATGGACTCGCGTGACGGTGTATCTCTCAGTTGTCATGTAGACGTTGTCAATCGCGGCCTTCATTGCAAGATCAGCCAAGGTAGACAGTCGGCTTTTCCCAACACCACCGCGCCGGTCGAAATAGGGGATAAGCGCTGAGTTGGACCCGCTTTGCCGCCGGTATTTGCTTAGCCAACGTTGAATTGTGGAAAAGGACGGGCTTCGTACTCTTCCCAGTTTTTCACTGACCAAGGCTACGACCTTTGAAAGGGCGCTGCTGTTACTTCGAATAGGCACGCCGCTGGCCAATATTGCGCCGACGTAGCTATTGCGAGCCAGGCCTTCCTCCTTCGACCGCTCGCTAACGTCGCCAACAAGGCGCGTTGAAATCCTCTTTGCCGTAGAAGAAGGACTGCCGTTCGTAATCGTGGTGCCGGCGCGGAGGTTTCCGCTGATGTAGTGACCGATTAGTGACTCGACAGTCCATACCGTTTCGACGTTTTGGTCGTCTCGAAGTACGAGTTCGCTATTGCCGGATGTAGAAACAATCACGTAGTTCTGGTGGAACAGCGAGATTGACCGGTTTGGTGTAAATGAAACCAGCTGCATCAAACTTCTCCTTGAGCGTGTACGTCAGCGGAGTGTTTAAGCAAAGGGCCGAATGCACGTCGAAATACACCAG
The DNA here is from genome assembly GCF_002379095.1 of Polaromonas sp. AER18D-145. Classification (GTDB taxonomy): domain Bacteria; phylum Pseudomonadota; class Gammaproteobacteria; order Burkholderiales; family Burkholderiaceae_C; genus Polaromonas. The sequence continues at coordinate 21,160 of NZ_NBZV01000031.1, forward strand.
GCCGCAAGCCAGTGCCGACAGACTGGTTCGGGAGCCGAAAAGGCGAACAAGCGCGCCGTAGGTGCTCGGACGTTCTGCCAGAAGCGGCTTGAGGATGGCCAAATTGGGGTTGGGAGTGGCCGCGTCTCTGTGGGCCCGTGCTAGCAGGCGTGTGTTTTGAAGACATACCTCCGACGCAAGGGTGGCCTCTGTCGCGATCACAAAATGCACCCCGAGCCGGCGGAGGTAATTTCTGATGTCGATCAACCGAGCACGGAGTTCGGAACTCAAAAGGCGATGCTGTGGTTTGCACTCTATGCAGATGAGTCGCCCGGTGGCATCCAGGACAAGCGCGTCGGGTGTGTAGTCGAAATCGAGTTCCGTCAGCGGACGGAACGCTCACTGTTGTGGGCTGGGTGCAGGCATCGACAACAAGCCAGGAGCACTCAAGGCGGTAAATCAGCGCTCTTTCTAACGCAGATTCCCAGTGGAGGGCCCGGCTGAAACGATGGGAGGGGAAAATCCCGCGTACTCGCGCACCGCTGCGGGTGACGATCCGACGGGGACGAAAGAGCGGATCTCGCCCTACCAACAGGGCAAATCTCTCCATTAACGATGTGGTCATCGCTTTCTCCAGTATTCAAAAGACAACAGAAATCCCTCACAACAAAAAAAAGTTCTGTGATTGGGTCGGTTTGGCTTGACTGGGGAATTAGTCGAATGACATACTGCAGATCTCTGACTTCTACAATAAATCGACTACATACGCCGCCAGCCTTCGGGTTCGCGGCTTTTTTTTATTTCATGATGTGCTTTCGTTGGATGCCATGAGGGGATTAATGGCTGTGCGGACGATTGGGAGCGTCAAATGCTAGACGCGAAATCACAAATTTCAAAGTAAAAAAGGCGAAGCTTTTTTGATGTTTGACGTTCGTGAAACTCCAATGTGCATGCTTTGAAAACCAAAACATATAGCTTTGGAAATTGAGCGTGCTCTTTCTCCTCTGGATGAGCTCCAGGCACGTCTTAGAGCATGCTGTTTTGTCGAGTGACAGAAACTGTCTTGCGCACGCAACTGCGCACATGCCGTATTACCCAAAAAACCGAGTAGCAGCAGCGTTATCTACAACGATCGAGAGATATATAAAAGCCGTAGCTACACGTGCATTGGCGCCGGCCATAGATATGCGACCGCGCGGCTAGCTTCAAAGCTTGGGATCACGCCAAGTGAAGAGGCTTGGGGCCCCTGTGTTTGGGACAATGAAATAGAGAGGTGCTCCTCCTCCTTACCCCTCGACCGGATACGGGTCTTACGGATATGGGCAGCAACTTTGACCAAGGTAATGCAATAACTTTGATCAATGTGCAATAACTCTGAACACCTACATAACGCGAGACCTGGTCCGGCGAGCAGCGGCAGGCGCGCAGGCTGGAGCCGAGGTAGCCGCAGGGGCAGGGGTTCATGGCTGCGATCAACTGGAAGCGGGCCGGAAACTCGGCGCGCTGGGCGGCGCGGGAGATCGTGATGGTGCCTGACTCCAGCGGTTCGCGCAGGGCTTCCAGCGCGGCTCGCGGGAATTCGGGGAGTTCATCAAGGAATAAAACGCCGTGGTGCGCCAGTGAAATTTCACCGGGCCGGGGCGGCGAGCCGCCGCCGACCAGGGCCACGGCGCTAGCGGTATGGTGCGGAGCGCAGGTGGGCCGCACCGCCCAGCTGTCCAGCGAAAAGCGGCCGCCGAGCGAGGCGACGGCTGCGCTTTCGAGCGCCTCGGCGGTGCTCATGGCCGGCAGCAGGCCGGCAAAACGCTGGGCCAACATGGACTTGCCCGAGCCCGGCGCGCCCACCATCAGCAGGCTGTGGCTGCCAGCGGCGGCAATCTCCAGTGCGCGCTTGGCCGCCGCCTGGCCCTTGACGTCGGACAGGTCCGGGTAAGGGGTGGCGTCCTGCGGTGCGCTGGGCTGGAGCCGGACCCAGCCGCCCGTGTCCTCGGGAACCATGTCGCCCGGCAGAAATTGCCTGACCACGTCGAGCAGGTGGTGGGCCCGGTAGACCTCCGCATCCGGCACCAGCGCCGCTTCCTCGGCGCTGCCGCCCGGCAGCACCAGCCGGGGTCGGGGCTGGCCGGCGTCCCGGCCGGGCAGGGCCAGGCTCATGGCCAAGGCGCCGCGTATGGGGCGCAATTCCCCGCCCAGCGACAGCTCGCCGGCAAACTCGTAACCTGCGAGCTTGGCGGTGTCGATCTGGCCACTGGCCGCCAGAATGCCCAGCGCAATTGGCAAATCGAAGCGACCGGAGTCCTTGGGCAGGTCGGCTGGCGCCAGGTTCACGGTGATGCGTTTGTTGCCGGGAAACTCCAGCCCGGTGTTCTGGATGGCCGACCTCACCCGCTCACGCGCTTCCTTGACCTCTGTTTCCGCCAGACCCACCAGCGTAAAACTTGGCAAGCCGTTGGCCAGATGCACTTCGACGCAGACCGGGTGCGCCTGCATGCCCAGCAAGGCGCGACTCTGCACTAAAGATAAGCTCATTTGTCGATTTCTCCCTCATGCACCAAAAACAAGCATACATTGATGCACTTGTTCGGTGCGCATCTTGTATTTATTCCAGTTCAAGTTAACGCGTCAGCCCTTCCTGACGACGACGAAGGAGCTTCAGGTCTACAAAATTTGGCACGCTCCATGCTAAGTGTTCAACGCGCCAAATTCCCTTTTTAACTATCCATGGAGCCCTCAATGAAATCAGCCGCCAAAAAATCAATGCTGGTGATGGTACTTGCCCTGGCAGGTTCGGCCTTTGCCCAGACCGCAGCCCCTGCGCCGGACTACACCCTGTCCTACAACGTCGGCGCCACCACCGACTACCGCTACCGCGGCATTTCGCAGACCGGCAAGAAACCAGCGCTGAATGGCGGCATTGACTACGCCCACAAAAGCGGCTTTTACCTCGGTACCTGGGCTTCGACCATCAGCTGGCTGAAAGACACCACCGCCAATCCCAACACGACCAAAGGCCCGGTCGAGATCGACCTCTACGGCGGCTACAAAGGTGCGTTGTCCGAAAGCGTGGGTTATGACGTCGGCGGCCTCTACTACTGGTATGCCGGCAACAACATGAAAAAGACGGCCGGGCAGGTCAGCCCGAACACCTTCGAGCTGTACGGCGCCCTCACCTTCGGCATCGTCACGGCCAAGTACTCGCACGCCACGACCAACCTGTTTGGCACGGCCAACAGCAAGAACAGCGGCTACCTCGACCTCAGCGCCAACTTTGACCTGGGTTCCGGCTGGTCCATCGTGCCGCACATCGGCGCGCAGAAAATCAAGAACGGCAATTCCTACACGGACTACTCGGTGGCCGTCAACAAGGACATCGACGGGCTGGTGGTGAGCCTGGCGGTGGTGGGCACCAACGGCCTGGGCGCGCCCTACACCCTGCCTGGTTCGGGCACCCGTGACCTCGCCAAGGATGGCCTGGTCCTGTCCGTCAAGAAAAGTTTCTGAAATAACACGGCTTAGAAGCTGAGGCAAAGGAGAACTCATGAAACTCGTAACGGCCATTATCAAACCGTTCAAGCTGGACGAAGTGCGCGAGGCGCTGTCCGGCATTGGTGTGCAGGGCATCACCGTGACCGAAGTCAAGGGCTTCGGCCGCCAGAAAGGCCACACGGAGCTGTACCGCGGCGCTGAATACGTGGTGGACTTCCTGCCCAAGGTCAAGATCGAGGCCGCGGTATCCGACGAGCTGGTGGACCGCGTCATCGAAGCCGTCGAGGGCGCAGCCCGTACCGGCAAGATCGGCGACGGCAAGGTCTTCGTCTACAACCTCGAGCAGGTCGTGCGTATCCGCACCGGTGAAACCGGCAAGGAAGCGCTCTAAGCCTCAACCCTAAAAAGAGAAATAGACATGAAAAAACTACTTGCCTCCCTGGCTCTGGGACTGAGCCTGCTGACTTCCGGCGCCGCCGTGCTGGCACAGGCGCCGGCGGCTGCCCCCGCGGCGTCTGAAGCCGCCGCACCGGCGGCCGCTCCTGCAGCGATGGCTGCACCGGCTGCAGCCGAAGCAGCGGCACCTGCCGCACCTGCCGCCGTCCCCAACAAGGGCGATACGGCCTGGATGATGGTGTCGACCATGCTGGTGATCCTGATGACCATCCCCGGTCTGGCCCTGTTCTATGGCGGCCTGGTCCGCAGCAAAAACATGCTGTCGGTGCTCATGCAGGTCATGGTCACCTTCTCGATGATCGTCGTGTTGTGGTTCATTTACGGCTACAGCCTGGCGTTCACCGAGGGGAATGCCTTCTTCGGCGGCTTTGACCGGCTGTTCATGAAGGGTGTCTGGGACAACGCTGCCGGAACTTTTGCCAATGCAGCCACCTTCAGCAAGGGCGTTGTGATTCCTGAAATCATCTTCGCCGCCTTCCAGGCCACCTTCGCCGGCATCACCTGCGCACTGATCGTTGGCGCCTTTGCCGAACGCATGAAGTTCTCCGCCGTGCTGATGTTCATGGTCATCTGGTTCACCTTCAGCTACGCACCGATGGCCCACATGGTCTGGTTCTGGATGGGCCCTGACGCCTACACCGCCAAGGAAGTTGTTGACGAGATGACCTCCAAAGCCGGTTACATCTGGCAGTCGGGTGCGCTTGATTTTGCCGGCGGTACCGTCGTGCACATCAACGCCGCTGTCGCTGGTCTGGTCGGCGCCTACATGGTCGGCAAGCGTATCGGCTACGGCAAGGAAGCCATGGCGCCCCACAGCCTGACACTGACCATGGTCGGTTCCGCCCTGCTGTGGGTCGGCTGGTTCGGTTTCAACGCCGGTTCCGCGCTGGAAGCCAACGGCTTCGCCGCCCTGGCCTTCATCAACACCCTGGGTGCCACGGCAGCCGCGGTGCTGGCCTGGTGTGTCGGTGAAGCGCTGATGCGCGGCAAGGCGTCGATGCTGGGTGCAGCATCCGGTGCAGTCGCTGGCCTGGTGGCGATCACGCCGGCAGCCGGCAACGTCGGCATCGGCGGCGGCCTGATCATTGGCTTGGTGGCTGGTTTTGCCTGCCTCTGGGGTGTCAATGGCCTGAAGAAAATGCTGGGCGCGGACGATTCGCTCGACGTGTTCGGCGTGCACGGCATCGGCGGTATCCTCGGTGCCCTGCTGACCGGCGTGTTCAATTCCCCCAGCCTGGGGGGCCCCGGCTACGTGGCGGACTGGGTCACGGCCACCATGGTGACGGCGGCGGATTACTCCATCGTTGCCCAGGTCTGGATCCAGCTCAAGGCGGTGTTGATCACGATTGTCTGGTCCGGTGTGGTGTCCTTCATCGCCTACAAGGTGGTGGACCTGACCATCGGCCTGCGTGTCAGCGAAGAAGACGAGCGCGAAGGCCTCGACATCACGTCGCACGGTGAAGCCGCCTACAGCCGCTGACCGGCACAAGCCGTGGCCGCCCCCGGGTGGCCACGGCAGCTTGAATGAATTTGGGATAAATAGCGAGAGTCTCCTTTGGATGTTGAGCCCGCAAGAACTTCGGTTCTGGCGGGCTTTTTTTTGCCTGGGCTGTTTGTCCACCGGTGCACAATGTCGGCAGGAGACCTGCCCATGACCGAGCCCATCACCTTGTCCAGCGCCAGCCTGCGTTGTGACATCAAGCCCGACCTGGGGGGCTGCATAGCCGGCCTCTGGCTGGGCGACCTGCCTGTGCTGCGCTCGACGCCCGCCAGCGAGCTGATGTCGGTGCGCCTGGCCGGCAGTTATCCATTGGTGCCGTTTTCCAACCGTGTCGGGCATGCCAGGCTGAAGTGGCAGGGCACCAGCCATCCGCTGGTGCAGAACAACGGGCCGGAACCGCACGCCATCCACGGCCTGGGCTGGCAGCGGCCCTGGCAGGTGCTCGAGCAGGACGAGCAGCTCCTGATGCTCGCCTTCGAACACGGCGCCGACGCCTCCTGGCCGTTTGCCTTTGACGCCTCGCAGACTTTCCGCCTCAGTGGAAACATCCTCGAACTCACACTGAGCATGACCAACCAGTCAGCCACGCCGGCGCCGGCCGGTCTCGGCTGGCACCCCTACTTCGTCAAGCGCAGCCGCAGCCGCATCACGTTTGAAGCGACCGGGCGCTGGGAGATGAACGAGGAAAAACTGCCGACCCACCGCCAGCCGGCGCACGGACTCGATGTGGACTGCGGCGCGCTCGATGTGGACCACTGCTTTGACGGCTGGAACGGCGTGGTGCATCTGCATGACGAAAAAATGCACACACGCATCGCGTCCAACCTGGGCCGCCTGGTGGTGTTCACCAACCCCAAGCGGGACTTTGTGGCGATCGAGCCGGTCAGCCATGTCAACAATGCCGTCAACCTGCTGCAGGCTGGCGCGGGCCAGGCCGATGAGCTGGGCATCCAGGTGCTGGCACCGGGCGAATCGATGAGTGCCCACATGAGCATCCAGGTGGAGCCTGCGCCGTGATCTGGACGACCACGGTGGCGCAGCCCAGCGAACTGGGCGAATCGCCGTTGTGGCACCCCGACGAGCAGCTGCTTTACTGGGTGGATATCGCGGGTAAAAAAATCAAGCGCAGCAATGTGTTCATGGGCACGGTGGAAAGCTGGGCCATGGCCGCCCCGCACGACCTGGAGCCCGGCTGCATTGCACCGGCGCGAAGCGGCGGGCTCGTGGTCGCGCTGCGCGACGGCATCTACCGGGCGCGGACCTGGGGCTGTCCGCTGGAGAAACTGGCCGAGGCCGCGCACGACCCGCGAACCACCCGCTTCAACGACGGCAAATGTGACCCGCTGGGCCGCTTCTGGGCCGGCACCATTTACGAGCCGCGTGATGCGCGCGAGGCGGCGCTGTATTGCCTGGACAGCCGGGCGGGCCACACACCGGCGCTGCTGCGCATGGCCGGCGACGCGACCGTGGGCAACGGCCTGGCCTGGTCCGCCGACAGCCGGACCCTGTACTGGGCCGACACGACCGGCCATGTCATCCATGCCTGGGACTGGGACGCCGCCAGCAACACCCTGGCCCGGCAGCGCGTGTTCCGGCAGTTCCCGCCCAAGCCGTCCGGCTGGCAGGCCGGCATGCCGGGGTATGGCGGCCGGCCCGACGGCGCAGCGGTGGACAGCGAGGGCAATTACTGGGTGGCCATGTACGAGGGCGGGCGCGTGCTCAAGCTGTCGCCGGGCGGCGAACTGCTGGCCGACATGCCCACCCCCGTGGTGTGCCCGACCATGGTGTGTTTTGGCGGCGACGACCTGCAGACGCTCTACCTGACCACGGCGCGTCATGGGCGACCGGCCACAGAGCTCGAAGCGCTGCCGCAGTCCGGCTGCGTGTTTTCCATGCGCGTCGATGTGCCCGGTCTGCCGGTCAACTTCTTCGCGGACCCGGGCTGACCCCCCCCAAAAAAAGCGAACAGCCGCCGTTCAAAAATATCAAACCCGGCCGACCGGCGCCCCCTTACCATCAGGACCATGGACTCAGCGCTTCAATTGATCATCGACCGGGTGCAGGCCGCGGCAGCCAGCGGCACGCCACTGCGCATACGCGGCGGTGGCAGCAAGGACTTCTACGGCCAGACGCCGCAGGGCGAGGTGCTGGACGTCACGCCGCTGGCGGGCATCACCAGTTACGAGCCTACCGAACTGGTGGTCACCGTGCGGGCCGGCACACCACTGGCCGAACTTGAAGCGCTGCTGGCCGAACGCGGCCAGTGCCTGCCTTTCGAGCCGCCCCGGTTCGGGCCGGGCGCCACGGTGGGGGGCATGGTCGCCGCCGGCCTGAGCGGCCCGGCGCGCGCCAGTGTGGGTGCCGTGCGCGACTATGTGCTGGGCGCCACCCTGCTCAATGGCAAGGGCGAGTTGCTGACCTTTGGCGGCCAGGTCATGAAAAACGTGGCAGGTTACGACGTCTCCCGGCTGATGGCGGGCGCCATGGGCACGCTGGGGCTTCTCACGGAACTGAGCCTCAAGGTGTTGCCGGTCGCGCCAGCCGAGGCCACGCTGAAGTTCGGAATGAGCCAGTCAGAGGCCTTGGCAAAGTTGAATCGCTGGGGTGGGCAGCCCTTGCCGCTCAATGCCAGCTGCTGGGTCGACGACGCCGGCGCACCCACCCTGTACCTGCGTTTGCGCGGCGCCATCGCAGCGGTCGAGGCCGCCTGCAAAACACTGGGCGGCGAACGCCAGGACCAGGCCGCGGCCGCGCCCGACTGGACCTTGTGCCGCGACCAGCAGCTGCCCTGGTTTCTCGAGCGCGGCGAGCGCGACCTGTGGCGCCTGTCGGTGCCGCAGACCGCGCCAGTGCTGGACCTGCCCGAGCCGCCGCTGGTCGAATGGCACGGGGCGCAGCGCTGGGTGCGGGCCGCCGCCGGCGAGGCGCAGCGCCTGCGCCATGCCGCTGCCGCCGTTGGCGGATCCGCTACGCTTTTTATAGCTGGTGGTGCCCGTCCTGAAATGGCCGAGGGTCGATTTGATCCCTTGAAACCGCCGCTGGACCGGATTCACCGGCAGCTCAAGAAAGAGTTCGATCCCGCCGGAATTTTCAACCGCGGCCGCCTTTACCCCGACTTCTGATGCAAACCCACCTCGCCCCCGAATTCAAGAACAGCGCCGACGGCCAGGCGGCCGAAGCAATTCTGCGCAAATGTGTGCACTGCGGTTTTTGCACCGCGACCTGCCCGACCTACCAGCTGCTCGGCGACGAACTCGACGGACCGCGTGGGCGCATCTACCTGATCAAGCAGGTGCTCGAAGGCCAGGCGCCGACGCGCAAGACCCAGCTGCACCTGGACCGCTGCCTGACCTGCCGCAACTGCGAGACCACCTGTCCCAGCGGCGTGCAGTACGGCCACCTGGTCGACATTGGCCGCAAGCTGGTCGATGAGCGGGTGCCGCGGCCCGCTTCCGAGAGCGTGGTGCGCTGGGCGCTGAAAGAAGGCCTGCCGTCGCCGCTGTTTGCACCGGCCATGAAACTTGGTCAGGCCGTGCGTGGCCTGCTGCCCGCGGCGCTGAAGAACAAGGTGCCGGCGCGCCAGCCAGCGGGCCGCTGGCCGCAGCGTGAACACCCCCGCAAGATGCTGATGCTGGCCGGCTGCGTGCAACCGGCCATGATGCCCAACATCAACACCGCGACGGCGCGTGTGCTCGACGCGGCGGGCATCCAGACCGTGGTGGCAGCCAAGGCCGGCTGCTGCGGCGCCGTCAAGTTTCACCTGAACGACCAGGACGGCGGCAAGGCCGAGATGCGCCGCAACATCGACGCCTGGTGGCCGCATGTGGAGGCGGGTGTGGAGGCGATTGTCATGAACGCCTCGGGCTGCGGCGTCACCGTCAAGGAGTACGGCTACCACTTGCAGGACGACCCGGCCTATGCGGGCAAGGCGGCGCGCATCAGCGAACTGACGCGTGACCTGAGCGAGCTGCTGCCCGAACTGGTGGAGCCGCTGCGTGCGCGCGTGACGGCCCAGGCCGGCCAGATCGCGTTTCATCCGCCCTGCACCCTGCAGCACGGCCAGCAGCTGCGTGGCGGCGTTGAGCAACATCTGGGCGCCCTGGGCTTCGACGTGAAGGTCGCCAGCTGCGAGGCGCATCTGTGCTGCGGTTCCGCCGGCACCTACTCGGTGCTGAACCCGGAGATTGCCTTCCAGCTGCGCGACCGCAAGCTGGCGAATCTGGGCGAGATGATGCCCGAAGTGATTGTGTCGGCCAACATCGGCTGCATCACCCACCTGCAAAGCGGCACGGCCACGCCGGTGCGACACTGGATCGAAGTGCTCGACGATTCGCTATCAAATCAGTAGCTGATGGCGTCCGTGAATAAAGGGAAAGATCCGGATTTTGTTGTGAATCAGGCGGCCAGAGCAGCTTCCACGTCTTTCGCCAGGTCGGCCGGCTTGTCGGTCGGTGCATACCGCCGGATCACCTGGCCGTCCTTGCCGACCAGGAACTTGGTGAAGTTCCACTTGATGGCCTTGCTGCCCAGCAGGCCGGGCGCTTCCGACGACAGCCACTTGTACAGCGGGTGCGCGGCCGGGCCGTTGACGTCGATCTTGCCCATCATCGGAAAACTCACGCCATAGTTGACCTGGCAGAACTCGGCAATCTCGCCGTCGGCGCCCGGGTCCTGGGCGCCGAACTGGTTGCACGGGAAACCCAGCACCACCAGGCCTTTGCCGGTGTAGGCCTTGTGCAGCTCTTCGAGGCCGCCGAACTGCGGCGTGAAGCCGCATTGGCTGGCCGTGTTCACGATCAGCATGACCTTGCCCTTGAATTGCGAAAGCGCAATGTCCTGGCCGTTGATCTGCCGCGCTGCGAAGTCGTAAATGCTGCTCATGGTGCGCTCCCGGTTGATCTGCCACTGTACGGCAGCTTGCCGAAAAACCCGAAAGCTATTTGGGGGGAGATGGCGCAGGGGCCAGTGCTGCCAGCGCGGCGGCCAGCACAATCAGGCTGCCGCCCAGCAGGGTACGCGGGCTGAATTCCGCTGCGCCCAGCGCGGCCGCCGACAGGCTGGCAAACAGGATCTCGGTCAGCATCACCAGTGCGGTGGTGCTGGCCGCCAGGCGCGCCGCGCCATACTGCAGCGCCATGTTGCTGAACAGGAAGGCCACGGCCAGGCCCAGCGCCACACCGGCCCACGAGGTGCTCCAGACCGGCGCCGGCACGATGTGCCAGGCCATGCCCAGCAATGCGGTGGCGATGGCCATGAGGCCGCCGCCGCCAAACATGGCCATCATGCGTGATTCGCTGGGCGTGTACGCCAGCTTGCGCAGCAGCACGTTGGTGGCGGCAAAACTCAGGCCTCCCATCAGGGCGAGCCAGTCGGCCGCGCTGTGCGGCACCGGCCAGGGCGAGTCCGGCGACTTCAGCACGATCAGCACACCCGCCATCGCCAGCGCCAGGCGCAGCAGCGAAGTGCGGGTCGGTTTTTCTCCCAGCAGGCCCCAGGCCAGCAACACGGACCACGCCGGCATCAGGTAAAACAGCAGCACCACCCGCACCACGTCCCCGACGGTCACGGCCCAGTTGAACCCGACGTTGGTCAAACCCGCCGCCACGGCCAGCAGCCACAGCTGGGGGTGTCGGGCAAAGCCGCGCCAGCCCCCGCGCCAGACCAGCGCCACGCAGGCCAGAGAGAAGAAGTAGATCAGCGCGGTGGCCCACAGGGGATGCAGGCCCTGCGACTGCAGCTCGCGAAACGGCCACCAGGACACGCCCCAGACAAAGGCGTTGAAGACCAGCGCGGATGCAGCCAGCGTGGCGCCACGGTGGTTCACGGCGTCTGACCCTCCGGGGCCGCGGCATGGCCGCCCATCCATGTCTGCCACATCAGTGCGAGTTGTCGCTGCGCGCGATGGTCAGCAGGTGGTCCACCTGCTCTTTGTACTTGATGCAGTTGCTTTTGTGCCAGCGCTGGATCAGCCACATGAAGCCGGCCACCACCACACCAAAGGCGGTGATCGCGCCGAAGGCCGACAGGCCCATGCCGGTGGACAGGCTGTAGCCGGCGCCCAGCGCCAGAATGCAGGCCTGCTCGTTGAAGTTCTGCACGGCGATGGAGCGGCCGGCGCCCATCAGGTTGTGGCCGCGGTGCTGCAGCAGCGCGTTCATCGGCACCACCAGGAAGCCGCCCAGCCCGCCGAGCAAGATCAGGAAAGGTGCGGCCACCCAGACGTTGGTGATGAAATTCATCAGGATCACCAGCACACCCATGGCGATGCCCAGTGGCATCACCAGGGTGGCGTGTTCCAGCCGCATGCGCATCGACGCCAGGATCGCACCGGCAGCCGTGCCGATGGCCACCACCCCCACCAGCGACGACGCCTGCGTGGTGCTGTAGCCCAGGGCCGCCGCGCTCCAGGCCAGCACGATGTAACGTAGGTTGCCCGACACGCCCCAGAACAGCGTGGTGGTGGCCAGCGAAATCTGGCCCAGCTTGTCACGCCACAGGGCCGAATTGCAGTTCCAGAAGTCGGGCAGCAGCTCGAGCTTGTTGCGCGGCATCGGGCGCATCTCCACGCCGGTCAGCGGAATCCGCGTGTTGAACCAGGCCGCGATCGCATACAGAAGGATCAGCGCGCAGATGGCCGCCTCGGGCGGCGTGTCGATGCCGGTGCTGATGACGGGGAAGTCGAACGACAGCAACAGGTGCGACACCGAATGGCCGACCAGTTGGCCGCCGAGCAGCACCCCCAGGATGATGGAGGCAATCGTCAGGCCTTCGATCCAGCCGTTGGCCTTGACCAGCTGGGAGGCCGGCAGCAACTCGGTGAGGATGCCGTATTTGGCCGGTGAATAGGCGGCAGCGCCCAGGCCGACAATCGCATAGGCCATCAACGGGTGCGTGCCGAACAGCATCATCAGGCAGCCCACCACCTTGATGGCATTGCTGATGAACATGACCTTGCCCTTGGGCTGCGCATCGGCAAAGGCGCCGACAAAGGGCGCCAGCACCACATAAAACAGTGCAAACATCGGCACCAGCGCAGCCGGTTGCCATTTGGGCGCGCCACTGGTTCTGAGCAGCTCCACGGCGGCGACGAACAGCGCGTTATCAGCCAGCGAGCTGAAAAACTGGGCTGCCATGATGGTGTAAAAACCGCGCTTCAGCTTCATTGAACGGTGTGGGTCACTGTGGCGAATGCATCAGGCAGTCTGATGCGGCACGATATAAGTGAATGTCTCCTGACTATCGAGGTTTATAGCACGCGGCAGGATGGCAGAATCGACAAATAGGCCTTGACAAGCCTGCGTTAACCCTCGCCCCGTCCTGTTTCCCACCACCACCACGAGCCGTTGCCTGACATGCCCCGCCCCATTCTTGCCACTGTTCATGCCGCCGCCGTCAGCCACAACCTGGCGCGCGCGCGCGCTGCCGCGCCGGACGCCCGGGTCTGGGCTGTCGTCAAGGCCAACGCCTACGGCCACGGCATCGAACGCGTGTTTGATGCGCTGCGCAGCGCCGACGGTTTTGCCCTGCTGGACCTGGCCGAGGCCCAGCGCCTGCGCGCGCTGGACTGGCGCGGCCCCATCCTGCTGCTGGAGGGCTGTTTTGACGCGCGCGACCTTGAGCTGTGTTCACGCCTGGGCCTGTGGCACGCCATTCACTGCGACGAGCAGATCGACATGCTGGCGGCCCACAAGACCCAGGTGCCGCACCGCGTCTTCCTCAAGATGAACTCTGGCATGAACCGCCTGGGCTTCACGCCCGAGCGTTACCGCGCGGCCTGGACGCGGCTGAACGCCTTGCCGCAGGTGGAAGAAATTTCGCTGATGACCCATTTCAGCGACGCCGACGGCGCGCGCGGGATTGCCCACCAGCTGCAGGTCTTCGAGGCGGTCACCCATGACCTGCCCGGCGAGCGCACGCTCAGCAACAGCGCGGCCACCCTGCGCCACGGCTTGGCCATCGGCGAGAAGTCCGACTGGGTGCGGCCCGGCATCGCGGTGTATGGCAGTTCACCCGATTTCCCCGAACACAGTGCCGCCGACTGGGGCTTGCTGCCGACCCTGACGCTGGCGTCGAAAATCATTGGCGTGCAACACCTGGTGGCGGGCGACACGGTGGGCTACGGCTCCAGCTTCACGGCCGACGGCCCGCTGCGCATCGGCGTCGTGGCCTGCGGTTATGCAGACGGCTACCCCCGGCACTGCACCACGGGCACGCCGGTGCTGGTTCAGGGCGTGCGCACACGCATGGTGGGCCGCGTCAGCATGGACATGATCACGGTGGACCTGACACCGGTGCCCAATGCGGGCATGGGGTCGGACGTGACCTTGTGGGGGCAGTCTCCGGGCGGCGCCGTCTTGTCGATTGACGAGATCGCCGCGGCAGCGGGCACGGTCGGTTATGAGCTGATGTGTGCCGTGGCACCGCGCGTGCCGGTGGTGGTAGCCGAATGATCAATCTGTCGAACTGGCGATCGGTTCGGCTTTGGGAAAGCAGTGTGGAGAGGCAGTTGCGCCAGAGACACTGGCTGTGGCTGCACGGGGCCTGCATCGGCTCCATCGTGATGGGGGTGATGTGGGCGACGGCGCATTTGCAGATGCTGATGGGTTCGGATTCGCTGGCCTTGCGTTACGCGGTGACCCTGGGCATCGGCTACCTGAGTTACCTGCTGGTCCTGCGCATCTGGGCGGCAGCGCTTGTCGCGCCTGCGTCCAGGGGAGATGGCTTCAGTGCCGACCTTCCCGTGCCGGATGTGGGCGGCGGCCTGAACCCCGGCATGTCAGTCCCGGACACCGCTTTTCTGTCGGGTGGCGGTGGCGATTTCGGCGGAGGGGGTGCGACCGGCGATTTTTCCAGTGCGACGCAGGCATCTCCAGGGTTGGGGGATATTGCCAGCGGAGCGCTCGAGGCAGCGGGCAGTGCCGACGAAGGTGCTGTCGTCGTGGTTCCCGTGGTGGCCATTTTCCTGATAGGTTGCGCCCTCCTGCTCGGGACCGGGTCGTTGCTGCTGCTCTACTTCGGCTGGGAAGCCCTGCTCACGGTGGCGGTGGAGTTGGCTTTCTCCTATGTGTCGGCGCGCACGGCGGTGCGTGTGGTGCGCGAAGGCTGGCTGTCCGCGGCGGTCCGGCTGACCTGGAAGCCCTTGCTGGGCGCGTTTTTCTGCGCGGTGCTGCTGGGCGTCACGCTGGATTATTTCATTCCTGCCGCGCATTCCCTGCCCCACGCGATCAGGCTGATCAGGGGCGCCGGCTGAGAACCCCGGTTCCGTCGGCGCGGGCTCAGCGCTTGCGCAAGCCCAGCACCATCACCGCGCCAACCACCAGCAGCGCGCCAGCCACTTGCACCGGCGCAATCGCTTGCCCCAAAATCAGCCAAGCCAGCACCAGCGCGAACACCGGCTCCACGTTCATGATGGCCGAGTTGCCGACCACGCCGAGTTTGGGCAGCACGGTGAACATGATGGTGAAGGCCGTGCCGTACAGAAAGGTCAGCGCGGCCAGGCCCCACCAGCCGATGGGCGCCTGCGGCAGCTGGAAGCCGCCTTGCACGGCCACGCCCGCCAGAGCAAACAGGCCGACGATGCTCATGGTGGTCAGGGTGCGCACGCGGCCATCGACATCACCGGCCTCGTGCTGGGTCAGCACCAGCGCCACGCCGAAGGTGGCCGCCGCCGCCAGCGCAAAGGCCACGCCGGTGCCGATGCGGCCCCACTGCCCGGCCGCGCCCAGGCCCGACGCGGCGCCCAGCACGTCGAGCGCCAGCGCCAGCCCGATCAGGATCACCGGCATGGCCAGCAGCAGGGCGCGCTCGGGCGAGCGCCGGTACAGCACCCAGTCCCACAGCGCCGTCCAGATCGGGTAGGTGTTGAAGGCCAGCAGGGCCAGCGCCACCGGCAGCCGTGCGACGGCCGAATACAGGCACAGGCTTTGCACCGCGATCAACAGGCCGATGACCGGCAGGATGCGTTTGTTGCGCGCGGTGAAGCGCAGGGGCACACGCTGGATGGCCAGCAGGGCCGCCACCGCCAGGGCAGTGACCACGCTGCGGAAAGCCACCGCCGTGGCGACGTCCACGCCGTTGTTGAAAGCCAGGCGTGCCGCCACGTGGTTGGCGCCCATCATCAGGGCGATCAGCAGCAGGGTGGCAAAGGCGGTGCCGCTCAGGGCCCGGCGGGTGCTCATGGGTAAAGCCCGTGAACGCGGGCATGCAGGCGCGACAGACCGAGCAGCGCGTCGGTGAAGGGGGTGGGCACCTGCGTCAGCTCGCCCAGTTCCTTCACCACGCTGACCAGGGCGTCGAGCTCGACCGCCTTGCCGGCTTCCACGTCCTGCAGCATGGAGGTCTTGAAGGCGCCCAGCTTGAGCGTCACCGCATGCCGGTCTTCCGGTTGCTGGGCGATCGGGATGCCGATGCGTGCGCCTATCTCTTTGGCTTCGAGCATGATCTTGGAGATGAAGTCGCGCACTAGGGCATCGCCGAGGATCAGGTCGGTGGTGGCACCGGTGAAGGCGCTGATCGGGTTGACCGTCATGTTGCCCCAGAGCTTGTACCAGGCGTCTTTCTGGATCTGCGCCGACACGCTGGCCGCAAAACCGGCGCGCACCAGCAGGTCTGCCAGCGCCTGCACACGCGGGCTTTGCGCGCCCGAAGGCTCGCCGATGATGAGCCCGTTGCCGAAATGATGGCGGATCACGCCGGGCGCATCGACCGAGCAACTCGCATGCACGACGCAGCCGATGATGTTCGCCGCCGGAATGGCCGCGGCGATTTCGCCGGTGGCGTCCACCGCCTTCAGTTGGGTGCCGGCGTACGGGCCGCCAAAACCCTGGAAGAACCACCAGGGCACGCCGTTCATGGCAGTCAGGACGAGGGTCTCGGGGCCGATCAGCGGTGCGATCTGGCGTGCCACGTCGAGCAGCGCCGGCGCCTTCACCGCGATCACCACCAGGTCCTGCACGCCCAGCGCGGCCGGGTCGGCGTTGGCACGCACAGCCACGGAACGCGTGTCCGTCCCGCTTGCCACGCGCAGGCCGTGGCTGTTCAACGCTTCCAGCGTCGCACCGCGCGCCACCACGCTGACGTCGCAGCCCGCCGCCGCGAGTCCGGCGCCCAGCCAGCCACCGATGGCGCCGGCGCCGTAAATACAGGCTGTGTTGATTGTTTTGTGAGTCATTTTGGCTTCTGGCCCTTTATTGACGGGCGCATGGCGCTCTAGTTTTGATAGCTGTTGTCGAGCCGGTCGACCTGCCGCACCAGCGCGTCAAAGACATCCTGGCCGGCGCCGTAGGCCGGCTGGAACTGCAGCGCGTCGCGCGTGGATTTTTGCGCCACTTCTTCTGTCACCGGAATTGCCGGGCCCATGCTGAAGGTGGCCAGCTGGATTTCGCAGGCACGCTGCAGCGTCCACAAAATGGCAAAGGCCTGCGGCAGGGTGTGGCCCCAGGCCAGCAGGCCGTGGTTGCGCAAGATCACTGCCTGCCGCGTGCCGATGTTGTTGACCAGGCGCGGGCCTTCCTCGGCGTGGATGGTGATGCCTTCGAAGTCGTGGTAAGCGACCTTGTCATGCAGCTGGGCCGTGTAGAAGTTGGTCTGCTGCAGGCCGCCCTGCAGGCAGGCGACCGCCACGCCGGCGGTGGTGTGGGTGTGCATCACGCAGTGGGCATCGGGCAGGCCGTCGTGAATCGCCGCATGCACGGTGAAGCCCGCCGGGTTGACCCGGTGGGTCGAGCCGTCCAGCACCCGGCCCTGCAGGTCGATCTTCACCAGGTTGGAGGCGGTGACCTCGCTGTAGTGCAGGCCGAAGGGGTTGATCAGAAACTGCTTCTGGCCGCCGGTTACGCTGTCCGGCAGCCGCACCGTGATGTGGTTGTAGATCATCTCGGTCCAGCCGAGCATGGCAAACACGCGGTAACAGGCGGCCAGCTCGACGCGGGTTTTCCATTCGTCGGGATGGATGCCGGGTTTCTGGAGGATGGCGTTCATGGCGGTCTCCGGTCAATAGGTCTTGCTGACAGGCGCGGGCGCCGCCGCTGTTTTGAAAGCGGCAGCCAGCGCGCTGGTGGCCCGGACCAGCAGGTGGGTGTCCAGCCCCACGGCCACAAAGGTGGCGCCCAGGGCCAGGTACCTGCGCGCCGTGGCTTCGTCGGGCGACAGGATGCCGGCGGCCTTGCCGGCGCGGGTGATGCGCTCGATGGCGTCGGCAATCGCCGCCTGCACCTCGGGATGGGCCGGGTTGCCCACATGGCCCATGGACGCCGACAGATCGGCCGGGCCGATGAAGACACCGTCTACACCGTCCACGGCGGCGATGGCGTCCAGGTTGTCGAGCGCGGCCTGCGTCTCGGCCTGCACCAGCAGGCAAACCTGTGCGTTGGCTTCATGCGCGTACTGCGGGTAGCGGCCCCAGCGCGAGGCACGGGCACCGCCCATGCCGCGTATGCCGCCCTGGCCGTCGGCTTGCGGATAACGCGAGGCGCGCACCAGCGCGGCGGCCTGCGCGGGCGTGTCCACCATGGGCACCAGCAAGGTCTGCACGCCGATGTCCAGGTACTGCTTGATCAGCGCTTCGCCGACATGGCCGTGGCCCATGGGCACACGTGCAATCGCGTGCGAGCCGGGGTAGCCGGCAAGCACCTGCAACTGCGCCAGGATGCTGTTGATGTCGTTGGGAGCGTGCTCACCGTCGATCAGCAGCCAGTCAAAACCGGCGCCGGCGCAGATTTCGGTGCTGTAGGGACTGGCCAGGCCCAGCCAGAGCCCGATCTGCGCGCGTTTTTCGGCGATGGCCTGCTTGAAGGGATTCAGGGGTGTTTGCATGGGGTATCTTTAAACAAAGTGAAATTCAAAACGACCGAGGGGTCCGTAGTCGGCGTCGAAGCGGTCGCCGGCTTTCGCGGCGACCGGCCGGGTGAAGGAGCCGGCCAGCACCACCTCGCCGGCTTGCAGGCCTTCGCCCCAGGGGGCGAGTTTCATGGCCAGCCAGGCCACGCCAGTCGCCGGGTGGCCCTGCACACCTGCGGCCAGTCCGGTTTCCTCGACCACGCCATTCTGGCGCAGGATGGCGCCGACCCAGGGCAGGTCGATGCCCTGCGGCGACACCTTGCGGCCGCCCAGCACGATGCCGGCGTTGGCGGCGTTGTCGCTGATGGTGTCCTGCACCTTGCGCATGGTTTTGCTGTGGCGGTCGAACTGCTCGATGCGCGCGTCGATGATCTCGATCGCGGGTTGTACATAGTCGGTCGCGTCCAGCACGTCGTCGATCGTGATGTGTGTGCCTTCCAGCTTTTTCTTCAGGATGAAGGCCAGCTCCACTTCCACGCGCGGCGCGATGAAGCGAGCCGCCGGAATGTCGCCGGGCTCGAAAAACATGTCGTCCAGCAGCGTGCCGTAGTCGGGCTCGTCAATCTGGCTGGAGATCTGCATCGCGCGCGAGGTCAGGCCGATCTTGTGGCCCCTGGCCACGCGCCCTCCGGCGATCTTCATCTGCACCCAGGCGCGCGAAATGGCGTAACCGTCCGCGACGCTCATGCCGGGGTAACGTTTTGAAAAATGCTCGACCTGCACGCGGGTCTTCTCGCTGTGGTCCAGTTCGACGGCCAGCTGGGCAATGAGTTCGGGACTGAACATGGTCAGGTTTTCTGGAAGAGAGGGTGTAGGTTGCTGTGTTTGCCGTCGTAGACCTGGCCGGGGCTTTCGTCCACCTGCAGTGTGATGCCGATCAGCCGGTCCTTCATCAAGGGGTCAAAATGGGCCGTGGCGACCGCCAGCAAAGCGTCACCAGCTCTCTTTTTGGTAGCGTCCGAGCGGCCGGCGGCCATGCGCAGGTTCAGGTAGACAAAGGCGTAGTCCTGCTTCCCGTCGGCCACCGCGTAATGCGCGGCCGGATAGGCCAGCACACGCGTGCCGCCGGTGGGAAAGACCTGCTTTCCTTCGTCGTCCTGCACGGCCAGCATGGTGTCGGCCAGCGCGCGGCACAGCGCCGTCATGTCGCTGGCGGTCTCGAGGTTGGGGGTGTAGAGGATGACGAGGTGTGGCATGTTGTCTTGTTGGGTCAGAGTCGGCTCACGGCCTGGTAGCCCTGCGCGGACGAAGCCTGCGCGGCGGGAATGGCGGCGCCGGTCTGCGGCGTGACCGGAAACACCGCGTTGATCTGCCCCGTGCCCGAGGCGCCGAAGTAGGGCGTGATGACCTCGGCCTGGCCGTCGTAGTCGGACCAGCCCAAGGCGCCCAGCAGCATGGCGGTGTCGTGCATGAAACCTTCGCCATGGCCCTTGGCGGCGTACTCGGGCAACATGGCGCAGAAGTCCTTCCAGTCGCCGCGCTGCCACATGCGCACCACCTCATGGTCCAGCGTTTCGAGGAAGGGGCTCCAGACCTTGAACGCGTAGTCGGGTGCCAGGCCGTTCTGCGCAAAACGGTGCGACAGCGAGCCACTCGCAAAAAAGGCCACGGTGCCGTCGTACTCGTCTTCAATCGCGCGGCGCATGGCCCAGCCCAGGCGTGCGCTGTCGTTCAGGTAATGCGCCTGGCACAGCGCCGAGACCGACACCACCTGGTAGTGCTGGTCGGCGTTCATGTAACGCATGGGCACCAGCGTGCCGTACTCCGGGTTCAGCGTGGTGGCGTCGTGCGCCAGTGTTTCGACGCCGTGCGCATTGCAGACTTTGGCCAGCAGCTGGCCCAGTGCCGGGTTGCCCGGAAACTCGAAGCCCATGTTGCTGATGAAGTGCGGCAGCTCGTTGCTGGTGTACAGGCCCTTGAAGTGCGGCGCGCAGTTGATGTGGTAATTCGCATTGACCAGCCAGTGCGTGTCGAACACCACGAGGGTGTCCACGCCCAGGGCGCGGCAACGTCGGTCCATTTCCAGGTGGCCATCAATCGCGTCCTGCCGCGTGCCCTGGCGCGGGCCGTCCAGCTCGCTGAGGTACATCGAGGGCACGTGGGTGATTTTGGCGGCGAGAGCTAGTGTTCCCACAGGAATACCCCCGGTCTTGTCATTGCGGGCCTGACCCGCAATCCATGGTGGTGGAACAGGGCGCCGCTTCTTGCGGACATGGATCCCCCCGGATCGGAGTCCGGGGCAGGCTCCTCAAGTCCGGGATGACAAGGTGTCATGTTCATGCGGCCCCCCAATGCGGAATGTGATGGCTTCCCAGTGACACAGCCACATTCTTGGGCTCGCAGAACACCTCGTAACTCCAGGTGCCGCCCTCGCGCCCGGTCCCCGAGCCCTTGGTGCCGCCGAAAGGCTGGCGCAGGTCGCGCACGTTCTGGCTGTTGACGAAACACATGCCGGCTTCGACGGCGGCGGCGACGCGGTGGGCGCGGCCGAGGTTCTCGGTCCAGACATAACTCGACAGGCCGTAGGGCGTGTCGTTGGCCAGGCGGATCGCGTCGGCTTCATCCTTGAACGGGATCAGGCAGGCGACCGGGCCGAAGATTTCTTCCTGCGCAATCCGCATGTGGTTGTCCACATCGGCAAACACCGTGGGCAACACGTAGTTGCCTTTTTTCACGCGCTCCGGCAGGTCCGGCGCGCCCAGCCCGCCGCACAGCAGGGTCGCGCCTTCCTTGGGGCCGAGCTCGATGTAGCTGCGCACCTTGGCCAGGTGGCCCTGCGAAATCATCGGGCCGATGGTCGTGGCCTCGTCGAGCGGGTCGCCGACCTTTATGCGTCGGGCGCGCTCCGCGAACTTGGCGGTGAAGTCGGCGTAGATCGACTGCTGCACCAGGATACGGCTGCCCGCCGTGCAGCGTTCGCCGTTATTGGAGAAAATCATGAACACCGCGGCATCGAGCGCGCGCTCGAGGTTCGCGTCGTCAAAAATCACGAACGGTGATTTGCCGCCCAGCTCCATGCTGAATTTTTTCAGGCCGGCGGCCTGCACGATGCGGTTGCCGGTGGCGGTTGAGCCGGTGAATGAAATCGCGCGCACGTCGGGGTGGCGGCACAGCGGCTCGCCGGCGTCCTTGCCGGTGCCATGCACGATGTTGAGCACCCCTGGCGGAATGCCGGCTTCGAGTGCGAGCTCGCCCAGCCGTGCCGCCGTCATCGGCGACAGCTCGCTCATCTTCAGCACCGCGGTGTTGCCAAAAGCCAGGCAGGGCGCAACTTTCCAGGTGGCCGTCATGAAGGGCACGTTCCACGGCGAGATCAGCGCACAGACGCCGGTCGGGTGGTACAGCGTGTAGTTCAGGTGGGTTTCGGTCGGGTAGGTGTGGCCATCGACCCGGGTGCACATCTCGGCAAAGTAATAAAAGTTGTCGGCCGCCCGCGGGATCAACTGCTTGCCGGTTTGCGCAATCACCTGGCCGCAGTCGTTGGTTTCCATCTGCGCGATTTCGGGCACCTGGGCGGCGATCAGGTCGCCGAGCTTGCGGATGATTTTGGCGCGCTGCGGCGCCGGCATGCCGGCCCACTTCGGAAAAGCCTCTTTCGCGGCGGCCACGGCGGCGTTGACTTCGGCTTCTCCGCCAGCAGCGACTTCGGCCAGCATGTCCTGTGTGGCGGGGTTGACAGTTTCAAAATAGTTTTCGCTGGAAACCGGTTTGCCGTTGATGAGGTGATCTATTTTCATATTCATTCAATCGTGTTGAAAAGTTCGCCCAGGCCCTCGATGCTGGTGACAACCACGTCGCCGGGCCGGCAATCGACCACCCCATCGGGTGTGCCCGTCAGGATCAGGTCCCCCGGCTGCAGTGTCATGAAGCTGCTGAAATATTCGATCAGGAAGGGCAGGTCGAAAATCATGTCGCGCGTGTTGCCCGTTTGCGTGATTTTTCCGTTGACGGTGGTTTGCAGCGCCAGCGCCATGGGATTGGCCACATCGGCCGCTTCCACCAGCCAGGGCCCGAGCGGCGTGCAGGCATCGCGGTTCTTGACGCGCAAATTGGGACGGTACCAGTTCTCGAGGTAGTCGCGGATCGCGTAGTCGTTGGCGATGGTGTAGCCGGCGATGAAGTCATACGCATCGTCGCGCTTCACCTTTTTGGCGGTCCGGCCGATGACCGCCGTGAGTTCACACTCGTAATGCATGAACTGCACACCGGCCGGGCGGCGCGTGAGCTGCCGGTGGCCGGTCAGCGTGCCTTCGCCCTTGATGAACACCAGGGGTTCTTCGGGCGCCTTGAATTCGAGTTCTTTCGCGTGGTCGGCGTAGTTCAGGCCCAGGGCAAGAATGGTGCGCGGGCGCGGCGTGGGCGCCAGCGGCGGCAGCCAGGTGACGGCGTCTTCACTGACGAGCCGGCCATCATCGAGCTGCAATCGACCATCGCGTTCGATGGCGTGTTGTGCCTTGCCCTCATACACAACGCGGGCGTGCTTCATGACGCCTCCGCTACGAGAGTGTTGCTCAGCATGCCGAAGCTCGGCGCGCTGATATCGATGCGGTCACCCACTTTGGCCAGCGGCTGGCCTGCATCGCAGCCCAGCATGAGCACATCGCCCGGACGCAGCGTCATGAAGCCGCCGACATCGGTCAGCAGCCGGGCGGCGTCGCGCACCAGGTGGTTGAAGTTCACGGTCTGTTTGAGTTCGCCGTTGATGCGAACCTCCAGCATGAAGCCCGAAGGATCGCCGGCTTCGCCGGCAGGCACCAGTTGCTCGCCGATGCCGAGAAAGCCGTCCAGGCATTTGAACTTGACGGGCGGCCGGAAAAAGCTGGCGTGCGGAACGGACAGGTCGTTCACCAGCACGTAGCCCGCCACTTCGCCGGCCTCACCCATCACCATGGCGATGCTGGCGCCGACTTCGACCTCAGGGACCCGAGCCGGCACGGGGATGCTGGCGCCGCTGGCGCTCCAGGTGTTGGCCGGCTTGACATACAGAACCGGCGCTTGGGGCGGCGCTTTGTACGGCGGCTGGTTCATCTGTGGCGCCAGCGCCTCGACCTCAGCGCGGAAGTTCAGCAGCACGCCGTACACGGTTCCTTCAGGTATCCAGCTCATGGCTGCTCCAGTGCAATCACTTCGTCGAGCAGCGCGTACAGCTGGGCGAGTTTGTCTTTTCCCAGGGTTGTTTCCATCCAGGCGTAGTGCGCTTCGATGGCCCCCGACAGCGTGGCCACCAGTTGCACACCTTTTTCCGTGGCTTCCACGGTGGTGCGCCGCTGGTCCGCCGGATCGCGCGAGCGCTGGATCAGGCCGTCGCGCTCCATGCGGGTCAGCACGCCCGTCAGGCTGGGGCCGAGGATGAAGGCTTCGCGTGCCACCTTGCCGGTTTCCACCACGCCGTGTTCGCCCAGCACCCGCAACACGCGCCACTGCTGGTCGCTCAGCGCATGTTCGCGCAGGCGCGGCCGGGTGTGCGCCATGACCGACTCGCGCGCCTGCAGCAGCAGGCGGGGCAGGTTGCGGTGGGTAAACGGCGTGTTCATGGGCTGGGGGTGAATTTATTTAACATGTTAAATGATTCGGAGTTGGCCGCCAAGCGCGCGAGGCCGGGATTAACCCGTACTGTGAATAACTACAGTAATATCGCCGCATGGCCAAAGACAAAACGATTTACACCTGCACCGAATGCGGCGGCACCAGCCCCAAATGGCTGGGCAAATGCCCGCACTGCGGTGCCTGGAACACGCTGATCGAGTCGGTCGCGGAGAGTCAGTCGCCGGTGAAAAACCGTTTTGCCTCGTTGGCCAAACCGTCAGAAGTCGCGACCCTGGCCGACATCGAAGCGACCGACATGGCGCGCACGCCCACCGGCCACGAGGAGCTCGACCGTGTGCTGGGTGGCGGCATTGTCGAAGGCGGTGTGGTGCTGATAGGCGGCGACCCGGGCATCGGCAAGTCCACCTTGCTGCTGCAGGCGCTCGATTCCCTGCAGCGCGCCGGACTCGACACCCTGTATGTGACCGGCGAGGAAAGCGGCGCCCAAGTGGCGCTGCGCTCGCGCCGGCTCGGGCTGGACGGCTCGCAGGTCAAGGTGCTCGCGGAGATCCAGCTCGAGAAAATCCTTGCCACGCTGGAGGCCACGCGGCCGGCCGTGGCCGTGATCGACTCCATCCAGACCGTATATTCCGAGCAGCTCACGTCGGCGCCGGGCTCGGTCGCCCAGGTACGCGAATGTGCGGCCCACCTGACGCGCGCCGCCAAGTCCAGCGGCGTCTGCATCATCCTGGTCGGCCATGTCACCAAGGAAGGCGCACTGGCCGGTCCGCGCGTGCTCGAACACATGGTCGATACCGTGCTTTATTTCGAGGGTGACACCCATTCGAGTTTTCGCCTGGTGCGGGCCATCAAGAACCGCTTCGGCGCGGTCAACGAGATCGGCGTGTTTGCCATGACCGAAAAAGGCCTGAAGGGGGTGAGCAATCCCAGTGCGATTTTTCTGAGCCAGCACGCAGAACCGGTGCCCGGCAGCTGTGTGATGGTGACCTTGGAGGGCACACGCCCGTTGCTGGTGGAAATCCAGGCGCTGGTCGACAGCGGTGGGCCGAGCCCGCGCCGCTTGTCGGTGGGCCTGGACCGGGATCGCCTGGCGATGTTGCTGGCGGTGCTGCACCGCCACGCCGGTATTGCCTGCATGGACCAGGACGTGTTCGTCAACGCCGTCGGCGGCGTGCGCATCAGCGAGCCGGCGGCCGACCTGGCCGTGATGCTGGCCATCACTTCCAGCCTGCGCGGCAAGCCGCTGCCCAAGGGTTTCATCGCTTTCGGCGAGGTCGGGCTGGCCGGCGAGGTGCGGCCTGCGCCGCGCGGCCAGGAGCGGCTCAAGGAAGCGGCCAAGCTGGGCTTCAGCGTGGCCGTGGTGCCTAAGGCCAATGCGCCGAAAAAGCCGATCGAAGGCTTGACCATCCATGCGGTCGAACGTGTGGAGCAGGCGATCGAGGTGGTGCGAAGCCTCGCATAGCGGGATCCGCCATGGTGCGGCGGATTCAATGCTATCAAATAAGTAGCTGTTGGCGCCCGACCTGTCTGGGCTGAAGGCCAATTTCGCTTGAAAATGACACGTGGCGACCGCCGTGCGGCATGCCGTACGCACTCCCCGCAGCCGGGAGGCGGCCGGCGGCTGCGAAAATAGCGCCATGAACTTCCAGAAAATTTTTGTTCCGATTGCCGGCGTCGCTGTGGTGGTGCTGGCTTACCGCGGTTTCGGCTGGGCCGGTGTGGCGGCTGCGGTCGGCGGCCTGATGATGTGGCTGCTGCTCCACTTCACCCGCATGATGCAGGTGCTCAAGCGCGCGGCCAACCGGCCCATCGGTTATGTCGACAGCGCCGTCATGCTCAATGCCAAGCTCAAGGCGGGGATGACGCTGCTGCATGTGGTGGCCATGACCCGAAGCCTGGGCGCGCTGCAATCCGACAAGGACGCGCAACCCGAGGTGTTCCGCTGGACCGATGGCAGCCAGTCGCATGTCACCTGCACCTTTGTCGGCGGCAAGCTGGCGCACCATGAACTTTTCAGGCCACCGGTGACGGATTCGCTGCCGGCCGCCGACGGCCCGCCGCCCGGCCCGTAAAATCAGCGTTTCGGGTTTTTCGGCAGGTTCTCCGGTCCGGCCGGCAGCAGGCCAGGCGCCGGGAACCCTTTCACGACATTCATCACAGGATCAGCACCATGTCCCCAGTAGCACCCTCCATGGAAGACCGCGACGGCAAAATCTGGATGGATGGCCAGATGGTCGAATGGCGTGACGCCAAAATCCACGTCCTGAGCCACACCCTGCATTACGGCTGCGGCGCCTTCGAAGGCGTGCGTGCCTACAAGACGGCCGACGGCAGCACGGCCATCTTCCGGCTGGAAGAACACACCGAGCGCCTGTTCAACAGCGCCAAGATCCTGCGCATGAAAATTCCTTTCAGCAAGGAAGAGGTCATGGAAGCGCAAAAGGCCGTGGTGCGCGACAACAAGCTGGAAAGCTGCTACCTGCGCCCGCTGACCTGGATCGGCTCGCAAAAGCTGGGTGTCAGCCCCAAGGGCAACACCATCCACCTGATGGTGGCGGCCTGGCCCTGGGGTGCCTACCTCGGCGAAGAAGGCATGCGGCGCGGCATCCGCGTGAAAACCTCCAGCTACACGCGCCACCACGTCAACATCACCATGACGCAGGCCAAGGCGGTCAGCAACTACACCAACTCCATCCTCGCCAACATGGAAGCGCTCGACGACGGTTACGACGAAGCCCTGCTGCTCGATGCCTCGGGTTTCGTCAGCGAAGGCGCGGGCGAGAACATCTTCGTGATCAAGGGCGGTGTGGTCTACACGCCCGACCTGTCGGCCGGTGCCCTTAACGGCATCACGCGCAACACCATCTTGCACATCTGCAAGGACCTCGGCCTCGAATTGATCCAGAAACGCATCACGCGCGACGAGGTGTATATCTCCGACGAGGCCTTCTTCACCGGCACCGCCGCGGAAGTCACGCCGATCCGCGAACTTGACCGCATCGAGATCGGCGCCGGCTCGCGCGGTCCCATCACCGAAAAAATCCAGAGCGCGTTTTTTGACATCGTCAACGGCCGCAACCCCAAATACGCCGGCTGGCTGGCCAAGGTCTGACCATGAGTACCTCTTTCACCGTCGAACTGCTCGCCAAGGACCTGAACCCGCAAGGTGGCGTGTTCTGTCCCAGCCCCAAGGCCGACATGGCCATCTGGAACAGCCACCCCAAGGTCTACCTCGATGTGGCGCGCACCGGCGAGGCCAAGTGCCCGTATTGCGGCACGCTGTATCGCCTGAAAGCCGGCGAACACGTCGGTGGCCACCACTGAGTTGGCCCTGCCTTGCCGTTCGGGCTGAGCCTGTCGAAGCCTTCTCCCGCCATGGCAGTTTGCAAACACCCTTCGACAAGCTCAGGGCGAACGGAAGTCATGCAGAATAATTCGGGCCGAACCCTGGTCATCGCCCCCCAGTGGATAGGCGACGCAGTCATGACCGAGCCGCTGCTGCGGCGCCTGCACGCGCGCGGTGAACAGCTCAGCGTCGGCGCGCTGCCCTGGGTGGCGCCGGTGTACCGCGCGATGCCGCAGGTGCACGAGGTCATTGAATTCCCGTTTGCGCACGGTGGCCTGCAGCTGAAGGCGCGGCGCGCGCTGGCGAGGCGGATTGCCGGCCAGTTCGACACCGCCTACGTGCTCCCCAACTCGCTGAAAAGCGCCTTGCTGCCCCTGCTGGCCGGCATTCCCAAACGGGTCGGCTACCTCGGTGAAGCGCGCATCGGCCTGCTCACACACCGGCTGAAAAATCCGGCCAAGGGCCAGCGTCCGCCCATGGTGGCGTTTTACTCGGCGCTCAGCGGCGACACCGGCCTGGACGCAGACCGGCCGCAATTGCAGATGCCGGCGGCCGAGGTCGGGCAAGCGCTGGCCGAGCTCGGCCTGGCGCGCGGCGGCTACGACGTATTTGCCCCGGGCGCGGAATACGGGCCGGCCAAGCGCTGGCCCGCCGCACATTTTTCCGAACTGGCGCAACGCCTGGCTTTGCCGGTGGTGTTGCTGGGCTCGGGCAAGGAAGCGGCGCTGTGCGAAGAGATCGCCGGGCCGGCCAACGCGGTGCGACCCGGTGCCTGCATCAACCTGGCCGGCAAGACCACGCTGGTGCAGGCGCTGTGCGCCATCGCGGCGGCCCGTCAGGTAATCAGCAACGACTCGGGCCTGATGCATGTGGCGGCGGCCTTTGGCGTGCCGCAGGTTGCCATCTTCGGCTCGTCGAGCCCGCTGCACACGCCGCCGCTGAGCGCGAAAGCCACGGTGCTCTGGCTGAAAAACGATGCGGACTACCTGCCACCGCTCGATTGCGCGCCCTGCTTCGAGCGCGAATGCCCGCTGGGCCACACGCGCTGCCTGAACGACATCAGCGCGGCGCGGGTGCTCGCGGCACTGTCGCCCTGAAACTCAGGCCGGAAAGGCCGCCAGGGCGCTGAAGCCCGGCTGCGGCTGCCCCGGTGTGCGCGCCACATTCATCACCCAGCAGACCATCGCGAAATAGCCGACCAGCGTGGTCAGTTCCACCACGCCCTGTTCGCCGAAGAGCGCCAGGGCGGCGGCGTACGAGCTGTCGCTGACGCCGTGGTGCTGCAGCAGTTCGGTCACGAAGTCCACCATGGCCGCTTCGTCGGGGGCTGTGCTGTGCGGGTGTCTGCCTTCGGCGATGGCATCCAGGCTGGCCTGCGACACGCCGGCCTTGAGTGCCAGCGGTGCGTGCATCAGCCATTCAAACTGGTTGGACACATGGCGCGCCACCAGGCACATCGCCAGCTCACGGATGCACACGTCCAGCATGCTGTCAAAACGCAGGTACTCGCCCACCTGGCCGACGCGCGACATCAGCGCCGGACTGCGCAGCAGGGGAATGAAAGGACCGAACACCGCCTTGCGCGGGCCGGCGATCAGGGCATCGGCCGCTTCACGCTGCGCGGCGGACATCGCTTCGGCTGGCAGCATGGGAAGCCGTTCCGGAGCCGGGGTGGAGAAGCCCTGGCGGACAGGTGCCGCCGGATGGTTGGTGTTCACGCTCAAACTCCCGCAATCAAGTAGCTGCCGATGGTAACGCGGGGAGAGCGGCTGTCCCGCAGGTGTAACCGGGCAAAAAAAAGACCACCTTGCGGTGGCCTTGCCAAGTCCTTTGAGGGACGTCGTTGAGACTGATGATCTGTTGATCGATTTGGAGTCTTCTGCCTTTGTTTTCAGCGATCGATGTTGTCACAGCAACTGCGCGACTTTAAAGGGTAGATAGTTTTTATGGCATCCCCTATTTAGGGGAGGGATGTCGTTTTTTCGCGTAACAGTATTCCAAAATGAGATTTTCTTCACGCCTGCGTAAGCGCGGCGGCCCTGTCCGGCGCCTGCGCTAGGCGGCAGCGGGCATCGGCAGCTCGACCACAAAAGAAGCGCCTCCGCCCGGCCTGTCCTCGCAGCGCACGCTGCCGCCATGGCGCTCGGTGATGGATTTGACCAGCGCCAGGCCCAGCCCCACACCGCCTTCGCGTTCGCTGGCGCCCGGCAGGCGATAGAAAGGCTCGAAAATGCGTTCACGCTGGTCCGGCGGCACACCCGGTCCGTGGTCGTTGACGCGGATCACGGCACGCCGCTGAGCACCCGCGCCGGTCTGTCCGAGTTCCAGGCTGACTTCGCCGGTGCTGTAACGCCTGGCGTTTTCCAGCAGGTTGCGGATCAGGCGGCGCAGCAGGCGTGCCGAGCCCTGCAGCGTGAGGCTTTCGGTCTGGGTCGCCGTGCCGAGTTCGGCCTGCACCCGGGCACATTCCTCGGCGGCCAGACCGGTCAGGTCCAGCACCTCGAACGGTTCGGCGTCGGCCTGTTTGGTATCGAGCCGGCTGGCCAGCAGGATTTCGTCGATCAGCTGGTCCAGCTCGTTGATGCTGCGCGAGATTTCGGCGCGCTGCGTCGAGCCGGCGCCGCCCCCCATCAACTCCAGGCCCATGCGGATGCGCGCCAGCGGCGAGCGCAACTCGTGCGAGGCGTTGGCCAGCAGTGATTTGTGCGAGGCCAGCAAGGCTTTCTGCGACTCCATCAGCGTCTCGATGCGCTCCGCGGCGTGGTTGAAACGTTCAGCCAGAAAAGCCACTTCGTCGCTGCCCTGGACCACCATGCGGGCCGACAGGTCGCCGCTGCCCCAGCGCTCGACGCCGCGCTGCAGGCCTTCGAGCCGCTGCGTCAGCCGGCGGATGATGGGATAGGCGCCCAGCGCGACAGCCAGCGCGACCAGGCCCAGCATCCAGCCAAAGCCAAAACCGTAGGGCGGGCGGTTCCAGGAGCTGCCGGGAGGGCGTTTGGGTCGGGGCAGCTGCAGGTTCAGGGTCTGGCCGTCGCGCGTTTGCACATCAAACTCCAGATCGTCCCCGCGTTTGCGGTCCGGCCTGGTCTGTGCCCGGCCGATGACTTCGCCGGCAGCGTTGTACACCAGGACTTCGCGGATCGGCAGTTGGGGTGGGTCGGTGCTCAGTTGCCAGGCGGCGCCGACGAGAAAGGCGAGCACCACCACCGTGGCCACCACGGCGAGCCAGATCCGTACATACAGATGCGAGGTAAAACGTGACCACATCCCGGAACTCCTATAAATCCGATTTCCGGGCGCATGGCTTCGTTGCCCGGTGCTCGGAATCCTCATGCACCGAAGTGCATTCCGGTGTCCTGCGCTCCGTGCGCCTCACCCTGCATCCCGGAAATCGAATTTCTAGAAGTTCCATTCGACGCACTCCGTTCAATCCTGCTGCTTGGCAAAAACGTAGCCCACACCGCGCACCGTGAGAATGCGTTTGGGGTCTTTCGCATCGAGCTCGATGGCGCTGCGGATGCGCCCCATGTGCACATCGATCGAGCGGTCGAAAGCTTCGAGTTCGCGGCCACGCACGGCTTCCATGATCTGGTCTCTGGAGAGCACGCGGCCGGCGCGCTCGGCCAGCGCCACCAGCAGGTCGAACTGGTAGGACGTCAGTTCGCAGAGCTTGCCGGAGACCGACACGGTGCGCGCGTCGCGGTCGATCTCGAGCGAGCCGAAGCGCATGGTCTGCTGGCTGCCACCGGTGCTGGTCGCCTCGCCGCCGCGGCGCAGAACGGCGCGGATGCGGGCCAGCAGTTCACGCGGCTCAAAGGGTTTGGGCAGGTAGTCGTCGGCGCCGATTTCCAGGCCGACAATGCGGTCCATCGGGTCGCCCTTGGCGGTCAGCATCAGCACGGCCGTGCGGCCGGCGTCGCCGCCCAGGCCCTTGATGCGCCGGCACACTTCGAGGCCGTCCATGTCGGGCAGCATCAGGTCGAGGATCACCAGATCGGGTTTGCAGCTTTGCAGCGCTTCCAGGCCCTTGCCGCCGTCGACCGCATGGGTAAACCCGTAACCCGACTGGCGCAGGTATTCCCCCACCATGGTCGCCAGGCGGGTGTCGTCTTCGATCATCAGGAGTTGCTGTGTCATGGGCGGGTTCACCGTGCGGGTGCTTGTGGGCTGATCAGTGTAGCTATTGGCGCCCGCCGGCGGGGTGGCTGCCAGCACGTCGGTGGTGAAAGGGCTGGGGGTACGGTCACTCATGGAGGCTCCTTCGTCAATGACCGCCTCATGGTGCGCGCCGCGTAACAAGTCGCGTTAAAGCCGCTGTAAAGTTAGGTAAACCGTCGCGGCCGCCCGGATTGGTCGATCCAGGGCTTTTGGAGTGCTATGAAATCAGTAGCTGTTGGCGCCCGTGAATCAAGGGCTGGGCGGCATTTTCATACGTGAAGCCAGCCACACCAGCAGCAGCACCGGCGCCCCCAGCAAGGCCGTCACCGTGAAAAAACTGCTGTAACCAAACGCGTCCACATAGGTGCCCGAGTAGCCGGCCAGAAATTTCGGCAGCAGCAGCATCATGGAGCTGAACAAGGCGTACTGCGTGGCCGAATAGTTGATGTTGGTCAGGCTCGAGAGGTAGGCAATGAAGGCCGCCGAGGCGATGCCGCTGGACAGGTTGTCGGCCGAGATCACGAAGATCAGCGCATTGACATCGTGGCCGAGCGAGCCCAGCCAGGCAAACAGCAGGTTGCTGCCGGCGCTCAGGACGGCGCCCAGCATCAGCACGCGCATCACGCCAAAACGCATGGCCAGCGCCCCGCCGACAAAGGCGCCGACCAGCGTCATGATCACGCCATAGATCTTGGTGACGGCCGCGACCTCGTCCTTGGTGTAACCCATGTCGACGTAGAACGGGTTGGCCATGATGCCCATCACCACGTCGCTGATGCGGTAGACAGCGATCAGCATCAGGATCAGCGCCGCCTGTTTGCCATAACGGCGCAGGAAGTCGGCAAAGGGTTCGACCAGCGCGCTTTTCAGCCACTCGGCGGCGTTGCGCGCAGGCGGCAGCTCGCGCGGGGCCGGTTCGGGCGAAAACAGCACCGTCACCACGCCCAGCAGCATGGACGCCGCCATCGCGAAATAGGCGATCTGCCAGGCACCGTGCTGGTAGCCGATGACACCGTCCGCACCGGTCACCTCGGCGCGCGCGGCAATCCACAGGACGCCGGCGCCGGCCCAGATCATCGCCATGCGGTAGCCGGTCTGGTAGGCCGCCGCCAGCGCGGCCTGGCGCTGCACGTCGGCCGACTCGATGCGAAAGGCGTCGAGTGCAATGTCCTGCGTCGCCGAGCCAAAGGCCACCGCCAGCGCGCACCAGACCACCGGCAGCAGGGCGAGTTTGGGGTCGGTCAGCGCCATGCCGACCAGGGCCGCCATGATGACGGACTGCGACAGCAACAGCCAGCTGCGCCTGCGTCCCAGCAGGCGCGTCAGCAGCGGAATCGGCAAGCGGTCCACCAGCGGCGCCCAGACCCATTTGAAGCCATACGCCAGCCCGACCCAGCTCAGGTAACCAATGGTGGTGCGGTCAATACCGGCTTCGCGCAGCCAGAAACTCAGCGTGCCGAACACCAGCAGCAGCGGCAGGCCGGCGGAAAACCCGAGCAGCAGCATGCGCAGGGTGGGCGCCTCGAGGTAGACGCGCAAGGTCTCGCCCCAGCTTGGGCGCGCGGCCCGGGCGGGAGCGATTGCGGAAAGATGAGCTTCAGAAAGCGGCGTTGGCTGACGTTTTGCCTGGGGATCGTCGGATAAGGTCTCGCTCATGCAGGAATAATACGCTGTGGGCCGTTTTGCCCGACCGGCCGGAACCTGCCCCTTTATTTGGAGAAGGCGATGACATTTGCGTTGAGACTGACCCTGGCGGCCTTGTCCGCAGCCCTGTTGCTGGGCGCGGCACCGGCCCAGGCCCAGCGTGAAGGGGTGACCTTCGGCGGCAACTCGGGCTTCACCCAGCTGGTGCCGGCGGGGGAGATCGAGCAGGCCTCCCGGCAGCAATACGGCAAGATGCTGCAGGAGGCGGCGGCCCAGAAGGCGCTGGCCCCTGCCAGCCATCCGCAGTTGCAGCGCCTGCGCCGCATTGCCCAGCGCATCATCCCGCATGCCGTGGCCTGGAACCCGCGTGCGAAGGACTGGCAGTGGGAGGTCAACCTGATCGGCAGCAAGCAGATCAATGCGTTTTGCATGCCGGGCGGAAAAATTGCCTTTTACACCGGCATCCTGGACCAGCTGCAGCTGAACGACGATGAGGTGGCCATGATCATGGGCCACGAAATGGCCCATGCCCTGCGTGAACACGCGCGCGAGCGCATGGGCAAGTCGGCGGCCACCAACATCGGTGCCAGCCTGCTGTCGCAACTGCTGGGCCTGGGGGATCTGGGCCAGACCGTCGCAGGTCTCGGCGTGGAACTGATCAACCTGCGTTTTGGCCGCGAAGACGAGTCGGAGGCCGATCTGGTCGGCATGGAACTCGGCGCGCGTGCCGGCTTTGACCCGCGCGCCGGCATCACACTCTGGCAGAAAATGGCCGCGGCCAGCAAGGGCGCACCACCGCAGTGGCTGAGCAGCCACCCGGCCGGCACCACGCGGATTGCCGACATGGAGCGCACCCTGCCCAGGGTGATGCCGCTGTACGAGCGGGCGCGAAAAAGCTGAGCGCATGAGCACCCCGCAACAGGATTTTCAGAAGTTTCTCGATCAGCAGCGCGCCGACTACCGGCGTGCCTTGCCGGAAAAAATGGCGCACATCCGGACCCTGTGGAACGCGGTGGCCGGCGGTGGCGACACGGCGCCGCCGGCGGAGCTGGAGCGCCTGGTGCACACGCTGGCCGGCACGGCCGGCACCCTGGG
Organism: Polaromonas sp. AER18D-145; assembly: GCF_002379095.1. Taxonomy (GTDB): domain Bacteria; phylum Pseudomonadota; class Gammaproteobacteria; order Burkholderiales; family Burkholderiaceae_C; genus Polaromonas. The sequence goes on from NZ_NBZV01000031.1 coordinate 55,209, forward strand.
GTTTCATGAGGTGGGGGCAGCCGCCAGGGCGCTGGAACTGCTGCTCGAGCAGGCCGCGCCGGCCGGTCAGGTACCCTTGCCACCACAGCGCGCCGAAATTGCGCTGGCCGTTGACGTGCTGCAGGCCAGCCTGCCGGCCGATGAACCTCTTTCTTGACCAAGGACGATAGCCATGAGCAAAACACTTGCCCGCATTCTTTATGTCGAAGACGAACCCGACATCCGCATGGTGGCGCAGATGGCTCTGGAGGCCGTGGGCGGCTTCACCGTGATCGCCTGCCCGTCCGGCAGCGAAGCGCTGGCCGCGGCACCGACCGCCCAGGCCGACCTGCTGCTGCTGGACGTCATGATGCCGGGCATGGACGGCCCGAGCACGCTCAAGGCCCTGCGGGCGCTGCCCGCCACGGCCGGCACGCCGGTGATTTTCATGACCGCCAAGGTGCAGGCCGCCGAAGTGGCGCAGTACCGCGAGCTCGGTGCGATCGACGTGATTCACAAGCCGTTTGATCCGATGGAGCTGTCGGCGCAGATCAGCCGCATCTGGGCGCAGCGGGGGCAGTAAAAACATTTGCGCCTGCAGCCTGTCCGGAACGCTTCAGCGCAGAACCGGATTCGCCGCCGGCCATTGAAGCCAGACCCGTCCCAGCACCCCGCCCCATGCC
>NZ_NBZV01000032.1 GCF_002379095.1 Polaromonas sp. AER18D-145
GGGTGGGGGTGGTCATAGGGATTCTTTGAGGGCTGCCAGCATCTGCACATTGTCGTCGGCGGTGCCGACGGTCAGGCGCAGGCAATTGGCCAGCAATGGGTGCATTTTAGAAACGTTTTTGACCAGCACCTTGCGTGCCCGCATGCCCTCGAAGGTTTTCTGGGCATCGGGCACCCGCACCAGGATCATGTTGGCATCGCTTTTCCAGGTCTTGAGCCCCGGCAAGGCCTGCAGCGCTTCGAAAAGAATAGCGCGCTGCGCACGTATTTCCTCGGCTTGCGCCGCAAACACGTCGGCATGTTCGAGCGCAAACAGCGCGCACTCGTAGTTCAGCACGCTGATGTTGTAAGGCGGGCGCACCTTGTCGATCTCGGCAATCAAGGCCTTGGGGCCCATCATGTAGCCAATCCGCACGCCGGCCAGGCCGAACTTGCTCAGCGTGCGCATCAGCAGCACATGGCGGCGCCGGCCGATGCGGTCGATGTAGCTTTTGCTCGAAAACGGCTGGTAGGCCTCGTCGATCACCACCAGGCCGGGGGCGGCGGCAATGATTTTTTCAATCACCGCGTCGTCCCACAGGTTGGCCGTCGGGTTGTTCGGGTAGGCGATGTAGATGATGGACGGCTGGTGTTCGGCGATCGCGGCCAGCATGGCGGTTTCATCAAGCTCGAAGTCCGCCGTCAGGGGCACGCCGATGAACTTCAGGCCCTGCAACTGCGCACTCATGGCGTACATCACAAAGCCGGGCAGTGGCGCCAGAATGGACGCACCGGGTACGTCGCAGGCCATGGCCAGCATCGAGATCAGCTCGTCGGAGCCATTGCCCAGCATGAGGTCAAAACCTTCGGGCATCTGCGCGTAGCCGGCCAGCGCCTGGCGCAGGTCGTTCACGCGGCCGTCGGGATAACGGTTCAGGGCCAGTGCGCCCAGGCGCTGGCCCAGCAGGGCCTGCAGGGCCGGCGGCAGCCGATGCGGGTTTTCCATCGCATCGAGCTTGACCATGCCGCTTGACGCCTGGATGGCGTAGGCATGCATGGATTGCACATCCTGGCGAAAGATATGCGCCCCCACGCTTGTCGCTTCGCGTACTGCGCTGCCCCCCGAGGGGGCGCTGCGCCTGCGGCCCGGCAAAGCCGGTTCCGCGGCCCCCACTGGGGGGGAAGGATCTGACTTGTCGCTGGCTGCGTTCATTTTTTCAATCTCATTTCGGCGGCCCGGGCGTGCGCCTGCAGGCCTTCGCCATAAGCCAGTTCGGCGGCAATTTTCCCCAGGGTCTGCGCGCCGGCTTCGCTGACCTCGATCAGGCTGGAGCGCTTCTGAAAATCGTAGACGCCCAGCGGGCTGGAAAAACGCGCGGTGCCGCTGGTCGGCAGCACATGGTTGGGACCGGCACAGTAGTCGCCCAGGGATTCGCTGGTGTAGGCGCCCAGGAAAATCGCGCCGGCATGTTTGAGCAGGGGTTCCCAGCGGTGCGGGTCACGGCTGGAGACTTCCAGGTGTTCGGGCGCAATGCGGTTGCTGATGGCGCAGGCTTCTTCCATGCTGCGCGTGTGGATCAGCGCGCCGCGCCCGGTGAGGGACTTGGCGATGATCTCCGCACGCGGCATGGTGGGCAGCAGGCGATTGATGGCCTCCTGAACCGCGGCTATATAGGCCGCATCCGGGCACAGCAGGATGCTTTGCGCGAGTTCATCGTGCTCGGCCTGGCTAAACAGATCCATCGCCACCCAGTCGGCCGGCGTGCTGCCGTCGGCCAGCACCAGGATTTCGCTGGGGCCGGCAATCATGTCGATGCCCACCGTGCCAAACACGCGTTTCTTGGCGCTGGCCACGTAGGCGTTGCCGGGGCCGGTGATCTTGTCGACCTTGGGCACGGTCTGCGTGCCGTAGGCCAGCGCCGCCACCGCCTGCGCGCCGCCGATGGTGAAGGCGCGTGTGACGCCGGCCACGTAGGCGGCAGCCAGCACCAGGGCGTTTTTTTCGCCTTTGGGCGTGGGCACCACCATGATGATTTCGCCGACACCGGCCACATGGGCGGGAATGGCGTTCATCAGCACCGAAGACGGATAGGCCGCCTTGCCGCCCGGCACGTAAATGCCGACGCGGTCCAGCGGCGTGACCTTCTGCCCAAGCAGGCTGCCGTCTTCGTCGCGGTAGCTCCAGCTCTCGCCATTGGCCTTTTTCTGCGCCTCGTGGTAGCTGCGCACGCGCCGCGCCGCGGCTTGCAGCGCTTCGCGCTGCGCCGCGGGAATCGTGTCGAAAGCGGCCTTGAGTTCGGCCTGCGTCAGTTCCAGCGCATGCATGCTGGCTGCGGTGAGCCCGTCGAAACGCGCGGTGTACTCGAGCACGGCCGCGTCGCCGCGCTGCTGCACATCAGCCAGGATGTCGGCCACACGCCGCTCGATCGCCGCATCGGTGTCGGCCGACCAGTGCAGGCGCGCCGTGAACTGGGCCTCAAAAGCAGCGTCAGCCGTTGAAAGACGGACGGGAGTAGCTATTAAATTCATAGCATTTTCAGACGGCAGGCCGGGCAATGGCCGACGAAAAAGCATCGATGATGGCGCGTATCGGCGCCTGCTTGAGCTTGAGCGCAACCTGGTTGACCACCAGGTGCGAGCTGATGTCCATGATGCGCTCGACCTCGACCAGGTGGTTGGCCTTGAGCGTGTTGCCACTGCTGACCAGGTCAACAATCGCGTCGGCCAGGCCCGTCAGCGGCGCCAGCTCCATGCTGCCGTACAGCTTGATCAGGTCAACATGCACACCCTTGGTCGCGAAAAAATCGCGCGCGATGCTGACAAACTTGGTGGCGACTTTCAGGCGCGAGCCCTGCCTCACCGCCGCGTCATAGTCGAAACCGGCACGCACCGCCACACTCATGCGGCATTTTGCAATCTGCAGGTCCAGCGGCTGGTACAGGCCCTGGCCGCCGTGTTCGATCAAGGTGTCCTTGCCGGTCACGCCGATGTCGGCGCCGCCGTACTGCACATAGGTCGGCACGTCGGTGGCGCGCACCAGCACCACACGCACGTCGGGCCGGTTGGTGCCTATGATCAGCTTGCGCGATTTTTCCGGGTCTTCCAGCACCTCGATGCCGGCGGCCTTGAGCAGCGGCAGGGTCTCGTCGAAGATACGTCCCTTGGAAAGTGCGAGCGTGATCATGACTTGATTCTCTCGATGTCCGCGCCTATGCCGCGCAGCTTGGCTTCCATCTGGTCGTAGCCGCGGTCCAGGTGGTAGATGCGGTCAATCAGTGTCTCGCCCTCGGCCACCAGGCCGGCGATCACCAGGCTGGCGGAGGCGCGCAGATCGGTCGCCATCACGGTGGCGCCCGAAAGTTTTTCCACCCCGTCGATGATGGCGAACTTGCCATCGATCTCGATCTTCGCACCCAGGCGCACCATCTCGTTGACGTGCATGAAGCGGTTTTCAAAAATCGTTTCCGTGACCTTGCTCGGACCTTCGGCAATCGCGTTGAGCGCCATGAACTGGGCCTGCATGTCAGTTGGAAAACCCGGGTACTCGGTGGTGCGGAAGGACTGCGCCTGCATACGCCCCGAGGCCTGGACCCGGATGAACCCATCACCCGCGGTGATCACCGCACCGGCTTCGCGCAGCTTCTCGATCACGGCTTCGAGGTGCTCAGCGCGGCCATGGCGCAGCACCACATCGCCGCCGGCGGCCGCCACGGCGCACAGGAAGGTGCCGGTCTCGATGCGGTCGGCCACCACCTGGTGCGTGCAGCCGTGCAGGCGCTCCACACCCTGGATGCGGATGCGGCTGCTGCCATGGCCTTCAATCTTCGCGCCCATCTTGATCAGCATCTCGGCCAGGTCGCCGATTTCGGGCTCCTGCGCCGCATTTTCCAGAATGGTTTCACCCTCGGCCAGGCTGGCCGCCATCATGAAATTCTCGGTACCTGTGACCGTGACCATGTCGGTCAGGATGCTGCAGCCCTTGAGGCGTCCACGTTGGCCATTGGGCCCGGCCGGCAGTTTGGCGATCATGTAGCCGTGTTCAACCACGATGTCGGCGCCCATGGCCTGCATGCCCTTGATGTGCTGGTCCACCGGCCGCGAGCCGATGGCGCAGCCGCCGGGCAGCGACACCGTAGCCTCGCCAAAACGCGCGAGCAGCGGGCCCAGCGCCAACACCGACGCGCGCATGGTCTTGACCAGCTCGTACGGTGCTTCAGGCGAGCTCAGGGCGCCCGCGTTGATGACCACGCTGCCGGGCGCGCTGTCGCTGCGCTCGGCCGTCACCCCCATGTTGCGGATCAGCTTGAGCATGGTGGCCACGTCCTGCAGGCGCGGCACATTTTCAAGCGTCACGGTGTCTGCAGTCAGCAACGCTGCGCACAGTTCCGGCAGTGCGGCGTTTTTGGCGCCCGAGATATCGACGGTGCCGGCGAGCGAACGGCCGCCCCTGATGAGTAGTTTGTCCATAGGTCTGTTTATTCTTCCGCGTCGCTGGCCGCCCACTCGGCCGGTGTGTAGGTTTTCATGGACAGGGCGTGCACCTCGTCCGTCTGCATGCGCCCGCCCAGCGTGGCATACACGCGCTGGTGACGCTGGATCAGGCGCTGGCCTTCAAAAGCGGCAGACACGATGGTGGCATACCAATGCCGTCCGTCGCCGGTCAGGGCGATGTGTTCGCAGGGCAAGCCCGCAGCAATGATGGTTTGGAGTTCTTCGCTGGTCATGTTTTATTTGTCAGGCTGGTGATCAATGATGTGTCGCTGAAACTGGATTTTTCAGTCCGGGCCGCGGATCCGGCCTCGGCCTGTCCTGAGCCTGTCGAAGGGCCGGCCCGCAGGCGCAGCGCCCCTCGGGAGGCAAAGAGCGACACGCAGTGCGCGAACGTGGGGGCCATATCTAGTGCCTGATTTTGTAGCCAATGCGAAGCAAATTCACCGCGATGCCGCTGACCACCAGCAGCGCGCTGCCCACAATGGCCAGACTCAGCCACGGAGACACGTCGCTGACGCCGAAAAAGCCGTAACGGAACCCGTCAATCATGTAGAAAAACGGGTTCAGGTGACTGACGGTTTGCCAGAACGGCGGCAACGAGTGGATGGAGTAGAAAACGCCGCTCAGGAAAGTCATGGGCATGATCACAAAATTCTGGAACGCCGCCATCTGGTCGAATTTTTCAGCCCACAGGCCGGCGATCAATCCCAGGGAGCCGAGCAGCGCCGCACCGAGCACCGCAAACACCAGGATCCAGACAGGCGCCACAAAGCTGGGCTGGCCGAAATACACGGTGACCACAAACACCCCCAGGCCGACCACCAGACCGCGCACGACCGACGAACCGACGTAGGCAAAAAACCAGTGCCAATGCGACAGCGGGCTGAGCAGCACAAACACCAGGCTGCCCATGATCTTGCTCTGGATCAGCGAGGACGAGCTGTTGGCGAAGGCATTCTGCAGCACGCTCATCATGACCAGGCCAGGCACCAGGAAGGCGGTGTAGCCGACCGTGCCGTAAACCAGAACCTTGTCCTCCAGCACATGGCCGAAGATCAGCATGTACATGACCGCCGTGAGAATGGGCGCGCCGACGGTCTGGAAGCCGACTTTCCAGAAGCGCAGCACTTCCTTATAGAACAGGGTTTGCCAGCCGGTCATGAAAATATTGCCCCCACGCTTTTCGCTACGCGTGCCTTCGGCGGTGCGCTGCCCCTTGCACGAAGAAGAGGGGCGCTGCGCCTGCGGCCCGGCCCTTCGACAGGCTCAGGACAGGCCGAGGCCGGCTCCGCGGCCCTGGCTGGTAAAAACGGAATCCTTGCGCCTGTCATGCCGCCACTCCGATTTTCTCCGCCATGACTTCCAGGAATACGTCTTCCAGGTCGGCCTTGCGGATTTCGACATCTTCGGCCACCAGACCGGCCTCGCGGACGGCGCTGAGGTACTGCTCGATCTCATGCGCGTTGTGGGCCGGCAGTTGCACGATGCGGCCGGTGATGCGGGCCTTGTCGGCCAGCGCCTTGGGCAGCTCGCTATCAATTTTGAAACGCAGCACATTCGACGACGCGGACTTGAGCAGCTCGGAGGTCTGGGCCAGCGCCACCATGCGGCCCTGCTTGAGCATGGCAATCCGGCTGCACAGCGCCTCGGCCTCTTCGAGGTAATGCGTCGTCAGCAGCACGGTGCTGCCTTGCTTGTTGAGTTTGGCGACAAATTGCCACAAGGTCTGGCGCAACTCCACATCGACACCGGCGGTGGGTTCATCCAGCACAATGACCTGGGGTTTGTGCACCAGCGCCTGCGCCACCAGCACGCGGCGCTTCATCCCGCCCGACAGCTGCCGCATATTCGCATCGGCCTTATCGGCCAGCCCCAGACTGAGCAGCAATTCATCTATCCAGGCGTCGTTGTTCTTGACGCCGAAATAGCCGGATTGAATGCGCAGCGCCTCACGCACCGTGAAAAAGGGGTCGAACACCAGTTCCTGCGGCACGATGCCGAGCTTGCGGCGGGCCGCGGCATAGTCGGTCACCACATCGCTGCCATGCACCAGCACACGGCCGCTGCTGGCCCGCGACAGGCCCGCCAGGATGCTGATCAGCGAGGTTTTGCCGGCCCCGTTGGGGCCCAGCAGGCCGAAAAACTCGCCCTGCTGGATGTCAAAGCTGACATTGTCCAGCGCCCGGACGCCGGGACCAGTCTGGCTGCGTGTCGATGGGTAGATTTTGAAGACGGACTGGAATGAGATGGCGGGCATGAGCGGGCTATTTTAAGGGCTGACGCCTGTTTCTTCCGGCCCGGCAGCGCAAATGCCCCCGGCCGTGCACCCAGGCAGGACCCAAACCCCAAAAACCGCCCGCCTTCAGGTTCAGGCCGTGGCAGCCGCTGCTGGCGGAATCAACTCCGCGACACCATACAGCTCGGCCAGTTCCAGCAGCCGCGCGGGAGCACCGCGCACAGAGAAGCGCTTGCCTGCTGCCAGCGCGTGGCGTCGGCACTCCAGCAGAACCGCCAGCGCAGAGGAGTCAAACTGCTGAAGCGCACGGGCATCGGCAACCACCTCCGCGGGCCCGGCAAACAGCTCGGGTTTCAGGCCGCGGGCAAAACCAGCCGCTACGGCGTGGGTCAGGACAGGAGGAAGCGTCAGCACGGCAGCATTTTCGTTCAGGACTTTTTCTCGCCCGCGTTCGTTTTCTCGCCCGCGTTCGATTTGTTGCGCTGGGACAGTGCAGCGATCAGTCCATCCACGCCCTTCGTCGAAATTTCCTGCGCAAACTGGGTCCGGTAGGTTTCCACCATCCAGATGCCAAGGACGTTCAGGTCATAGATTTTCCAGCCCGTGGGGGTTTTTTCCATGCGGTAATCCAGCTGGATCGGTTCGCTGCGGCCCAACACTTCGGTCCGTACGATCACTTCATTGTCCGTTGGCGCGGCCCGCAGGGGCTTAACGCTGATGGTCTGATCCTTGACCTGGGCCAGCGCCCCGGAATAGGTGCGAACCAACAGAATCTTGAACTCTTCCTGCAGGCGCTTTTGCTGCTCAGGGGTGGCCTGGCGCCAGTTCCGGCCCACGGTCGCCGCCGTCATGCGCGTGAAATTCACATGGGGCATGACCTTGCCATCGACCAAAGCGATGACCTTCCCGGTGTCGCCGGACTGGATGGCCTTGTCGGCCTTGATGACGTCCAGCACTTCGGTGGACGTGCGTTTGATCAGCGCGTCCGGGGCTTCGTCGGCCGCACCTGCGGCAGGGCCCGCGACCAGCAGGACGCCTGCGAGGCAGGCACCCAGGACATGGCTAAAAATTCGACGGTTCATGGTTTTCTTTCGGTTCGAAACACAGGCCGGCCTGGCCGGGCGGATGCCCCTTTGGCACAATTGGCAGGCAAGTGATTGATTTGACAGCGTTTTTCAGGCTTTGGTTCATGCGATTCAGTGAAGTTATGACATCGCATGTAAGTGTTCTTTACTTGGCCGGTGCCGGCGAAGGCTCCTCGGGCAGGTCATAACGCTCTTCGGTGTCGCCGTTGGTGTCTATCACCACGCCGCGGCGCTGCAGGTAGGCGTCGCGCGTGAAACTGTATTTGTCCAGGGCCGCCTGATCAAGCACCTCCCCGGCACGCAGCAGGCCGGCGCGAAGATCTACCGCGCGCAGGACATACAGCGAATTACGGACAGGCACATTGTCGATCTGCATCACCAGGTCGCCCTGGGCGTCGACCACACGGGCGGCCGCATCACGCACCGTGGAGGGGCCCAGCACCGGCAACACCAGGTAAGGGCCGGTTGCCATGCCCCAATGACCCAGTGTCTTGCCAAAATCCTCGCTGTGACGCTCTATACCCATGGGCGTGGCCCAATCGAGCACGCCGCCCAGGCCAATCAGCGTGTTGACGCTGACACGCATGAAGCTGTCGACGGCCTCTTGCGGCTTGGCCTGGAGCACGTTGTTGACGAAAGACCAGACGTCCGACAGGTTGCCGAAGAAGTTGTTGACACCGGTACGCACCGGCGAGGGCACCGTATTCTGGTAAGCCTGCGCCACCGGCTTGACGATGGCTTCGTCGAGGCCGTCGTTGAAACGGGTCACGCTGCGGTTGAACGGTTCGAACGGGTCGCGCGGGTTGGGGCCGATGGCGCAGCCCTGCAGCAGCGCTAGCGCCAGCAGCCCTGTCCACAGCCCGGCTCTGTTCATTGTGATTCGTGGTTTCATTTTTTTTCGTTACTCCCTGTGGGCGGTGCAGTCACCGGGCCAGAACTGCTGTCCGCCGCCTTGCTGTACAAAAACTGGCTGATGAGATTTTCCAGCACAACCGCTGATTGCGTGCTGGAGATGGTGTCGCCCGCCACCAGATTCTTCTCGCTGGACCCGGCCTCGATGCCGATGTACTGCTCACCGAGCAAACCACTGGTCAGGATCTTCAGCGAACTGTCCTTGGGAAAGACATAACGACTCTCCATGGCCAGCATGACACGCGCCTGGAAAGACTTGTCGTCAAACACCAGCGACTCCACGCGACCGACCACCACACCGCCGCTACGCACCGCGCCTTTGGGTTTGAGGCCGCCGACGTTGTCAAATTTGGCCGTGATCCGGTAGGTGGACTGGAAATTCAGGTTCAGCAGATTGGCGGCCTGCAACGCCAGAAACAGGATGGCCGCAGCGCCGATCATGACAAAAATACCAACCCACACATCATTTTTTGAGCGTTGCACAACACCCTCCTCAAGTAAACATCATCGCGGTCAGGATGAAATCCAGACCCAGAACCGTCAGGGACGCCACCACCACCGTGCGCGTCGTGGCGCTGGCCACGCCTTCCGGCGTGGGTTGCGCCTCGAACCCCTGCAACAGGGCAATAAACGTGACGGCAAAGCCGAAAACAACACTCTTGATCACACCGTTGCCCACATCTTTCCAGACATCGACCCCCCCTTGGATCTGGCTCCAGAAAGACCCCGCATCGACCCCAATCATGACCACGCCAACAGCCCATCCGCCAATCACGCCCATCGCGCTGAACACGGCAGCCAGCAGGGGCATGACAATCACGCCCGCCCAGAAGCGGGGCGCCAGGATGCGTTGCACCGGATCGACGGCCATCATCTCCATGACGCTGATCTGCTCGCCCGCCTTCATGAGGCCGATTTCGGCGGTCAGCGAGGTACCGGCCCGCCCCGCAAACAGCAAGGCCGTCACCACCGGCCCGAGTTCACGCACCAGGGTCAGCGTCACGAGCAAGCCCAGCGCATCCGACGAGCCAAAACGCTGCAGCGTGTAATAACCCTGCAGGCCGAACACGAAGCCGACAAACAGGCCGGACACCGCAATGATGACCAGCGAATAGTTGCCCAGAAAATGGATCTGGTCGCGCACCAGGCCAAAACGCCGAAAGGTCGAAGGCAGGGAAAGGAGAAGCCGAAAGAAAAGGCGTGCGCCCAGACCCAGGTCCGCGAGTTTGCTGCGGGTGGCAAAGCCGACATCCGAAGGTTTGTACCAACTCATGCTGCGGCTCCTGGCTGCCGGGCGACGGACGTGGGGCCGGGGCCAAAATCTTCTTCAACCGACAGGCCGGGATAGTGAAACTGAACCGGGCCGTCCGGCAGGGCATTGACATACTGGTACACCAGCGGATCGGTGCTTTGGCGGACTTGCTCGGGCGTACCCTCGGTCGCAATTTTTCCGTTGGCCAGGATGATCACATGGTCGGCCACGGCAAACGTCTGCTCGAGCTCGTGCGAGACAAAAATACTGGTCAGACCCATGGCGTCGTTCAAGTGACGGATCAGCCGCGCCGCCGTTCCCAGCGAGATCGGGTCCAGGCCGGAGAAAGGCTCGTCATACATCACCAGCTCCGGGTCCAGGGCGATGGCGCGGGCCAGCGCGATACGCCGTGCCATGCCGCCGGACACCTCGCTGGGCATGAGATCGCGCGCGCCGCGCAGGCCGACCGCGTTGAGCTTCATGAGCACAATGTCGCGAATCAGGGCTTCGGGCAGATCGGTGTGTTCGTGCAGCGGAAATGCCACATTTTCATAAACGCTCAAGTCGGCAAACAAGGCCCCGAACTGGAAAAGCATGCCCATGCGACGCCGCGCCGCATAGATCTGCTCCTGATCCATCCGGGTGACATCCTGGTCATCGAACAGCAATTCGCCGGATTGGGCACGGAGCTGGCCGCCAATGAGACGCAAAATGGTCGTTTTACCGCCGCCGGAAGCCCCCATCAATGCCGTCACCTTGCCGCGCGGCACCGACAGGGAAATGTCGTCCAGAATGACCCGCTCACCGTAACCAAAGGTAAGGTGACGCAGTTCAACAAGCGATGGATTGGAAGAGGGGGCCATAAAAAGACAAAAGCCGGATATCCGGCTTATTGATCATAAGGGATTACTCTGCCCCACGTGGGCGGTCGGAATCGTTCATTTTTCACAGGAATAGCCTGGAAAGGTGCCCAATTCAGGCCGCCCGCCCGACTTTCCTGCCCTGCGCCAAAAAAGATGGAGGAAAGCCCGCCGTTTCGCGCGACAGGTCGCGGCAAGGCGCACCGGCGTTACACTTTTCTGCCATCGCACCGGTTTCGCAGCGGTTGGGGTGGTTGGGGTGGTTGGGGCGCAGTCTTCAACCAGATCCAAGACCACCTGCAACATGCTCAACACGCCCCAGGGGCGGCGCTGCCAGCAAATCCCGGCCTTGATGTCACACCCCCTCGGCCGTTCGGAGTGGCTGGAGCTTTCAGCGCGGCAAGTCGCTGAAGCCCATCAGGAACTCGTCGACCGAGCGGGCCACCTGGCGACCCTCGCGAATCGCCCAGACCACCAGACTCTGACCACGACGCATGTCGCCCGCCGCAAAGACCTTGGGGACATTGGTGGCATAACCGCCCGTGAAGTCGGTGGTCGCCTTGGCGTTACCGCGTGCGTCTTTCTCGACCCCAAAGGCCTCCAGCACCGGCGCAACCGGCGCCACAAACCCCATGGCCAGAAGCACCAGATCGGCCTTTAGCAACTGCTCTGAGCCGGGTACTTCCTGCATCTTGCCGTCTTTCCACTCAACGCGCACCGTTTTCAGACCGGTGACCTTGCCCTTGTCGCCGATGAATTCCTTGGTGGAAATGGCGAATTCCCGTTCGCAGCCCTCCTCATGGCTGGAACTGGTACGCAGCTTGATGGGCCAGTAAGGCCAGGTCATGGGACGGTTTTCCTCTACAGGAGGCTGCGGCAGCAGTTCGAACTGCGTGACGCTGGCCGCGCCATGACGATTACTGGTACCGACACAGTCCGAGCCGGTGTCACCGCCGCCGATCACGATCACGTGTTTACCGTCGGAGCGCAACTGGTCCTTGACCTTGTCGCCGGCGTTGACCTTGTTTTGCTGCGGCAAAAACTCCATCGCGAAATGGATGCCGGCGAGTTCACGGCCGGGCACGGGCAGGTCACGCGACTGCTCGGCACCACCGGACAGCACGATCGCGTCAAAATCCTTTTGCAGTTGCTCGGGCGTGATGGTTTCCTTGGCCCAGTTGATGACTTTCGAGTCCTTGCCCAACCCGTCCTTCGCACGCCCGACCATGACGCCGGCACGAAAGGTCACCCCTTCAGCCTGCATCTGTTCGACACGGCGGTCGATATGGGTTTTCTCCATCTTGAAGTCGGGAATGCCGTAACGCAGCAGGCCGCCAATGCGGTCATTTTTCTCGAACACCGTCACATCGTGGCCGGCCCGCGCCAGCTGCTGGGCCGCAGCCATGCCCGCCGGACCCGACCCCACCACGGCCACTTTTTTCCCGGTCCGGTGCGCGGGCGGCGCGGGCTGGACCCAGCCTTCGGCCCAGGCGCGATCGATGATGGCGTGTTCGATGGACTTGATGCCCACCGCACCGTCGTTCACGTTGAGCGTGCAGGCCGCCTCACAAGGTGCGGGGCAAATCCGGCCCGTGAATTCCGGAAAGTTGTTGGTGCTGTGCAGGGTTTCAATCGCACTTTTCCAGTTGCCCCGAAACACCATGTCGTTGAAATCCGGAATGATGTTGTTGACCGGGCAGCCGCTGTTGCAAAACGGCGTGCCGCAGTCCATGCAACGCGCGGCCTGCTTGTTGGCCTGCGCGTCGTCGAGCCCGATCACAAACTCCTTGTAGTTTTTCAGCCGCTCGGGCACAGGCTTGTAGCCTTCCTCGATGCGCTCGTATTCCATGAAACCGGTGACTTTTCCCATGAGGCTACTCCAGATGCTTCTTGTTTAGGCTGCGACTTTGGCGGCTTTTTCGCCAGCCGGTTTGGACGCCGCTTTGGCGGGTGCGGCGGCCGCGAGCTTCCTGGCCGCCATTTCGCCAAGTGCCCGCTTGTATTCCAGCGGAAACACCTTGACGAACTTGCCGCGCGCTTCTGCCCAGTTGTCCAGCAACTCGCGGGCACGCTTGCTGCCGGTCCAGCGGTTGTGGTCTTCCAGCAGTTTCTTCAGTTGCGCTTCATCGGTCTTGCCGCCGTGCCACAAGGCGTGGTCGGTCCCGGCCTCCTGCTGGGCAGCAGGCTGGACTTTCTCCAGCGACACCATGGCGGTGTTGCAGCGTTTGGCAAACTGGCCGTCCTCGTCGTACACATAAGCCACGCCACCGCTCATGCCCGCCGCGAAGTTGCGCCCGGTTTTCCCAAGCACCGCGACGGTGCCGCCGGTCATGTATTCACAACCGTGGTCGCCCGTACCCTCGACGACCGCCGTGGCCCCCGACAGTCGCACTGCAAAACGTTCGCCGGCCACGCCACTGAAGAAGGCCTCGCCGGTCGTCGCGCCGTAGAGCACGGTGTTGCCGACGATGGTGTTCTTGACCGCGTCACCGCGAAAATCGATGCTGGGCCGCACCACGATGCGGCCACCCGACAGGCCCTTGCCGGTGTAGTCGTTGGCATCGCCGATCAGGTACAGCGTGATGCCCTTGGCCAGGAAGGCGCCGAAAGACTGGCCGCCCGTGCCTTCGAGCTGGATGCGCAAGGTGTCGTCCGGCAGGCCCTCCGGGTGACGCCGCGTCAGCTCGCCGGACAGCATGGCGCCGACGGTGCGGTTGACGTTGCGTGCCACCTCGATGAACTGGACTTTTTCACCCTTTTCGAGGGCTGCTTTCGATTTCTCGATCAGGCGCACGTCCAGCGCTTTTTCCAGCGCATGGTCCTGCTCCATGACGTGCATGCGCGGCACATCGGCCGGCACGTTGGGCTGGTAGAACAGGCGCGAGAAGTCCAGTCCATCGGCCTTCCAGTGCTCAATGCCCTTCTGGGTATCGAGCAGGTCTGCGCGACCTATCAGGTCGTCGAACTTGCGCACGCCGAGCTGGGCCATCAACTGACGCGCCTCTTCGGCGACGAAGAAGAAGTAGTTCACGACGTGTTCGGGCTTGCCGCTGAATTTCTGGCGCAGCACCGGGTCCTGCGTGGCGACGCCGACCGGGCAGGTGTTGAGGTGGCATTTGCGCATCATGATGCAGCCCTCGACCACCAGCGGCGCCGTGGCGAAGCCGAATTCGTCGGCACCCAGCAAGGCGCCGATCACGACGTCGCGGCCGGTTTTCATCTGGCCGTCGGCCTGCACACGGATGCGGCCGCGCAGGCGGTTCAGCACCAGCGTCTGCTGGGTTTCCGCCAGGCCGATTTCCCAGGGTGATCCTGCATGCTTGATCGACGACCATGGGGACGCACCGGTGCCACCGTCATGCCCGGCGATCACCACGTGATCGGACTTGGCTTTGGCAACGCCGGCAGCAATCGTTCCGACCCCGACTTCACTGACCAGCTTGACGCTGATGCTGGCGCGCGGGTTGACGTTCTTCAGATCATGGATCAGTTGCGCCAGGTCCTCGATGGAGTAGATGTCATGGTGCGGCGGTGGCGAGATCAGGCCCACACCCGGCACGGAATAACGCAGCTGACCGATGTATTCGCTGACCTTGCCGCCGGGAAGCTGGCCGCCCTCGCCCGGCTTGGCACCCTGCGCCATCTTGATCTGGATCTGGTCGGCCGACACCAGGTATTCCGCCGTGACGCCGAAACGCCCCGAAGCGACCTGCTTGATGCGGGAGCGCAGCGAATCCCCGTCCTGCAGCGGCAGGTCAACCTCAACCACGCTTTCGCCAATCACGCTCTTGAGCGTCTCGCCCTTTTTGATCGGAATGCCCTTGAGCTCCTGACGGTAGCGGTTCGGATCTTCTCCGCCCTCCCCGGTATTGCTCTTGCCGCCAATGCGGTTCATGGCCACGGCCAGCGTGGCATGCGCCTCGGTGCTGATGGAGCCCAGCGACATCGCACCGGTGGCGAAACGCTTGACGATTTCCTTGGCCGGCTCGACCTCGTCGATCGGGATGGCCCGGGACGGATCGATCCTGAACTCGAACAGGCCGCGCAGGGTCATGTGGCGGCGGTTCTGGTCGTTGATCAACTGGGCAAATTCCTTGTAGGTGTTCCAGTTGTTAGAGCGTGTTGAATGCTGCAGCTTGGCAATGGCGTCCGGTGTCCACATGTGGTCTTCACCGCGAACGCGCCAGGCGTATTCGCCGCCGGCGTCCAGCATGTTGGCCAGCACCGGGTCGTTGCCGTAGGCGGCCTTGTGCATGCGCAGCGCTTCTTCGGCGATTTCAAACACGCCCATGCCTTCGACCTGGCTGGCGGTACCGGTAAAGAACTTGTCGACGGTCACGCGGTTCAGGCCGATCGCCTCGAACAGCTGGGCACCGCAGTAACTCATGTAGGTGGACACGCCCATCTTGGACATGATCTTCGACAGGCCCTTGCCAACCGCCTTGGTGTAGTTGTAGATCGCCTTGTCGGCACTCAGGTCCCCGGGCAAATCCCTGGCGAGTTCGACCAGCGTTTCCATGGCCAGATACGGGTGCACGGCTTCCGCGCCATAACCGGCGAGCACGGCAAAATGGTGGACTTCACGGGCCGAGCCGGTTTCCACCACAAGGCCTGCTGTCGTGCGCAGGCCCTCCTTCACCAGGTGCTGGTGAATGGCCGACAACGCGAGCAAGGCCGGAATCGCGACCTGGGTCGGGCTGATGCCACGGTCGCTGACGATCAGGATGTTCTTGCCACTCTTGATCGCATCGACCGCTTCCGCACACAGCGAGGCGAGCTTGGCTTCCACCCCTTCGTGGCCCCAGGCCAGCGGGTAGGTGATGTCCAGGGTATAACTTTTGAATTTCCCCTGGGTGTGGGTTTCGATGTCGCGCAGCTTGCGCATGTCAGCGACATTGAGGACCGGCTGACCGACCTCCAGCCGCATCGGCGGGTTGACCTGGTTGATATCGAGCAGGTTGGGCTTGGGGCCCACAAAGGACACCAGCGACATCACAATCGCCTCGCGGATCGGGTCGATCGGCGGGTTGGTCACCTGCGCGAACAGCTGTTTGAAGTAGTTGTACAGCGGCTTGTTCTTGTTGGACAGCACGGCCAGTGGGCTGTCGTTGCCCATGGAGCCGGTGCCTTCCTCGCCATTGACGGCCATGGGCGACATCAGGAACTTGATGTCTTCCTGGGTGTAGCCGAAGGCCTGCTGGCGGTCCAGCAGGGAGTGTGACTCGGTCAGGCCGGAGCTCGATGCCGAGGTCGCGCTCGCTTCGTCGGCGCCCATCTTCAGTCCGTCCGTCGGCGCAGGCACCGTCGGCGCCTGCACATCATCGAGCCGGATGCGCAGGTTTTCAATCCATTGCTTGTAGGGCTTGCTGTGTGCCAGCGTGGCCTTGATCTCCTCATCGTCAATCATGCGGCCCTGCTCGAGGTCGATCAGGAACATTTTGCCGGGCTGCAGACGCCACTTGCGCACGATCTTGTTTTCGGGAATCGGCAGCACGCCGGATTCGGAAGCCATGATGACCAGGTCGTCGTCGGTCACGCAGTAGCGGGACGGACGCAGGCCGTTGCGGTCCAGCGTGGCGCCAATCTGGCGGCCGTCGGTGAACACGATGGACGCGGGGCCGTCCCACGGCTCCAGCATCGCGGCGTGGTATTCATAGAAGGCCTTGCGGCGCTCATCCATGGTGGTGTGCTGCTCCCATGGCTCGGGAATCATCATCATCACGGCCTGGCTGATCGGGTAGCCGGCCATGGTCAGCAGTTCCAGGCAGTTGTCGAAGGTCGCGGTGTCGGACTGGTCGGCAAAGCTGATGGGGTAGAGCTTTTGCAGATCGGCGCCGAGCACCGGCGAGGACATCACGCCTTCGCGCGCCTTCATCCAGTTGTAGTTGCCCTTGACGGTGTTGATCTCGCCGTTGTGCGCGACATAGCGATAGGGGTGGGCCAGCGGCCATTCAGGGAAGGTGTTGGTCGAAAACCGCTGATGCACCAGGCCCAGCGCCGATACGCAGCGTGCGTCCTGCAGGTCCAGGTAATAGGTGCCCACCTGGTTGGCCAGCAACAGGCCTTTGTAGACCACCGTGCGGCTGGACATGCTGGGAACGTAGTATTCCTTGCTGTGGGTGAGCTTCAGGCGCTGGATCGCGGCACTGGCGGTCTTGCGGATCACGTAAAGCTTGCGCTCCAGCGCGTCCTGCACGATCACATCGTTGCCGCGGCCAATGAAAATCTGGCGCAGGATGGGCTCTTTCTCGCGCACCGTCGGCGACATCGGCATGTCGCGATTGACCGGCACATCGCGCCAGCCCAGCAGCACCTGGCCCTCCATGCGCACGGCACGCTCGAGCGCCTGTTCACAGGCCAGCCGCGAGGCATGCTCTTTGGGCAGGAACACCATGCCCACGCCATACTCGCCCGGAGGCGGGAGGTTGACAGCCTGCCTGGCCATCTCTTCACGGTAAAGGGCGTCAGGCAGCTGGATCAGGATGCCGGCGCCGTCACCCATCAGCTTGTCAGCACCCACAGCGCCCCGATGGTCCAGGTTCTCGAGGATCTTCAGGCCCTGTTGCACGATGGCATGGCTTTTGTGACCCTTGATGTGCGCAACAAAGCCGACGCCGCAGGCGTCATGCTCATTGGCCGGGCTGTAAAGACCGTTTTGTTCAAAATGCGTGATTTCAGCAGCCGTGGTCATGGCTTACTCCTGGGTCGGTAGGGAGAACAGCGCTGGTGCACACGTTGCACGCCAGCCTGTCCGCCAAGTTTCGTAATGGGTCGCAAGAAGCGAGAGCATAGTGCAGTGCAACAACAATGCCAAGCACAAAAATTAGGGTCAGATTCCAATTAAAATATTCGAAATGCCTTGTCCATTTAATTAGGGACAGATTTAAAAAAGAAAATCAGTGTTGTGTGGCAATTCGCAAGTCCACTCAGAGGATTCCTGGCTTTCGCGCCGGGCGTCCCACCCGCGCTTTGACGACCCGGCGTTCCGTGCGTTTTTGCAGGTCCCCCAAGAAATCAGCATCGCCCAAGGCCCAGCCGCTCAGGGCCGACTCCGTCAGTGCTGCCTGCTGACTGGCGGACACACCGGTGCTCACCATGTCGGCGTACGCCGCTTCTCGCGCAAAAGGCGTGTTCCCCAAAGTCCAGAACAGGGGATGCGGCGTGACCAGTCTGTCGCTGCGCAATCCGACATAGTGGCCGTGGCTGGACCAAGGGTAGTCGCGCGCCTCGGCGACCAGCCCTGCCCGCACCGGATTGAGATCGATATAGGCCATGCAGGCCAGCAGATAGGTTTCGGTCTGGATGGGCGTGGAACGGTAGCGCCCCTCCCACAAGGTGCCCGATCGCCCCTGCCTGTCGTTGAAATAACGCACATACCGCCTGCCCACGGCCTGCATCATGCGTGGCAGGGAATCGGCGGCCTCCGGCGTGACCAGCAAATGAACGTGGTTGCTCATCAGCACATAGGCGTGCACGGCAACGCCTGATTTTCTGGCGTGTTCCTCGATCAGGTCCAGCAAGGTCTGGTAATCGGCGGGACACGAAAAAATGGCCTGCTGGTTGTTGCCGCGCAGGATGACGTGGTGCGGATAGCCGGGAAGACTCAGACGGGGAAGGCGGGCCATGACAATGTACGCTGTGATTCAGCGCCATCATAGGGGCACTCGCCTCCCTGGATGCACTTCTCGATCAGACGCGCGTTGCGCTTAGCGGACCACTTTGCCGTCCGGGGTGATGGTCACCAGATCCACCAGGCGGACTGACTCGTATTTTTTGGCGCGCAGATTGACGCGAAAGCCGCCCACGTCATAGTCGGTCATGGATTCAAAAGCTTTCTGAAGCCCGGCGCGATCGGCTTTTCCACCGCCAGCGGCACTGCGCCGCACACCCTCCGCAAAGGTGCGCGCTGCGATGTAACCCTCGACACTTTCATAACTGGGCGTCTGGTCGGTCACATTGAGGACATCCAGGTACTCCTTGATGATGGGAGTTCCCGCGCTGCGCGGCGAAGGCACGACCTGCGAGATGACCACGCCGCCGATTTCCTTGCCCAACGCCGTGAACAACGGATCAATCCCGACCACCGAGAAGTTCAGGAACTGGCCGGCGAAGCCGGTTTTGCGCATGGCGCGGATAAAGGCCGCCGAGGTATTGAACAGGCTGACCTGGATGATGGCTTGGGGCTGGGCCTTGGCCAGCATGGCAACTGCAGCCCCGACCTTGTCGCTGTTGACCGGCGCGAAGGCGCTTGCCACAAGAGGCGGCCGTTTCAGATCAACCAGAGCCTGATTCACCGCCGCCAGACCTGCACGGCCCATGGCGTCGTCTTCTGCAAAAACCGCGATGCGGTCCTGGCTCAGGGTAGCGCAATGGCGCACCATTTTGTAGGCCTCGTCAGCCAGAGCCGGACGGATATGAAATGCATTGCTCAGCGCGGCTTCGCGCAGGACGTCCGATGCGGCGAACGGGGCAAAAAACAGGGTGTTGGCCGGCTTGGCGATGGCAAAAGCGGCATCGCAACTGGCCGTTCCTACAAAACCGAACAACGCATCCACGCCTTCGTCAATCAACTGTTTGGCGTTGGCCGCCGCCTTGGCCGGGTTGTAGCCATCATCCAGCGTCTTGACTTCGATCCTGTAGCCTGCCGCACCGTTTTTGGCGTTGATCGCATCAAAGTAGAGCTTCGCACCATTGAGGTAGGCCAGTCCGATCTGATCGGCCGCACCCGTCAAAGGAACCGATTGGCCAATGACCAGTTTGCGGCCGCCCTTGCCCGTCTGTGAACGCGCCAGCGGGGTAAGCGTCGCCACGCCAGCTGCCAATCCGCCCATCATGAGCGCACGTCGATTGATTCTCATGCAATACCTTTTGAAATGTCATCTCGTTAAGCACGATGGATGCCTGAATGCGGGCAAACAGTCCAGGCGCTCTCTTCGTAACAAATTGAACAAGTCCTGCAGGGTAGTCGTTCGGGACATAAAAAGGCGGTGCGGAGAATGCCAACACGTCATAAGGCTATGCAAGGGCGAGTCCACGGCCATGGGTAAACCTGGCAAGGCCATGGCGCATGGCATGGCCACTTCGTGCTGCGACCCCGGAGCGAGGTCGGCACGAAGCTAGCGCTCGCGTCCCAACAGGCCGTGAATCTGCCAGGCCAGCCCCATGCCGGCCAGCGCGCACGCACCGGTCACCGTCCAGGTCAGCTGCCAGTGTCCCGCCAGACCAGCCACCCACGCCACCAGCGGGGGCCCGCAGAACTGGCCAAAGGCCGACCATTGCTGCATCCAGCCCACCGTGGTGGGCACGGTGGCCGTGCTCGGAGCCAGACGAACCGCGAGGCTGAACAGTGTCCCCGGGATCAGGCCCCCCAGCATGGAGAAAGCCAGCACCGCGAGATACCGCACCCAGGGGCTGGCGTCCACCCCAAAGGCCAACAAGGCGCCCCCGCCCATGGCGGCAAAGCCTGCAACAAGCAAGGCAAGCGGAGGTACACGCAGGTGCAGCAAGCGACCAGCCGCGAGGTTGCCGATGATGTTGACGGCCGCCGCCAGTGCGGTGAGCCAGGCGGCGGAGGCGGCAGGCAATCCAGCCTGGGCGTAAATCGACGGCAAAAATCCGACAACAGCCAGCCATTGACCCGAATACATGGAAAAGCACAGCGCGACCAGCCAGACCCCGCGTGAGCGCAGCGTCAGGCGCAGCAGGCCATGGCTACCGGAAAAAAGCGACGTCGCAGGGGATGGGGTTCGCGATGGTTCCACCCCCAGAGACTGGTCCGCAGGGACGCTGCGATACAACAGGACGGCGAGCAGGACGGACAAGGCAGACAGGAGCCACCACAAAATTCGCCATCCCCAAGCGGCACCGCCCTGGGCCATCACCCACGGCCCCACGAGCATGGCCAGTGCTGCGCCCAGCGGCATGTAAGCCCCCCACGCCCCCAACGCGCGACTCAAGCGCCCGGAAGGCACCAGCGTGCGCAACAGACCTGGCGCGGGCAAAACCACACACAGAAACCCAAGCCCTTCAAAGACGCGGCTTGCAAGCAGCCCGGCGGTCCCCTGCGCTGCGCCGCCCAGGGCACTGGCCAGGCTGAGCACCAGCAAACCGGCGAGCATGCTGCGCCGCGCACCGTAGCGCTGAATCAGCAACCCGGCCGGTAAACCCAGCGTCATCCCGGCGAGCTGAAACAGCGCCAGTAAAAAACCCGCCTGCACCAGGGACACACCCAATACCTGCTGCAGCGCCGGCAAGGCCGGCGGCAGCTTGCCCACATGCAGCGCCGCCACCACGCCGGCGGCGATCACCAGGCTGGCAGGGTGAATAGCCTTCACACAGGAAACACCACGCGGCCATTCAGTCGCTCGTGTTCCTTGGCGGCAAACCGGTCTGTCATGCCGGCAATGTAGTCGGCCACCACGCGCTCGGGCTTGGCCTGGTGTCTTGCACTGCCGGACGGCCTGCTGTCAAGTTGATCGAACCGGTCGCTGTGCGCCTGCGGCATCTGCGCCGGGTCGGCCATGTAAGCGGCAAACAGGTCGCGCACCACCTGCTGGGCCGTCTGTGTGGTCTCGACCACCTGCGGATGGCGGTATAAATTTTGTAGCAGGAAACGCTTGAGAGACGAGGACTTCAGGGCCATTTCATCACTGAAGCAGACCAGCGGCGGATGCTGGCGCACGGCCTGCACATCGGCCGGCAGCGCAGCCCGCAAGGCGGCGCCCGTGGCGTCCATCACGTCGTAAACCTGGGCACTGAGCATGCGGCGTATGGTTTCGAACAACAGTCGCCGCCCCTGCAAACCAGGGTGACTGGCCAGAGTTTCGCGGTGGTACGCCTCAAACAACTCCACCTCCTTGAGCTGCTCCAGGCTCAGCAGGCCAGAGCGCACGCCATCGTCAATGTCGTGGGCGTTGTAGGCGATCTCATCGGCGAGATTGGCAAGCTGGGCTTCGAGGCTGGGCTGCTGCGCGTGCGGGCCGTCGCCGGATGGCGCCAGGAAACGCTGCGCCACGCCACCGGGTTCGCGCCCTTCCATCCGCCGGGCGTTGCGGCGGGAGCAATGCTTGAGAATGCCTTCCCGGGTTTCAAAGGACAGGTTCAGGCCGTCGTAGTCCGGGTAGCGCTCTTCGAGCGTATCCACCACGCGCAGGCTTTGCAGGTTGTGCTCGAAGCCGGCGCTGTCCGGGTTGTGGCTTTTCAGGCAGATGTTGAGCGCATCCTGGCCGGCGTGGCCAAACGGCGTGTGGCCGAGATCGTGCGCCAGCGCGATGGCTTCGACCAGGTCCTCGTTCAATTGCAGCGTGCGGGCGATGGAACGGCCAAGCTGTGCGACTTCGAGCGAATGGGTCAGGCGGGTACGAAACAAGTCGCCTTCATGGTTCAAAAACACCTGGGTCTTGTAAACCAGGCGGCGAAATGCCGTGGAATGCACAATCCGGTCGCGGTCGCGCTGAAAGGCCGAACGGGTCGGCGCCGCGGGCTCGGGGTAGCGACGACCACGTGACCGGGCTGGGTCGCAGGCGTAGGGAGCCAGTGCAGTCATGAATCAAGCATCCAATCGGGCCTCCGCCCTTTTAATATTTACGCGGATAGCTATTATTTTGATAGCATTCGATCAAAAAGATATTCATTCGCAGCTCGCGTCGATCACCTCGCGCACCAGTGCATCCGGTGCGCTGCGCACAGTTGCGTGACCGGGGCCGCTGATCACGACAAACCTGATTTCGCCAGCCTCCGCCTTTTTGTCCACACGCATCAGTTCCAGATAACGCCCCGCGTTGTCGGTGTCAGACAGCCTGGGGCCGACCACCGGCAGACCGGCGCGCTGGACAAGCGCATGCAGGCGGTCGACAAGCGCCGCGTCGATGAGGCCCAGCCTCTGCGACAGCCGGGCAGCCATCACCATGCCGCAGCCCACACCTTCACCATGCAGCCATTGGCCGTAACCCAGCCCCGACTCGATCGCATGCCCGAAGGTGTGTCCGAAATTGAGGATGGCGCGCAGCCCGGCCTCCCGTTCATCCTGCCCCACCACCGCGGCCTTGATCTCGCAACTGCGCCGGACGGCATGTGCCAGCGCCGCCGGTTCACGCGCAAGCAGGGCCCCAATGTTTGTCTCGATCCAGTCCAGAAAAGCCATGTCGGCAATCGGTCCGTACTTGATGATCTCCGCAAGCCCGGCGCTCAACTCGCGCGGGGGCAAGGTCTGGAGCACGTCCAGGTCGCAGATCACGCGTTCCGGCTGGTAAAACGCGCCCACCATGTTTTTGCCCAGTGGGTGATTGATGGCCGTTTTTCCACCGACCGAAGAGTCCACCTGCGCCAGCAAGGTGGTGGGGACCTGCACAAACGGCACACCGCGCATGTAGCAGGCCGCCGCAAATCCCGTCATGTCACCCACCACGCCGCCGCCCAGGGCAAAAAGCACGGTCTTGCGGTCGCAGCCGTTGGCCAGCAAGGCGTCGAAAATCAGTTGCAGGGTGGGCCAGTCCTTGTGCGCCTCACCGTCGGGCAGGATCACCTGCAGCACCTTGTTGTAATGCCCCTGCAGTGCCTGCTGCAAGGCCTGGGCATAAAGAGGGGCCACCGTGTCATTCGACACAATCAGTGCGGTGCTTGCGGCTGGCAGATTCAGGTAGGTGCCAGGGTCACCGAGCAGGCCTGCGCCAATGATGATGGGGTAGCTGCGCTCGCCCAGGTCAATGAAAACCTGTTGCGTCGCCAAGGGGGAATTTGAAGCCATGGCCCAAGTGTAGAGGCTCTGCTGGCTCGTACGGCGCCCTGTGGCCTGCATCACGGCGCTCCGCCGCACCGCGTTGAGTGGAGCTGGCGTCTGCAGCAGAGGGTGTGTCAGGCGCCGGGCGCGGGAAGGACACCCGCCAGCTCAAGCTGCATCACCACCATGTTGACCAGTGCCGCCACCGAAGGCCGCCCGGTTTCCACCACAAACCGGGCGCTTTCGCGGTACAGCGGGTCACGCAGCGCATAGAGCTCGCGCAAGCGCGCCAACGGGTCAGGCACCTGCAACAGTGGGCGATTCCGGTCGTGCTTCAAGCGGCGAAAAACCTCTTCGGGCGCCGAATGCAGGTACACCGCCTGCGTGCGCTGCTTCAAATGCTGGCGATTGGCCAGCCGCAACACCGACCCGCCACCCGTCGATAAAACGCAGGGCTCACCGAGCGTCAATTCGTCGATGACGCTTTGTTCAAGGTCACGGAAGGACTCCTCGCCCTCCCGCTCAAAAAACTCGCGGATGGACAGGCCGACGCGCTGCTCGATGACCTGGTCGGTGTCAATGAATGGTCGGCCGAGACGTCGGGCCAGTTGCCGTCCGATGGTGGACTTCCCCGATCCGGGAAGACCGACCAGTGCCACATGAGCAGGCCCGCTCATCAGCTTGTCCAGTCAGGATGAATCACGGCAACAAACAAGGAAGAAAGAAGGCGTTGTTGAACATATCTGCTGCGACCGGGTCTGAACAGGACTTGCCTGCACTGTACCCCCGGGAAACCGCAAGCCCGCAAAAACGAGCCGGGAGGCCATCCCGGCTTCGCGTCGCGCAGCCAACGCTCAGCGCAGGGGCGAACCGTTGGAAATCACTTTGGGCGAGATGAAGACCAGCAACTCGGACTTGTTGGCGGTACGCGTCCTGGTTTTAAACAGGTTGCCCACTCCCGGCAGATCGCCCAGCAACGGAACCTTGGTTACGTCCTCACGCTCGTTCTGCTCAAAAATGCCGCCAATCACCACCGTTCCGCCGTTTTCAACCAGCACCTGGGTCTGGATGTGTTTGGTATCGATCGCAAAACCGTTGGTCGTCGACCGGCCCACACTGTCCTTGTTCACGTCAACACTAAGAATGATGTTTCCTTCGGGCGTGATTTGCGGGGTCACCTCCAGCTTCAGGTTGGCCTTGCGGAAGGCGATGGAGGTCGCGCCACTGGAGGTCGCTTGCTGGTAGGGTAACTCGGTGCCTTGCTCGATCAGGGCCTTGACCTGGTCAGCCGTCACGATACGCGGGCTCGACACAATTTTGCCTTTGCCATCGGCTTCCATCGCTGAAATTTCAAGATTAATGAAGCGGGTGAGACTGGATTCAAATAATGAAATCGCAAAGGTGGCGGCACTGAATCCGTTTTGGCCAACACCGGGCAAGTTTACAAAATCTCCTGCAGTGGTTCCGATGTTTGAGCCCCGAATAGGTGGGTTGGTCGCAGAAAATTCTGGAGCAATATAGGTTGGGCCATACATGGAATTGCTGTTTCCATTAACACTGAAGGGACGCCCACCCAAACGAACACCCAAGGATTTTCCGAAAGTATCCGCGGCTTCCACAATACGCGCCTCAATCAGGACCTGCCGCACGGGAATGTCTATTTTCGCAATGAAACTCTGCACTTGTTCCAGCTTGGAGGGAATGTCGGTCACAAACAGCTGGTTGGTTCTGGCCTCGGCAATCGCGCTGCCGCGGTTGGACAGGATGCGGGCACTGGTCGGCCCGGTGCCGCCCGCCGTGATTTGGGCACCGATATCTGCTGCCTTTGCGTAGTTGATCTGGAAAGATTGCGTGCGCACAGACTCCAAGCTCTGAATCGCGTTACGCGATTCCAAGTCAAGTTTATCTTTCGCAGCCAGCTCATCCTTGGGCGCAATCAGCAACACATTGCCGGTTTTTCGCCTGTCCAGACCTTTGGCCTGCAGAATGATGTCCAGCGCCTGGTCCCAGGGCACATCCTTGAGGCGCAAGGTCACGGTCCCGGTGACGCTGTCCGAGGTCACAATATTGAAACCGGTGAAGTCGGCAATGACTTGCAGCAGAGAACGAACTTCAATGCTCTGGAAATTCAGGGAAAGTTTTTCACCGGTGTAGCCCGGCCCCTGTGACAGCTTGGACTCATCCACTTTTTGCTGGCGGACTTCCAGCACAAACTGGTTGTCGCTCTGGTAAGCACTGTGTTCCCACGACCCTTTGGGTTCGACGACCATGCGAACCTTGTCCCCCAGCTGGGAAGTGGTCACGCTTTGAACCGGCGTGCCGAAGTCGGACACATCCAGCCGGCGACGCAAGCCCTCGGGCAAGGCGGTTTTCAGGAATTCCACCACCAGGGTCTGCCCCTGCTGGCGGATGTCGACGCCCACCTGGTTATTGGCGAGATCGACCACAATGCGGCCGGAAGCGTCCGTGCCCCGTCGGAAATCGATGTCTTTCAGCGGCAAGGTGTCGCGGTTGCGATTCTCGGCGAAAACAGGTGCCACGGCGGGTGAGGGTGTGGCAACGGCGACCGGGTCCAGCGTGATCAGCAAGGATTTCCCCTGAATCTGCGCCGTGTAGGCCGTCGAAGCCTTCAGATTGAGGACAACGCGCGTTCTTTCGCCGGCCTGGACCACGTTGGCGGACCGAAGATTGCCCAGGTTCAGGTCAAGGGCCGAGCGGCCCATGGAGTTGCTGACGCCAGGAAAATCAAGCGCAATCCGTGCGGGGGACTGAATCGTGAAGCCAGTGGGAACTGTGGTCAGGGCTTCTTTCAGGTCGATACGAATAACTTCAGAGCCTCCCTGGACGGAACCCGACACCGCCTCGATGGCATTGGGCGCCTGGGCCCATGCCTGCGTTGCCAGCGCGAGCGTCACCCAGGCCGTCGCGATGGCCAGGCCACCCGATATCCGCGACCACGCACCCCGCACCGGGACTGCCTGCATCGTCCATGCATTCTTGTTCATTTCGACCCCTCTTGAAGCTGTAAAGTCGCTGTCCGCTCTAACCACTCGCCTGCAGCGTCCTGCACAATTTCCCGCAGGGCGACCTCAGTCTCAGAAATTTTTGTGATGCGCCCGTAGTTCTGGCCCAGGTAGTTGCCCACCCGCACCTGGTAAAGCAAGTTATCCACCCGCACCAGCGCCACTGGCTGGCCCTGCTTGATCAGGCTGCCCACCATGGCGACCGCATCGAGTGGCATGGCTTCCAAAGGCTCTTTGCGTCGGCTCAATTCAGGCGCAATCAGGCCGGCGTTGGCAGTCGCCCGATTGGAGTCGCGGTTCAGCGCCTGCGTCAATTTCTGGGGACTAAAGGGCTCGACAGCCCCCTCCTGGGTATACGCCTGCGGTGAAAATTTGGTGGGCTCCGGCAAGGGTTCCACTTTGGGTTTTGTCAGGTTGCGTTGCTCGGTCATCCACTGCTGTAACTCCTCCTGCTCGGAAGAACTGCACGCTGTCAGAACCAAACACACCACGGCTGTAGACACCAGCGTAAACGCCTTTTCAATACCTGTCCGCTTCATTTTTTGGGGCCTTTCGCGGGCGCCGCTTTACGCTGCAAGGCAACTTCTTCGGGATCCAGATAACGGAATGTCTTGGCGGTGGTGTCCATGCTCATCATCCCGTCCTTGACCGGAGTAATCGTCATGTTGTTGAGCGTCACAATGCGCGACAGGTTGGCGATATCAGCTGCAAAAGCACCGATATCGTGATAACGCCCAGACACCTTGATCGCAATGGGCAGTTCCGCGTAATACTCCTTGACGCTGACCTGCCCGGGTCGAAACAGCTCAAACTGCAGACTCCGGCCCAGTCCGGCCTGGTTGATATCCGACAGCAGGGCATCCATTTCAGCCTTGCTCGGCAGCTGCTTCTCCAACTGGGTCACATACTGCTGCACCTGTTCACGCTGCTCCTTCAAAGCCTCCAGATTGACCGCTTGCGCCAGTTTCTTCTTGAAATCTTCGCGCAACTGCACTTCTTTGGCCTGTTCTGCCTTGAATTCCTCGTCAGAATCGGCGAGCCATACAAACCAGAGCGCAACCACCACGGCGGCGGTCACAAACACACACAGAAGAAAACGAGGGAACGCCGGCCAGGACGACGGGTCATTCGGGTTGAGGCCGACAAACTGCGCCTTCAGATCGTCCTGAAGCGCAGAGAAATTCACATTGAATTTGGGTTTACGTGCCATAGTCAGTGTTTGTTCCGGACCGGTTGGTCAGCTCTTGGCCGCAATCGGGCTTGGCAGGGCGGGCTTGCCCGCGGCGGCGCCGGAAGGCCCCGCCGCTGATGCGGCAGCGGCAGCTTTCTGCACATCCGTGGCCCGTTTGAGCCCCACACGCATCGAAAAATTCGCCACACGCCTTTGGTCGCGTGCGCCCAGCGTGATTGTTCTGCCCGTGATTTCAATCAGCTCGGGCCGGGTCAGCCAGGGGCTGTTGTTGCCCAGATTGCGCAGCAACTCGGAGACCCGCTCATTGGACTGAGCCACACCCGTCAACAACACCACCTGGTTCTCTTGTTTCATGCTGGTGACGTAAACACCGTCAGGCAATTGCCTGACCAGCTCATCGAGCAGGTAAACCGGCAGATTCCGGTTGCCCTGCAGGTCTTCCACCGCCATTTGTCGGGCACGCAAGGCGGCAATTTCCTGCTGAAGGCCCGCAATTTCCTTGATCTGGTTCTCAAGACGGGTAATTTCGGTTTTCAGAAACGTATTCTTGCCCTGCTGCCCCGAAATTTGGGCCTGATACCAGGAATAAACCGCGCCACAGAGTAGAACGCCGGCAACGGCGGCAACACCCAAGGCGACGAAGAAAGCCTCGCGGCGGCGTTTGCGCGCCGCTTCGCGGTGGGGAAGCAGATTGACCAGAATCACTGGAAAAACCTCCGCAAAGCCAATCCACAAGCGGTCAGATAAGACGCTGCTTCACGCTTCACTTTGCTCTCCCTTACATTGTTGCCCAGAACCATGCCTTCAAAGGGATTGGCGACCATGCAGGCAAATGAGGTCTGCTGGGTCACCGCTTCGGTCAATCCCGGCAATGCCGACGAGCCGCCCGCCAGCATCACGTAATCCACCTTGTTGTGTGGCGTGCTGGTAAAAAAGAACTGGAGCGCGCGGCCAATTTCCTGCGCCATGCTGTCGACAAAGGGCTTGAGCACGCTGGCATCGTAGTCATCCGGCAGGTCCCCGCTGCGCTTTTTCCCTTCGGCCTCTTCCGGAGAAAAACCATACTGGCGCACGATCAACTGAGTCAGCTGAGCCCCGCCAAAAGCCTGGTCGCGCTCATAAAGCACCTCATCGTTCTTGATGACCTGCATGCTGGTGGTCAGGGCACCGACTTCGAACAGGGCCACCATGGTGTCCAGGCCCTTGTTCGGCAGGTTTTCGATCAACCGGGCTGTCGCCAGCCGTGAAGCGTAGGATTCCACATCCACCACCACCGGCTTTAGACCTGCCGCCTCGGCCAAGCCCTGCCTGTCGTTGACTTTTTCCTTGCGGGATGCGGCGATCAGCACCTCCACGTCACCCGCCGAGCTGGCGCTGGGGCCTATGACACAAAAATCAAGACTGACTTCATCCAGCGAAAAGGGGATGTATTGGTTGGCCTCGGCCTCGACCTGGATCTCCAGCTCCTGCTCGCTCATTCCGCCAGGCAGGATGATTTTCTTGGTGATCACGGCCGACGCGGGCAAGGCCATGGCCACATTTTTGGTGCGTGTCCCGCTCTTTTTGACCAGTCGGCGCACGGCCTCGGCAACTTCGTCAAATTTTTCGACGTTGCCGTCAGTGATCCAGCCCCGCTCCAGGGGCTCAATGGCGCACCGGTCCAGCACCAGGTTGCCGGCCTTGTCGCGGCTGAGCTCCACCAGCTTGACGCTGGACGAACTGATGTCCAGACCCAACAAGGCTGACGATTGACGGTTGATTAAAGACCCCAGAGAGATCAAAACGGTCCCCAGATGACGGCTAATATGTAGCCCTACAAACTTAAGAAATCACTTGAATGCTATCAGTAAGGTCCTTGTACAACAAAGGATTTTCCGGTTTTAGCTTACTATCACCGTTGTCAAAAGTTGACGCTTTCGATAGCTTGGCCGGGTTGGTGCCGGCGCGGCGACAAGGCCACAATTGCAAAATGTGAAATTCCTGACAACCTGCCAAGTCTTCCAGCATCGGGGGTTTTTACAATGCTGGCGCGAACTTACGTTAAACCCATGCCGTCAAATTCATCGACTTCCGAATCCCGTCCTTCCTCTGCCCACCGGCTGCCCTGGCTGCCCAAGCTGCTCAAGGTCTTCGCATGGGGCCTGGGTCTGGCGCTGGCCGGCCTTGCCTCACTTCTGATCATCATTGCGGTTGCGCTGGCGGTCGCCTACCCGAACCTGCCGGATGTGTCCGATTTGCTGGACTACCGTCCCAAGCTGCCTCTGCGCGTCTATTCAGCGGATGCCGTTCTGATTGGCGAGTTTGGCGAGGAGCGCCGTAACCTGACACCGATAGGCGAGATACCCAAAGTGATGAAGGATGCGGTGCTGGCCATTGAGGATGCGCGCTTCTTCTCCCATGGCGGGGTTGATTACATCGGCGTGATCCGGGCCGGCCTCGCCAATGTGGGTCGGGCCAAGAGTCAGGGCGCCTCGACCATCACCATGCAGGTCGCCCGCAACGTCTACCTGTCTACCGAAAAGAGCTACACGCGGAAGATCTACGAGATTCTGCTGACCTTCAAGCTGGAACACCTGCTGAGCAAGGACCAGATTCTGGAGATCTACATGAACCAGATTTTCCTGGGACAACGTGCTTATGGCTTTTCCGCCGCGTCCGAGATCTATTTCGGCAAGCCGCTGAAATCCATCAGCATTGCGGAGGCTGCCATGCTCGCGGGCCTGCCCAAGGCCCCGTCCGCCTACAACCCGGTCAGCAACCCCAGGCGGGCCAAGGCGCGCCAGCTCTACATCATTGAGCGCATGGAAGAAAACGGATTTATCACGCCGGAACAGGCAGTGGCAGCCAAAAACGAGGACATCAAGGTTAAATCCGGCCCTGACGCAGGGCGGGTACATGCCGAATTCGTGGCGGAAACCGCGCGCCAGCTGGTGTACAGCCAGTATGGCGACGAAACCTACACGCGCGGCCTCAATGTCTTTACCACCTTGCGGGCTGCCGACCAGGCCATGGCCTACAAGGCGCTGCGCAAAGGCATCATGGATTATGAAAGGCGGCAGATCTACCGCGGCCCCGAGAAATTCATTGCCCTGTCCAGCGATCCCCGGGAAAACGAAGACGCGATTGATGATGCACTGGCCGAGAGTCCGGACAACGATGATGTGATGTCGGCGGTGGTCCTGGAAGCCGGCCCGAAAAAAATCGTGGCACTTCGCCAGAACAGCGAAACCATTGAAATCACTGGCGACGGTCTCAAACCGGCCCAGTCGGGCCTGTCCGAAAAGGCGGCTCCCAACATCAGGATCCGTCCCGGCGCCCTGATCCGCGTGACCAAAACGCCCAAAAACACCTGGGAAATCACGCAACTCCCGGAGGTCGAGGGCGCTTTCGTGGCAATTGACCCGCGCAACGGCGCCATCCGGGCACTGGTCGGCGGCTTCGACTACGAGAAAAACAAGTTCAACCATGTGACGCAGGCCTGGCGCCAGCCCGGCTCCAGCTTCAAGCCGTTTATCTATTCAGCCGCCCTCGAAAAAGGCTTCACCCCGGCGACGGTCGTTAACGACGCCCCCCTGTTTTTTGATGCCGGCGTCACCGGCGGCCAGCCTTGGGAGCCCAAAAATTACGACGGCACCTTCGAAGGCCCGATGAGCCTGCGCCGAGGTCTGGCCAAGTCAAAAAACATGATTTCCATCCGGATACTGCAGGCCATAGGTCCCAAATATGCCCAGGAATGGGTTACCCGGTTTGGTTTTGACGGCGAGAAGCACCCCGCCTATCTGACGATGGCCTTGGGTGCCGGCTCGGTGACACCGCTGCAAATGGCCTTGGGCTATTCGGTGTTTGCCAATGGCGGCTACCGCGTCAATCCCCATCTGATCACCAAAATCACCGACCAGAAAGGCAAGGTCGTGGTCGACAGCCCGGCGCCGACACTCGACGAGTCAGCGCGTGGCATCGAAGCGCGCAACGCCTTCATCATGTCCAACCTCTTGCAGGAAGTAGCCCGCAGCGGCACCGCCGCCCGGGCCCAGGCGACCCTGAAACGGCCCGACCTCTATGGCAAAACCGGCACCACCAACGATTCGATCGACACCTGGTTTGTGGGCTTTCAGCCGACCCTCACCGCGGCCGTGTGGATGGGCTACGACACGCCGAAAAAACTCGGTGATCGGGAAACCGGGGGCGGCTTGAGCTTGCCGGTCTGGATCAACTTCATGGAATACGCGCTCAAAGGCGTGCCAGTGACCGAGTTTTCAGCGCCCGAGGGTGTGGTCAATATCGGCGGTGAGTGGTTTTATGACGAATACGCCAAAGGTTCCGGCATCAGCAGCGTGGGGCTGGGAAGCCGCCCCGCCGCCACCGGCGCCGGTGTGGACAACCCGGTCACCGGCCAACCAGTGCCGCCTGGCGCCGTCATCCAGACCCCGCCACCGAGCGACGAACGCCGCCGGATTCTGGATCTGTTCAAGAACTAGCGGAGCGCGCGCCTGACGGTGCGCTGAACACCAGCGGCTGACCGGCCTGTGCGCTGGCGTAACGCGAGAGCTCCGCAAACAGCGCGCTGCCGTCCTTGGTGTCGGTCCACTGGCCCTGGCTGAACCGGTAATGAAAACCACCGGCGCGGGCGGCCATCCAGATTTCCTGAAGCGGCTTCTGGAGATTGATGATGATCTGGCTGCGGTCGGCAAAAGTCAGCGTGATCATGCCCCCGGTCCTCTGGTTGTCGACGTCGGCATCGGTTTCGTCGTTGATGCGGTCACACGCCATTTCAATCGCCTTGAGGGCGGCTTCGGCATGGTCCAGATATTCCAGGTCGGTCATTACAATCCCATCATGTTTGCAAGATTTCAAATCCAGCGTCAAATTCTAGGCCGCCGTCAGGCTGCCTCCTGCGCTCATGGCCTTTCAATCGTCGCCGCAGCCCTGGCCATTGCAATGGGTCTTGCGGCTTGCGGCCAGAAGGGTCCCCTCTTTCTCCCGCCGCCACCCAAGGCGCGCCCGGCGGGCATGGCCCCTTTTGCAGCGCCAACACCCGCCGCCGCCGCCAGCGCACCGGAAAGCGCCCCAGCCACCCCGAGCGATCTGCCGGCACCGCCACCCGCATCCGGTCCCGCCACCTTGCCGCTGCGATGAAAGCACCGGCCATGAACACTACGGCATCGACCGCCCTGCCAGGCGCACCCCAGCTGGCCTACCGCCAGGACGGCCTGTACCTCGAAGCGGCCCGCCTCGATGACCTGGCCAGCCAGTACGGCACACCGCTGTTCGTGTACTCCAAAGCTGCCATGCTGGCGGCCCTGGCAGCCTACCAGCAGGGCTTTGCCGGACGCGATGCGCAGATCTGCTACGCCATGAAGGCCAACTCCTCGCTGGGCGTGCTGCAGGTGTTTGCCCGTGCCGGCTGTGGCTTTGACATTGTTTCCGGCGGCGAGCTTGAGCGGGTGCTGGCGGCCGGCGGCGATATGCGCAAAGTCATTTTTTCCGGGGTCGGTAAAACACGCTCGGAAATGCGGCAGGCCCTGACCGCCGGCATCGGCTGCTTCAATGTCGAGAGTGAGGCCGAACTGGATGTGCTGTCTGGGGTGGCGCTGGCCATGGGCCGCATCGCGCCTGTCAGCATTCGCGTCAACCCCAATGTCGACCCGAAAACCCACCCCTATATCTCGACCGGCCTCAAGGGCAACAAGTTCGGCGTGGCGCATGAGGATGCGCTGCGGATCTACCGATACGCGGCGTCGCTTGCAGGCTTGCAGGTGGTCGGGATCGACTGCCACATCGGCTCGCAGATCACCGAGACCACGCCTTACCTGGACGCCATGGACCGGATACTCGACCTGGTTGACAGCATCGAAGCGGCGGGCATCACGATTGAACACATCGACTTTGGCGGCGGCCTGGGCATCAATTACAACCAGGACGCACCGCCCGCGGCGGATGCGCTCTGGCAGGAACTGCTGGCGAAACTGGATGCACGCGGCCATGGCGGCAAAAAGCTGATGGTCGAGCCGGGCCGCTCGCTGGTGGGCAATGCCGGCGTCTGCCTGACCGAGGTGCTTTACCTCAAGCCCGGTGAACAGAAAAATTTCTGCGTGATCGACGCCGCGATGAACGACCTGCCGCGTCCCGCCATGTACCAGGCGTTTCACGCGATCGTGCCGCTGGAGCCGCACCGGGACAGGCAGCAGGCGTCTTACGATGTGGTCGGCCCGGTCTGCGAAAGCGGCGACTGGATAGGCCGTGACCGCACGCTGGCTGTGGCTGCCGGCGATCGTCTGGCCGTACTTTCAGCGGGGGCCTACTGCATGAGCATGGCCAGCAACTACAACACCCGGGGCCGTGCCGCCGAGGTGCTGGTCGATGGTGAACAAACCCACCTCATCCGCGAGCGCGAAACAGCGGCCGACACCTTCCGCGGCGAAAAATTGTTGCCATGAGGGCGACGTCTCTTGATGCCCATCAAGAGACGTCTGCAGAGGTGGAAGTACAGTCGGTTTTTTCCAATCGACGTTACGCACGCATATGCCTCTGGAACTTTATCGCGACAAGAATCACGCCTGTCTGATGTTCACCGACCTCATCGAGGAAGATGGACAAGCCGTCCAGGCCAACCAGTTCCTCATCGTCGATAACGGCACGGGCGCCATCATTGATCCCGGCGGCAACCTGGCCTACAACGAACTGTTCATGGGCATGACGCAGCATTTTCCGCCGCACAAGCTGTCCTACATCATCGCTTCGCATGCCGACCCCGACATCATCGCCTCGCTGGATCGCTGGCTGAGCAGCACCCAGGCCATGCTGGTGATTTCACGGGTGTGGGAGCGTTTCGTTCCGCATTTCACCAAGGTCGGCAAGACCGACAAACGCGTGATCGGCGTGCCCGACGGTGGCGGGCGCCTGCCTCTGGGCAGCCATGAATTGTGGTTGATCCCGGCGCACTTCATGCACTCCGAAGGCAATTTTCACTTCTACGATCCGGTCAGCCGCATCCTGTTCACGGGCGATCTCGGGGTGTCGATGATGTCCGGCGCCCAGGCGCGCCAACCGGTCACCAGCCTCAAGCCGCACATTCCCCTGATGGAAGGTTTCCACCGGCGCTACATGGTCTCGAACAAGATCCTGCGGCTGTGGGTCAACATGGTGCGTCCCATGGACATCGCCATGCTGGTGCCGCAACATGGCGCGCCCATCGTCGGCAAGCAGGCCGTGAACGAATTTTTCGACTGGGTTGAAAACCTGATGTGCGGGATCGACCTGTTTGACGATCGCGCTTACCAGCTGCCTGTGGCAAGCATCGATCCGGTCTCACGCCAGACCCGGGCGCCGCTGCGTGCCGTGAACGCCCAGGCTTCATGAAAAAACCTGCACAAGCCCTTATCAGTTGTGCGCCGTCAGCTCCTGAATCAGGAGCAGTCAGTCACTGCAGGCGCGCTGCTGTGGCAGGACGGGGAGCCGCCGGACGCTTGCGCCGCCCCCAGCGCTGCCATGCGCGCCAGCCCAGCAGGGCCGCGATGATGGACGCGTAAACCGCCACCTCGGCAAAATCATTTTTTCCTGAGCGCATCCAGAAAAAATGCAGAAGGCCCAGGCCCGCAATCAGGTACACCAGCTTGTGCAGCATCTGCCAGCGCTTCGCACCGAGCCGGCGGATGGCTGCATTGAAGGAGGTCGCAGCCAGCGGTGTCAGCAGCAGGAAAGCGGCAAATCCCACCAGAATGAACGGCCGCTTGATGATGTCCCTGACGATGTCGGCCACCTCAAAGCCCATGTCGAACCAGCTGTAGCTGAGCAGGTGGACCAGCACGTAAAAATAGACAAACAGCCCCAGCATGCGGCGAAAACGCGCCAGCGCGGGCGTGTTGCTGATCACCCGCAGCGGCGTGACGGCCAGCACGATACACAGGAAACGCAGGGTCCAGTCGCCCGTTGCCCGGATCAGCGCTTCCGCGGGGTTGGCGCCCAGCTGGTTGGTCAACGCGCTGTAGAACAGCCAGATAAAAGGCAACAGGCAGGCAATGAAGACCGCGGGCTTGGCCGCAGGATGGAGGAGAAGTTTTTTCATGGTTGAAAGCCGGATCGGCGCCGGGGTGCCGGACCAGAGGTCAGGTCCTGGCGCGCCCCGGCTGCGAATCAATAAAACTTCTTCAGATCCATACCCGCATACAACTGCCCCACCTGG
Source organism: Polaromonas sp. AER18D-145 (assembly GCF_002379095.1). Lineage (GTDB taxonomy): Bacteria > Pseudomonadota > Gammaproteobacteria > Burkholderiales > Burkholderiaceae_C > Polaromonas. The sequence continues at coordinate 35,930 of NZ_NBZV01000032.1, forward strand.
GCCTCGTAGCCATTGAACATCAGGGTTTTGCGTTTCTTGGCAAACAGGCCATCTTCGCCAATACGGCGCTCGGTCGCCTGGCTCCAGCGCGGATGGTCCACGGACGGATTCACATTGGAATAAAACCCGTATTCGTTGGCAGCCGCCTTGTTCCACGCGGTACGCGGTTCCTTGTCGGTAAAGCGGATCTTGACAATGCTCTTGCCGCTCTTGAAACCGTATTTCCATGGCACCACCAGGCGCACCGGCGCACCGCTCTGGTTGGGCAGCACTTCGCCGTACATGCCGAAGCTCAACAGGGTCAGCGGGTGCATCGCCTCGTCCATGCGCAGTGCCTCCACATAGGGCCAGTCCAGCACACGCGAGCCGACAAACGGCATGGTCTTGGGGTCGGCCTGGGTGATGAACTCGACATATTTGGCGTTACCCAGCGGCTCGACCTTCTTGATCAGCTCCGCCAGCGAATAGCCGACCCAGGGAATCACCATGGACCAGCCTTCCACGCAGCGCAGGCGGTAAATGCGTTCTTCTTGGGCGCTGAGCTTGATCAGGTCTTCGATGGCATAAGTCCTCGGCTGCTTGACCAGGCCTTCGATGGCCACCGTCCAGGGCTTGGTCACCAGGGTGTGGGCATTTTTCGCCGGGTCCGACTTGTCGGTACCGAATTCATAGAAGTTGTTGTAGCTGGTGACGTCCTTGTAGTCCGTCACTTTCTCCATCGTGACCGCGCCCGCCACCCCCGACTTGGCACCGGGCAAAGCAGCCAGCTTCCCGGGTTTGGTCACAGCCTGCGCCATCGCTTCACGACCGGCCCAGGAGGCGATGGTCGCACCGGCGGCGCCAGTGGCCATCAGCTTGATCAGGTTGCGCCGCTGCTGGTAAACGCCCTGGGGCGTGATGTCGCTGGGAACGGCGTGGTCGAAGCCACTGTGGTCGGTCTTGAGCAGCATGGTGTGTCCTTGTTATGTCGTGGATGGTTGAAGGTTAGTCTTGGTACGCAGCCACTTCTTACAAGGATTCAACCCCGGCTACAAGGTTCCGTAACTGTGCAGGCCCGACAGGAACATGTTCACCCCCAGGAAAGCAAAGGTGGTGACGGCCAGCCCCACCAGGGCCCACCAGGCGGCCACGGTACCGCGCAGGCCCTTCATCAGCCGCATGTGCAGCCAGGCCGCGTAGTTGAGCCACACGATCAATGCCCAGGTTTCCTTGGGGTCCCAACTCCAGTAACCGCCCCAGGCCTCGGCCGCCCACAAGGCGCCAAGCACGGTGGCGATGGTGAAAAACGCAAAACCGACGGCAATGGCCTTGTACATCACGTCGTCGAGCACCTCGGCGCTCGGCAGGCGTGCCGCAATGCGCTGGCGGCCCAGCAAAATGGCGGCGGCGATCAGGCCGGAGACCAGCAGGTAACCGAGCCAGTAATTGGTCCCCCCGATTTCGGTCGACTTGCGAAACACAATCGGCACAAAACACAGGACCACGCCCAGCAGCCAGAGTGGTGTCAGTCTGTACCAGCGGGTCTCCAGTGCCTGCTGTTTGATCAGGTAAGCCAGCGACACCATGGCCGCCAGCGAGAACATGCCGTAACCGATGAAGTTGGCAGGCACATGCAATTTCATCCACCAGCTCTTGAGGGCCGGCACCAGTGGCTGGATTTCATGCGCCTCGCGGACCACGGTGTACCAAAGCAGAAAACCCACGGCCGCACTGACCACCAGCATCACAAACGCACCCATGGTGCGGGTCTTGTACTGCGCTTCGAAATAAAGGTAGAACGCTGCGGTCATCCAGCTGAACAGCACGAACACCTCGTACAGGTTGCTGACCGGAATGTGGCCAACATCGGTACCGATAAGGTAACTTTCGTACCAGCGCACCATGGTGCCGACCAGTGCCATGCCCACAGCCACCCAGGCAATCCGCGAGCCCAGCAATTCCATCGTGCCGCTCTGCCCGCGGGCGAACATGCCTATCCAGTAAAACGCGGTGCTCATGAAAAACAGCACACTCATCCACAGGATGGCCGACTGGCTGGACAGGAAATACTTGAGCCAGAACACCTGTTCGGCGCGTGCCAGATCGCCCTGGTAGGACACGATGCCGAGCAGGGAAAAGCCCGCCACCAGCAGCATCAGCGCGCGCAGCGGACGCCAGAACCAGCCCATCGCGATCACGGCAGGAATCGCGCCCAGCAAAATGCCTTTTTCATAGACATCCATGAAAGCGCTGTACCGGACAAAACCGTACAGACCGCCAGCCAGGGCGATGGCCGCAAAAATCCAGTCCAGCGCATTGCGCTTGGCGAAATAGCCTTCCTGCAGGCTGATGGTGGTCGCGTCCGTGGTGCGCGAGTTCAGGGTGGTGGTGGTGTTCATCGTGGCACCTGTAAAAGTTTGGTTTTCAGCATTTCGAATTCCTTGCCGCCGTCCATGGTCTGGCGGTTGGTCGACATGGCCATGGTCGCCTGGCTGCCTGCGCCCGATTCTGGCCCCTTTTCCAGCCCTTTTCCGGGCTCCGCCGAATCCGCACCGTCTCCCGCTGGCGCCAGCCAGACCCAGAGGCGGCGCTCGCGCACATACAGCATGGCGAAGATGCCCAGAATCAGCAGGGCGCAACCGAGGTAGACAATGTTTCTCCCGGGTGCACGCGCCACCTGGAAGACACTGGCCTGCAATTGGGTGAAGTCCTTCAGCTCAAACGCCATGGGCGCCGGGTAATGGTGGGCATCACTGAGGGACAACACGGCCTGTGCCATGAAAGCCTGGGTTTTTTCGTCGCGCGGCAGCGGCGGCAAGCCGTTTTGCTCCCGCGTGAGCTGCGCCAGCTCGAACAACACGCCGTTGAGAATGCGCACCAGCACTTCACCGGCGCGGTTGCGCTCGTCTTCCGGCACATTGGTTTCCATGAAGTCGGAAATCGCCTGCAGCCCGGCCAGCGGCTTGGCCTGGGCGCCGCCCGCCGGCTGGTCGGGGCCGGCGAACAGGGCCAGTGCCCGCGACGCGGACGCGGACAACTGCGCTGCCAGATCGGGCCGGTCCGTCGCGATGGCCTGTCGCACATAACGCTGGACGGCTTTGTCGCGCTGGGCCGGGTCGGCCAGCGCGCGACGCAGGCGCAAGAAACCCTCCATGCTGCCCTGCTCGTCGGCAGGGATACGCAGGTACTGGAAAGGCTCGGCCGGGGTTTCGCGCACACCCAGCAAGAACAGCGCCGGGCTGAACTCGGCTGCGTCCATCTTGACCGGCAGCATGTAGTTGTGAAACTCCCTGGCCTGGCCGGACGCGTCGCGCAGCTTGTAGGTCACGCTGGGGCCAACGTTGCGCAGTTCTTTCTTTTCGCGGGTCTTGTTGGCCGCGCCCAGGCGTGCATCGAGGGCTTGGCGCAAATCGACCTTGCGCACATCCGCGCCCGACGTCGCGCCCATGCTGCCCGAGCCACCAAAATTCTCGACGTTGATGACACGCAGCGCGGTGTACTCCAGCGTCATCTTTTCGGCCCCGTTGGTCAGGCTGCTGGAGCCGCCAATCGTGCCCTGAATTTCAAAAGCCTTGCTGGCCACCTGGCTGCCGGTGGCCAGCGGCACCGCCTTGAGGGTGACGCTGGAACCACCGTCGTCAAAACTGGACTGGTAGATTTCGATGCCCTTGTGGCGGGCCGGATGGTTGACCTCGACACGGGCCGGGATTTTCTCGCCGGTTTCCTTGTCGTGAATCACGATCTCGCTGGCAAACAGCTTGGGCATGCCGGTCGAGTAGTACTCAACAATGAATTTTTTCAGTTCCACCGCAAAAGGCAGATCCTGCAGCAGAACGCCGCCGGGCTGGTTCAGGATGGCGGTGCTTGACTGCGTGCCCTCGGCGACCAGCAGGTTGGCGCGGAAGGTGGGGTTGCGCTCGCTCAGCCGGTGCTGGGCCGGCACATCGGCAATCAGTCCGCCGCCGGCGTACACCGTCTTGTTGTTGAACCACATCTGCGCACGCACGATTAGATCGCCATCGAGCAGGCCGCCCACACACACCAGGACAATGGCACTGTGCGCCGCAATGTAACCGAGCTTGTTGGCGGCACCCGCCTTGGCCGCCACCATCCAGCCTTCGCCGCCGGACGTGGTTCTCTGCTGCAGCTTGACCTTCCAGCCGCCCTGCACCAGCGTCTGCCCAATGCGCCGCGCGGCCGCTTCAGGCCCTTCCTCCAGCGCCGCTTCGGCGCGGTGTCCGAAAGCCTTGAGGCTTTGTTCGCGGATGTTTTCCTTCAGCTGGTTCAGGTCGGCGAGGATTTTCGGGGTGTTGCGGCTGATGCACAGGGAGGTGGAGATCACCAGGAAGGCCAGGATCAGCATGAACCACCAGGCGCTGTACACCGTGTACAGGCTGACGGCGCCAAACACCTGGGCCCAGAACGGGCCGAACTGGTTGACGTAATTGCCGATCGGCTCCTGCTGCTTGAGCACCGTGCCGATGACAGAGGCGATGCAGATCACCGTGAGCAGCGAGATGGAAAAGCGCATCGACGACAGCAACTCCACGGTGGAGCGCAGGGCGTGCGAGCCCGCCTTGAGCCTCAGGCCGTGGGTGGAAACTGCGTGGCTGGGAACGGTCATGCGTGGTGGTGTTCGGTAGAGCGGCAATAAAAAAGGCGGGCCTTCTGAAAAAGACCCGCCCTGTATGGAGTGATTATTCTGGCTGGGGTTCAATACAAACTGGGCGAGCCCCTGTATTTTCCGGGGAAACAGGTTTCACCTTTCCCCCAGCCAAGGATTCCATGGATTTTTCAGGGAATTCAGCGCAACCCGGCGATGTAGTCAGCCACGGCGCGGATTTCCCTGTCGTTCAGTTTGGCGGCAACCTGCGTCATCTGCAGGTTGTTGTTGCGCCCACCATCGCGGAAGGTCGTCAGCTGGGCCGCGGTGTATTCGGCATGCTGGCCGCCCAGACGCGGGTACTGCGAAGGAATGCCGGCGCCGTTCGGGCTGTGGCAACCGGCACAGGCCGGCACCTGGCGGTCGGAGATGCCGCCGCGGTAGATGCGCTCACCCAGCGTCACCAGTGTCTTGTCCTTGGCGAAACCGGGCTTGGCCTTTTTACTGGTCACCCAGTAAGCGATGTTTTTCATGTCATCGTCGCTGAGGGCGCTGGCAAACCCCTTCATGACGGCATTGTTGCGCTTGCCCGACTTGAATTCCTGGAGTTGCTTGACCAGGTATTCGGGGTGTTGCTGCGCCAGTTTCGGATTGGCGGCAATCGCGGAATTGCCGTCCGCCGCGTGGCAGGCGACACACACCGCGGTGTAAGTGGCCTCCCCCTTGACCAGATCCGGCTTGGCCACCTTGGCCGGAGCGGCCTCACCGGCCGCCCGCGAGACAGCCGGTACAAGCAGCAGGGCGGCAAATAAATAAGTAATCAACGAAGTGGAAACAAGCTTCATATCGGGGGTTTAATAGTTGACTCTAAGGTGGACCAGGCGATCGGCGCACAGCCTTGGGCTGAAATTAATAGCCCGCTGGGGCGCCAACCAACGCAAAACTCACTGATTTTACAATGGCTTGGGGGACAATCCCAAATATGAGCATATCTCCCCGATCTACACCCGTTAAAACGCAGAAGCCGACAGCCAAACGGGCGCCGCCCAAAGAAGCGGCAGCCAAAATGGCAGCCGCGCTGGCCGCCCAGCCGCCCCAGTCCGCCGAGGCGAAAATTGCCATGGGCTGGCTGCACACCGCCAAATTCCTGACAACGGCGCCCGAACTCAAACACCTGCCGGTGTATGAGTTTCCCGAGATTGCCTTTGTCGGCCGCTCCAACGCGGGCAAGTCCACCTGCATCAACACGCTGACGCAGATCAACCGCCTGGCTTTTGCCTCCAAGACCCCGGGCCGCACGCAGAGCATCAACCTGTTCTCGCTCGGCAAACAGGGGGTGACCGATGCGGTGCTGGCCGATTTGCCGGGTTACGGCTACGCGGCCGTGCCCAAGGCCGCCAAATACCGCTGGCAGCAGGTGATGGGCAACTACCTGCAGACGCGCGACAACCTCAAGGGCGTGGTGCTGCTGTGCGACCCGCGCTTGGGCCTGACCGAACTCGACGAAATCCTGCTGGACGTGATCCGCCCGCGGGTCGAGGAAGGCCTGAAGTTTCTGGTGCTGCTGACCAAGTCCGACAAGCTCAACAAAACCGAGGCGGCCAAGGCGCTGTCCATTGTGCGACTGCAGGCCGGTGGCGGCGATGTCAAACTGTTTTCTGCGCTCAAGCGGCAAGGCGTGGAAGAAGTGGCCCAGCACCTGTGGCAGTGGGCCCATCCGCCGGTCAAGCCTGATAAGGCCGCCAAGGCGGTGGCAACCCCGCCGCCGGAAAAAGAGTCAGAGTCCGGCGACGCCTGAGTCCCGCCCGACAGGCGGGGCCGGCTCTGCCGCTTGTGCATTTTTCAAGCAAAAACTGCCTGCAGCCCAGGTGATACGGGCACAGGCAGCTACTGAATGCATCGCACCATGATTGACACCCGCCTCGTTTCCCTGCCCCATGGCGTCAGCCTGTCCTGCCGCACGGCAGGCCAGACGGGCCGGCCCGTCCTGATGTTCCTGCATGGCTTTCCGGAAGGGGCTTTTGTCTGGGACACCCTCCTGACGCACTTTTCCAAGCCGGAAAACGGTGCTTACTTCTGCATCGCGCCCAACCTGCGCGGTTTTGAGAAGTCGAGCGCACCGCCGGAGGCGGACGCCTACCGGCCCAGACACCTGATGCAGGACATCGCCGCGCTCGTGGCGGAAGTCTGTCCGTCCGACAAGCGCCAGCTTGAATGCCTGGTGGCCCACGACTGGGGCGGCGCCATCGCCTGGAACCTGGCCGCCGCCATGCCGCAGCTGATGAAAAAACTCGCCATCATCAACTCGCCGCATCCCGGCACTTTTTTGCGCGAGCTGCAGCACTCGCCGGCCCAGCAGGCCGCCAGCGCCTACATGAACTTCCTGATCCGTCCGGACGCCGAGGCGCTGCTGGCCAGGGACGACTTCCGCCGCCTGTGGCAGTTTCTGACCAACGGCAGCGACCACCCGCCGGCCTGGCTCACCGACAGCGTCAGGGATCAGTACCGCGAAGTCTGGCGCGCCGGGCTCACGGGGGGCTGCAACCTGTACCGTGCATCGCCGCTGCGCCCGCCCCGGCCCGGGCCACCGCACAACGACCCAGCCGCCGCCGCGGTCACGCTGGCGCGCGAGCGCTTGATGGTCCTGCTGCCAACGCTGGTGATCTGGGCGCTCGACGACATCGCCTTGCCGCCGACGCTGATCGAAGGCCTGGCCGACTACGTGCCGGACATGCAGCTGCAACAGGTGCCGGGCGCCTCCCACTGGATCGTGCATGAACAGCCCGAGCGGGTGGCGGCTTATCTGCAGGACTTTCTGGGCCAGGCCCGTTAGCTACTGTTTTTATAGCTATTGGCGCCCGTCGCACAAGGGCTGGAGCCCGAAAGCACCTATAGACTGGCTGATCCGGCCTGGTAGAGCGAGGGCTCACCTTCCGGCCGCGTCTTGAAACGTTTGTGCACCCAGTAGTACTGCGCCGGCATGGTGTCGATGTAGGCCTGCAGCTGGGCATTCATGAAAGCGGTATCCGCCACCGGATCCTCGGACGGGAAGTTGGTCCAGGCCGGCAGAACCTCCACCTCGTAGCCCCAGGGCGTGAGGCGCGGCACCAGCGGCACCACCTTGGCGCGGCCCAGGCGGGCGAAGCGGGAGAGCGAAGGCACGGTCGCTGTCGGCAAACCGTAAAACGGCACGAACACGGAATCGTCGGGACCAAAGTCCATGTCGGGCAGCAGGTAAAGCGGATGCCCTTCGCGCAAGGCCGTCACGATGGGCTTGACGCCGTCGGCCCGTCCGAACAGCCGCAGGTGGCCAAAGCGCTGGCGGCCGCGCAGTATCCACCGGTCCACCAGCTTGTTCGACTGGTCGGTGTAAATGGTGGTCGACAGGCGCGGCGAATGCAGGGCGGTGGCGGCCCAAGCCGCATCGAGACCGACAAAATGCGGCAAAAAGATCACCGTGGGCTCGTTGCCGGCGAGTTCGTGTACCGCGCCGGTCAGGCGCACGCGCTGGCGCACCCAGACCTGCGGCGCATGCCACAGCCAGGCGCGATCCAGCCAGGCCTGCGCAAAATACACAAAGGTTTGCCGGGTCAGCTGGCGCCGCTCGGCCTCGCCGAGGGAGGGAAAACACAGCTGCAGATTCGCCCGCACGACGCGCCGGCGCGCCCCGACCAGGCCATACAGCGCCCAGCCCAGGGCCACGCCGAGCGCCCGCGCCAGAGGCAACGGAAATACCGCCAGCACCTGCATCAGGCCGATGCCGGATCGGGTGACCAGACGGCCAAGCCATCGGCGAGCGGGCGTCAAAACGCGTCCTTGCGTGGGGCCTTGTAGCGCGCGTAGCCCCACAGGTATTGCCCCGGCTGACTCAGGACAATGGCCTCGATCGCCTGGTTGATGCGCGTCACGACATGGAGGATCTCGGCCTGCAATGGCCCGCTGCGCGGGCCGCCTTCGGTCGGCGGCAACTCTTGCGCCTGCAGACTGGCCACCGGTGGCCAGATCTTGAGGAAGTAACCTTCGCCGCGCGGCAGGCGCTCGCAGCTCACCGGCAGCAGCACGGCCCCACTTTGCAGCGCCAGCCGGGCCGCCAGCGTCATGGTGTAGGCCGGCTTGCCGAAAAACGGCGCCCATACCCCCAGCCCCTCGGGTGGCACCTGGTCGGTCAGCAGGGCCACGGCCTGGTTGGCCTTGAGTGTCCTGTGCATCAGCCGGATGCCGCTCAGGCTGGCGGGCACCACCGTCAGTTGCGGCCGCTGCCGGGTCGCCTGTTCAATCGCCGCCAGCCAGGGCTTGCGGGCCGGCCGGTAAATCGCGGTGATCGGGCCATAGAGCTCGGCCAGCGCCTGCGGGCCCAGCTCGAAGCTGCCGCAATGCGGTCCGAAAAAAATCACCCCGCGCCCCTGGCCAAAGGCCTGCTCGGCATGCAGTTGGCCTTCGACCTGCACGTTCCCGAGGCAGGACTCGGTCTGCGGCCGCATCCAGAGCTTGGGCAGTTCGGCTACAAAACGTCCGGCCTCGCCAATCGCCGGCCGGGCCGCGTCAAAACCGATGCCGGCCTGCGCCACGTTGGCGCGAAACTGCCGGCGGTAAGCGGGGCTGAGCAGCCAGACCAGCCAGCCCAGGGCCGCGCCCAGCGCATGCAGCGCGCGCAAGGGCCAGTGGGAGAAAAAACGGAACAGCAGGATCATGAAAAGGCTGGGAACGGGGGCTGAGGTGTGCGGACTGTGCCGGCGGAAGGAAAACAATATAATGGCCGCTGTCGCCGAGTTACTGAACAACTTGCAGGGCGACATTAAACCAAACTGCTAAAGCGTTCGCCGAGGCACCCCAAGCCGGCAACGCGCCGACTAACTTCATGGAGTGTACGCAATGGCGAACGATTTTCTCTTTACTTCCGAATCCGTCTCCGAAGGCCATCCCGACAAGGTAGCCGACCAGATTTCCGATGCCATCCTCGATGCCATCTTCAAGCAGGACCCGCTTTCGCGCGTGGCCGCCGAAACCCTGACCAACACCGGTCTGGTGGTGCTGGCCGGTGAAATCACCACCAACGCCCACGTGGACTACATCCAGGTCGCACGCGACACCATCAAGCGCATCGGTTACGACAACACCGAATACGGCATTGACTACAAGGGTTGCGCGGTGCTGGTCGCCTACGACAAGCAGAGCAACGACATCGCGCAGGGCGTGGACCACGCGTCCGACGACCACCTGAACACCGGCGCCGGCGACCAGGGCCTGATGTTCGGCTACGCCTGCGACGAAACGCCGGAGCTGATGCCCGCGCCGATTTATTACGCGCACCGCCTGGTGGAACGCCAGGCCCAGTTGCGCAAGGACGGCCGCCTGCCTTTCCTGCGTCCGGACGCAAAAAGCCAGGTCACCATGCGTTATGTAGATGGCAAGCCACACAGCATTGACACCGTGGTGCTGTCCACCCAGCACAGCCCGGACCAGAGCGAAACCCAGCACAAGATGAAGGCCAGCTTCACCGAAGCCATCATCGAGGAAATCATCAAGCCGGTACTGCCCAAGGAGTGGCTCAAGGACACCAAGTACCTGATCAATCCCACCGGCCGTTTTGTCATCGGGGGCCCGCAGGGCGATTGCGGCCTGACTGGCCGCAAGATCATTGTGGACACCTACGGCGGCGCCTGCCCGCACGGCGGCGGCGCTTTCAGCGGCAAGGACCCGTCCAAAGTGGACCGTTCCGCCGCCTACGCCGCCCGTTATGTGGCCAAAAACATCGTGGCCGCCGGCCTGGCGCGCCAGTGCCAGATCCAAGTGGCCTACGCGATTGGCGTGGCACGCCCGATGAACGTCACGGTGTACACCGAAGGCACGGGCGTGATGTCCGACGAGAAACTCTCGGCGCTGGTCAATGAACACTTCGACCTGCGTCCGAAGGGCATCATCCAGATGCTGGACCTGCTGCGTCCGATCTACGAAAAAACCGCTGCCTACGGCCACTTCGGCCGTGACGAGCCGGAATTCACCTGGGAAAAAACGGACAAGGTCGCCGTGCTGCGGGCAGCGGCCGGCCTCAAGTAAGTTACCCCCATCCGCCGGTTGAAACCGGCGGATGGCCCCGTTTCCGCACTGTCGCTCAGGGCGGTAGACGAAAAAAAGCCACCCGGGGCGGTGGCTTTTTTGTTCGGCTTGAGAGATTCTCAGCGGGTAAAGGGCGACGGCTCGATCCATTTGCCCCCGACATCGATTGGTTTTGCATTCGGGTCGGGCTTGGGCTGCGCCTTGTTCGTCCCCTCCTCGCCAAAGGTCTTGTTCAAGGTGCTGTCTTTTTCCACTTCGTTTTCATTCTGGTCCCGCCGATTGCTTTGTCCCACGCTGACGTCAGCCATGCTTTTTCCTCCCCAGGTGGTTACGGGATCAGCTCACAAAGCCCGACGGGCTGCTGGAATGCTTCTGCAGCTGTGTGACCGTCGCTGAAGTACCGGTTTTGACAAGAAACGGCCATGCCGAGCGAACTACGCCGCCGCCCATGCCCGTCCCGTACAACCTGCCGTCTCCAGTCGCTGGACGCTCGTAACGGATGCCTGGCTGGCCGGTTCCCGTGGCAATAACAAATTGGCTCATAAATTCCCCCATGTGGGCGAAAGTGCCCGTCCATCAATCAAGTCACTTTAAATGGGCAACCGGGCACCCGTTGTCAGACGCCGGCCAGACTTTTGTAGGACAAACCATGCCGCTCAGCCCATGCGGCGGCGCCCACGGCAGGACATGAAGTCACCAGCGTCCGGCCCATTTTTGTGTTTCCTGACTTGAAACTGCCATGAAACAGCCTTATGATTAGCACTCGATGGTATTGAGTGCTAACAACCACTCACACCAGCCCATTCACAAGCACCCGCGTACCGCGCTGGTGCTTTTTGATTCCAAACCTGTTTCAAAACAAGGAGCTCCCATGAAACTTCGTCCCCTGCACGACCGCGTGATCGTCAAACGTGTTGAAAACGAAACCAAAACCGCCTCCGGCATCGTCATTCCTGACAGCGCCGCTGAAAAGCCTGATCAGGGCGAAGTGCTGGCTGTGGGCCCCGGCAAAAAGAACGACAAGGGCGAAATCAGCGCCATGGCCGTCAAGGTCGGCGACCGCGTCCTGTTCGGCAAATACAGTGGCCAGACCGTCAAGGTCGATGGCGACGAACTGCTGGTCATGAAAGAAGACGACCTCTTCGCGGTTGTGGAGAAATAAAGCTACTGCGCAGGCGCCAGGCGTCGTTGCGCGGTGCTCGCAATCCTCACGTACCCAAGTACGTTCCGGTTGCTGCGCTCCGTGCGCCTAGCCTGACACCTGCTCGCTACGCTTTCTTCCCCCACAACAGTCCTTCGCATCTATTTATTGAATTTTTTGGAGAATTAACATGGCAGCAAAAGACGTCATTTTCGGCGGCGAAGCCCGCGCACGCATGGTCGAGGGTGTGAACATCCTGGCCAACGCGGTCAAGGTGACCCTGGGCCCCAAAGGCCGTAACGTGGTGCTCGAGCGCTCTTTCGGCGCCCCCACCGTGACCAAGGACGGTGTGTCCGTCGCGAAAGAAATCGAACTCAAGGACAAGCTGCAGAACATGGGCGCGCAGATGGTCAAGGAAGTTGCTTCCAAGACTTCCGACATCGCTGGTGACGGCACCACGACTGCTACCGTTCTGGCACAAGCCATCGTCCGCGAAGGCATGAAGTATGTCGCCGCCGGCATGAACCCGATGGACCTCAAGCGCGGCATCGACAAGGCTGTCACGGCCCTGGTCGAAGAGCTGAAAAAAGCCTCCAAGCCCACCACCACCAGCAAGGAAATTGCCCAGGTCGGCACGATTTCCGCCAACAGCGACGAAGAAGTCGGCAAGATCATCGCTGAAGCGATGGACAAGGTCGGCAAAGAAGGCGTCATCACTGTTGAAGACGGCAAGTCGCTCAACAGCGAACTCGACGTGGTTGAAGGCATGCAGTTTGACCGCGGCTACCTGTCGCCCTACTTCATCAACAACCCGGAAAAGCAGTCCGCGATTCTGGACAACCCGTTTGTGCTGCTCTACGACAAAAAAATCAGCAACATCCGTGACCTGCTGCCCACCCTGGAGCAAGTTGCCAAGTCCAGCCGTCCGCTCTTGATCATCTCGGAAGACGTCGAAGGCGAAGCCCTGGCCACGCTGGTGGTCAACACCATCCGCGGCATCCTGAAGGTTGTGGCTGTCAAGGCCCCTGGTTTCGGCGACCGCCGCAAAGCCATGCTGGAAGACATCGCCACCCTGACCGGCGGCAAGGTTATCGCTGAAGAAGTTGGCCTGACCCTCGAAAAAGTGACGCTGGCCGACCTCGGCCAAGCCAAACGCATCGAAGTGGGCAAGGAAAACACCATCATCATCGACGGCGCCGGCGCCGCTGCTGACATCGAAGCCCGCGTCAAGCAGGTTCGTGTCCAGATCGAAGAAGCGACCAGCGACTACGACCGTGAAAAACTGCAGGAACGCGTGGCCAAGCTGGCCGGCGGTGTGGCCGTGATCAAGGTTGGCGCTGCCACCGAAGTCGAAATGAAAGAGAAAAAAGCCCGCGTGGAAGACGCCCTGCACGCTACCCGCGCTGCTGTGGAAGAAGGCATTGTGGCTGGTGGCGGCGTGGCTCTGCTGCGCGCCAAGCAGTCGGCCGGCGTCATCAAGGGTGACAACGCTGACCAGGACGCCGGCATCAAGCTGATCCTGCGCGCCATCGAAGAGCCGCTGCGCATCATCGTCTCCAACGCCGGCGAAGAGCCAAGCGTTGTCGTGAACGCTGTGCTGGCCGGCAAAGGCAACTACGGCTACAACGCCCAGAACGGCCAGTACGGCGACATGATCGACATGGGCATTCTGGACCCCACTAAGGTGACCCGCACAGCCCTGCAAAATGCAGCGTCCGTCTCTTCACTGATGCTGACGACCGAATGCATGGTTGCCGAGGCTCCGAAAGACGAGTCCGGCGCTGGCGGCGGCATGGGTGGTGGCGACATGGGTGGTATGGGTGGTATGGGCGGCATGGGCATGTAAATGTCCTTGCCTGAGGGCTGATCGCCGCGTTGCGGGGTCTTGCCGTACCTTTGGTACTGTCTACGACCCCGCGCCTTGCGCTAAGCCCTCATGCTGCGTCCGGCCGCTTTTCACGCAGCCAGACACAAAGAAAAAAACCCGCAGAGCGCGAGCCCTGCGGGTTTTTTCATGCGTATTCGAAACTCAGGTCGGCGCGTATTCGTTGCCAGCGTCACGGGCCGGCTGGGCCCACCAGTAAACCAGCACGAACCAGCCGATGACGGTGAGCATGATGAGCTGCCACCAGCCGCTTTTGCCAATGTCGTGAAGACGGCGCGTGCCTGCGGCCAGGGCCGGCAGCAGCAGGACCAGACCCACCAGGCCGCTGAGCATGTCACCCATCATCGAAGCGGCAATGGAGACCAGGACCTGAAACAGGAAAAACCACCAGAATTCAGGGCGCGATGCGCGGCCGGAAAAGATCGCGTACTTGGCGAAACAGGTGGAAATGGCTTGACCGAAGTTCATGTTTTTTCTCCTCCTCAGGATAAAGACGGGGCAAATACCCCGCGCCATGATAGGCCAGACCCGCGCGAGCGCCGCGGCTGTCCTTCAGCGCAAGCGCTGCAGCAAGCCCGCCGTCGAGGCGTCCAGCCCCGAAACATTTCCACTGCGCAGACGCGGCTCAATGTCTTTGGCCAGCACCTTGCCGAGCTCGACGCCCCACTGGTCAAAGCTGTTGATGCCCCAGATGGCGCCGCTGACAAAAACGCGGTGTTCCTGCAGCGCAATCAAAGCGCCAAGACTGGCGGGAATGAGTTCATCCAGCAGCAGGAAGGTGCTGGGCCGGTTGCCGGGAAAATGCTTGTGGCCACCTGTATCGTCCTGGCCCAGCATCAGCGCCTGGGCTTGGGCCAGCACGTTGGCGAGCAGCTTGTCGTGGTGGCCCGGCAAGCCATGGGACGATTTTTTGACTGCGACAAACTCGACCGGCACCACGTCCGTGCCCTGGTGCAGCATCTGGAAATAGGCGTGCTGGCCATTGGTGCCGGGCTCGCCCCAGAGCACGGGCGCGGTGGCAAAAGGCAGCGGCTGCCCCTGGGCGTCCACGCGTTTGCCGTTGCTCTCCATCTCCAACTGCTGGAGATACGCCGGCAAGCGGCGCAAGGCGCTGCTGTAGGGCGCGATGCTGCGGCTGGTGAAACGGTGAAAGTTGCGGTACCAGACATCGAGCAGACCCAGGCGCACCGGCAGGTTCTGCGCCAACGGTGCAGTGCGAAAATGGCCGTCCATCGCGTGGGCGCCAGCCAGCAGCTCGCGAAAACCCTGGGCGCCTATGCTGATGGCCAGCGGCAGGCCAATGGCTGACCACAGCGAATAACGCCCGCCCACCCAGTCCCAGAAGCCGAAGGTCGTGCTGATGCCAAAGGCTTGAGCCGCTGCGACGTTGGTCGTCAGCGCCGCGAAATGGCGCGCGATGTCCTGTCCGCCCTGTGCCTCGAACCAGTGCTTTGCCGACAGGGCATTGGTCATGGTTTCGGTGGTCGTGAAGGTTTTTGACGCAATCAGGAACAGGGTGTTCTGCGGCCTGAGTCGCGCCAATACGCCGGCGAGCTCCTGCCCGTCGACGTTGGAGACAAAATGAAAGCGCTTGCCGGGAATGCGAAACGCGTCAAGCCCCAACACCGCCATCTGCGGCCCGAGGTCGGAGCCGCCTATGCCGATGTTGACGATGTCGGTGATGGCCTCGTCCAGACGCACCTGCTCTGCGTAGGCCAGCATGGCGGCCAGGGTCTCATGCACCTGGAGGAGCCCGGCCGCTATATTTTCAGGAGCAACCAGCGCACGTCCTTGCTGGGCTGGAGCCGGATTTCTCAATAAAAAATGCATGGCCGCACGACCTTCGCTGCGGTTGATCTTCTCACCGGCAAACATCGCATCGCGGTATTGCTCCACGCCACGCTGGCGCGCCAGCTCCAGCAGCAAGGCCTGGGTGGGTGCGTCGACCAGGTTTTTGGAAAGGTCGGCAAAAACGTGCGGCGCCTCCTGGCTGAAGGCTGCGAACCGGCCGGGATCGGCCGCAAAGGCCTGTCGCAGGTCGAAACTTTTCCCTGTCGCCTCAAACTGCGCCTGCAGCGCAGCCCAAGCCGGGGTCTGGTGGCAAGGTGGTCGGTTCATCGGCCGGACTCAGGCGGCCAGCATCAGCTGTTCAAGCTTGACCGCGTCCGCTGCAAAGGCGCGTATGCCTTCAGCCAGCTTTTCGGTGGCCATCGCATCTTCGTTGAGTGCGTAGCGGAAGGTCACCTCGTCAAAGCCGACGGCCGGCAGATCCAGCGCCTGTGCAGCCCGGGCGTCCAGCGCGCGCGCCAGCGGCGCCTCGCTGGCGGCCAGCTGGCCCAGCAGTTCGGGGCTGATGGTCAGCAGGTCACAACCAGCCAGGGCGGTGATCTGCCCGATGTTGCGAAAACTCGCCCCCATGATCTCGGTCTTGATGCCGAATTTCTTGTAGTGGTTGTAGATCTGGCGCACCGACTGGACGCCGGGGTCGTTGGTGCCGGCGTGGGCGGCCTCGTCCCATGCGGCCCCGGCCGACTTTTTGTACCAGTCGTAGATGCGGCCGACAAAGGGTGAAATCAGCTGCACCCCGGCTTGTCCGCAGGCCACCGCCTGGCAGAAGGAAAAAAGCAGGGTCAAGTTGGTGTGGATGCCGCGGTCTTCGAGTCGGCGCGCGGCCTGGATACCCTCCCAGGTGGCTGCCACCTTGATCAGCACGCGGTCGATGGGGATACCTTCGGCCTCGTACAGCTCGATGATGCGTTCGCCGCGCGTGAAGGTGGCGTTGCTGTCGAAGCTCAGGCGCGCATCCACTTCGGTCGACACCCGGCCCGGGATGATGGACAGGATCTCGCAGCCAAAACGCACGAGCAGCCGGTCCATGGTTTCATCCAGCGCGCGGCCGCGAAACTTCGCCACGGTGTCCACCAGCAAGGGCCGGTAGTCGGGCTTTTGCACGGCCTTGAGGATCAGCGACGGATTGGTGGTCGCGTCCTGCGGCTTGTAGGCGTCGAGTTGTTTGAAATCACCGGTGTCGGCCACCACGGTGGTGAACTGCTTGAGGGCTTCGAGTTGGTTCATGGTGAAAGTGTAGGTGGGTCACGGCCAGGGCACTGTAAGACCAGCACCTGATTGAGTTACGATTATGGCAACATCATATGAAACTTTATTACATATCGGTCGATCGGGAAGGTTGGGGAACATGAGTTTTGATCTGGTCCTGTTTGGCGGCACGGGCGACCTGACCTGGCGCAAATTGATGCCCGCGCTGTTCCAGGCCTTCCGGCACGGCTCGCTGCCCGCGGATGGCCGCATTGTGGGCGTGGGCCGCGACGCCATGAGCGATGCAGAGTACCGCGCATTGATACGCGCACGTTTTGACAGTGTCGAGCTGGCCAAACGCCCCACCGGTGACGAATTTGAACGTTTTGCCGCGCTGCTGCACTACCTGCGCATGGACCTGTCCGGTCCGGCCGACTATGCGGAACTCGCCACCCTGCTCAAAGCACGCCAGGCCGACACCGTGGTGATGTACCTGGCCACCGCGCCGACACTTTTCAAGGCGATCTGCGAAAACATGGCGGCCGTCGGGCTTAATGGCCCGCAAACCCGCGTGGTGCTGGAAAAACCACTGGGCCATGATCTCGCCTCGAACCGCGCCATCAACGAGGCCGTGCTGCGTGTGTTGCCGGAAAAGCAGATCTTCCGCATCGATCACTACCTCGGCAAACCCTCGGTGCAAAACCTGTTTGCGCTGCGTTTCGGCAACTCCCTGTTCGAACCGCTGTGGCGGCGCGAGACCATTGCCAACATCCAGATCACGATTGCCGAAGAGCTGGGCGTGGAAAAACGCGGCGCCTTTTACGACAGCACCGGCGCCCTGCGCGACATGGTGCAAAACCATGCGCTGCAGCTGCTCTGCGCCATCGGCATGGAGCCGCCGATCAACGCCCACGCCGATGCGATCCGTGACGAAAAGCTCAAGGTGCTGCGCTCGCTCAAGGCGTGGACACCGGAAACCCTGAAGCATCACGTGATTCGCGGCCAGTACACCGCCGGCACCATCAACGGCGAGGCCGTGCCCGGCTACCTGCAGGAAAGCGGCGTCAGCCCGGACAGCCGGACCGAAACCTTTGTCTCCCTGCGCGCCGAAATCGCCAACTGGCGCTGGGCCGGGGTGCCGTTTTACATACGCACCGGCAAACGCCTGGCCGACCGCGACGCCCACATCGAGGTGAACTTCCGACCGACGCCACACGCCATCTTCAAGTCGCCGCTGGGCGCCGGCAACCGGCTGGTGATCAACCTGCAGCCCAAGGACGGGCTGGAACTGCACCTGCTGGCGCAAGGCCAGGACAACCGCCAAGGCGGCCGTGCGGCCAGCCAGACGCTGGCGCCGGTGCAGTTGGACCTCGACTTTGACAAGCGTTTTGGCACCGAACGTGTCGGCGCCTACGAACGCCTGCTGCTGGACGTGATCGATGGCCGGCTGAACCTGTTTGTACGCAGCGACGAGCAGGAAGAGGCCTGGCGCTGGGTCGAACCGATTCTGGACGCCTGGCAACACGACACCGATGGCCCGCGCCCCTACACAGCCGGCACCTGGGGACCCAGCGCATCGAGCGCGATGATTGCGCGGGACAGCCACTGGTGGAGCGAAGAGAGTTGAGCACAATGTGGCCCCCACGGTCGCTCACTGCATGTAGCTCCCTGCCCCCCGGGGGGGCCGCTGCGCCTGCGGGCCGGCAAAGCCGGACCCGCGGCCCCTGCTTGGAATACGCCATCGGGGACGTAGTTCGCGACGTTTGGGGTTCATCCAGTGCTTGACCGCATCAAAGCCTGCCTGCCTTCGCTGGCGCCGGCCGAGCAGCGGGTTGCGCACCTGGTGCTCAGCGATGCGCGTGCCTTTGCCAGCCTGCCGGTGACCGAGCTGGCCGCACGTGCCCATGTCAGCAAACCGACGGTGATCCGGTTTTGCCGCAGCGTCGGTTATGACGGCCTGTCGGACTTCAAACTCAAGCTGGCTGGCAATGTCAGCGAAGGTGTGCCCTTCATTCACCGCAGTGTCGATGCGGATGACAAGACCGGCGACGTGCTGGTCAAGGTGATTGACAACACGGTGGCAGCCTTCCTGAAGTACCGCAACGATGCCAGCTCGGCGCTCATCGAAAAGGCCGTGCTGGCCCTGGTGGCGACCTGCTCCAGCGGCCAGCGCATTGAATTTTTCGGTGTTGGCAATTCCGGCATCGTCGCGCAGGACGCGCAGCACAAGTTCTTCCGCCTCGGGGTGCATGCCATCGCCTACAGCGACGG
Source organism: Polaromonas sp. AER18D-145 (assembly GCF_002379095.1). GTDB lineage: Bacteria > Pseudomonadota > Gammaproteobacteria > Burkholderiales > Burkholderiaceae_C > Polaromonas. The sequence continues at coordinate 54,902 of NZ_NBZV01000032.1, forward strand.
GCACCTGCAGGTCATGAGCGCCTCGTTGCTCCGGCCGGGTGACTGCGTGGTGATCATCTCCAACTCGGGCCGCACGCGCGATCTGATGGACGCCTGCGACATCGCCCGCAAGAACGGCGCCACCACCATCGTGATCACGGCCAGTGGCTCGCCGCTGGCCGCCGCTGGCCACATCCATCTGGCGGCAGACCACCCGGAGGGCTACGACCGCTACAGCCCCATGGTGTCGCGCCTGCTGCACCTGATGATCATCGACATCCTCGCCACCTGCGTGGCGCTGCGCATTGGCAGCCCGACCCTGCACCCGCTGCTCAAGGAAATGAAGAACAATTTGCGGAGCAAGCGGTACGCGTGAGGTTCTTCGGCTCTATTGAGCATCCATAAATCATGACAGGCAACTTACTACCGTTCGCCCTGAGCTCGGCCTGTCCTGAGCTTGTCGAAGGATCGAAGGGCTTCGACAGGCTCAGTCCGAACGGAGTGGCGTCATGCATTACGAAAACATCAATAGGTGCGCCCGTTGAGGCCTGTGCAAGCTGCGCTTTGGTGGGTCTTCAAACAGGCCGGGTCTCGCCCCGGCGGGCGAGGCACTTTGTCTTTGCTTCGCCAAAGAAAAGTACCCAAAAGAAAGGCGACCCGATGGTCTGGGTCCCTTCGCTTCGCTGCGGGCAACCTCCGGTGCTCGGTAAAAGCGGGGGCAGGCACAAACTCGGCTGCGCCTCAAACAAGTGCCAGCCCTGATCCGCTTTTGCCTGCGCTCCTCGGCCCAGCCCGACGGGTGGAGGACGAAAGCGGATGCGGGGAGCCCTGACGCGCAAAGCGCGTCAGGGCGGAGTCAAGCGGCCCTCATGTTTGCACGCGAGCGCAGCACACGCGGCCAAATGAAGCTCCCCGCCATCGCCCAGCGGGGCGAGGGAGGGGTGGGGGGAGGG
>NZ_NBZV01000033.1 GCF_002379095.1 Polaromonas sp. AER18D-145
CATGGGGGCCGTGGCGGGCAAGCTGTTCCGGCCGCGCCGCACGGCTTCCTGCAATTGCACGATGGCGGTTTCCGGCGAAGGCGCCGCGGTGACGGCGCTGATCACCGCCACACCGGCGGCACCGGCGCGCGCCGCCTGCTCGGTGCGCGCCACGTCCATGCCGGCAATGCCGACGACTGGCGTCGGCAGCAGCGCGCACCAGTAGGCCAGGTTGTCGTTGCCTTGCGGAGTCCACGGCATGGCCTTGGCCTGGGTGGGATGGATGGGGCCGCAGGCGATGTAGCTGGGCCGCAGCGCCCAGGCGCGGCAGACTTCCCAGTAGGCGTGGGTGCTGATGCCCAGCCGCAAACCGGCTTGGGCAATCGCGGCCAGGTCGGCGACGTGCAGGTCTTCCTGCCCCAGGTGCACGCCGTACGCGCCTTCCTCGATAGCGAGCTGCCAGTGGTCGTTGATGAAAAGCTGCGCGCCGGCTGCGGTGGCCGCGCGGATGCTTTGGCGGATTTCCTCGCGCACCGTCGCGCGGTGCTGCTCACCTTCTGCGTCGAGCGGCGCCGGGCCGCCCCAAGGCGCGAGAGCCCCCTCGGGGGGCAGTGCAGTACGCGAAGCGACAAGCGTGGGGGTCATCTTGATGCGCAACTGAACCGTGCGCACGCCGGCGGCCACGACGCGGGCCACCCAGGCGGCGCTGTCCACCACGGCGTACAGGCCCAGGTCTGCGTCGCTGAGCGCGGCAAAGCCGCTGACCGTTGTGGACCGGGGCAGGCTGAAGTGCGGCAGGTTGGCGCTACGCTGCGCAAAGTCGGGAAGTGGCTGCAGGGGTCCCGTCCCCGTGTGCTGGCTCAAGGCATCGTGCCGCGCCATGCAGGCCATGACGATGGCTTCCATGGCGACGAAACCGCGCGCCAGCGCCCGTGCGGCGGCGTCGGCGAACACCACGCCCGCGTCGGGTTGGCTTTTGGGGTGTGCGGTCGTGACGGAAGGGCTCAGCCAGCCGCTGGCCTGCGGCGTGTCGGCATAGTCGGCCTCGTCGCCGGTGATCACAACCGCCTCGCAAACGGCGGCGCGCAAACGGGCTGCGGCCTGCGTCACGGCCTCGGGCTTGGCCAATGCGGGCAAACCCAACAGCGTGGCGGCTTCGCTGCGACTCAGGCAGAGCAGGGCGGGGCGCGGCAGGTCCTGCGCGCTGCCGGCCAGCAGCCCTTGTATTTCCTTCGCGTTGCCGGCAAAGGTCCAGACCGGTGGGGTGTGGGCGGGCGCTGTCACAGAATGAACGGCCGGCCGGTGACCGGGGTGGAAGCGACCGCCATGTCCTGCTGCGCCATGATGCCGGCCCCATACGCCAGGCGCCCGGACTCGATGCCGAGCTTGAAGGCGCGCGCCATCTGCACCGGGTCGCGCGCATGGGCCACGGCCGAGTTGAGCAGCACGGCGTCGTAACCGAGTTCCATGGCCTGCACCGCGTCGGCGGGCGAGCCGATGCCGGCGTCCACGATCAGCGGCACGCCGGGCAGGCGGGCGCGCAGCGTGCGCAGCGCGTAGGGGTTGACCAGTCCCTGGCCCGAGCCGATGGGTGCGCCCCAGGGCATCAGGATGCGGCAGCCGGCGTCGAGCAGGCGCTGGCAGCTGACCAGGTCGTCGGTGCAATAAGGAAAAACTTCAAAGCCGTCGCGTACCAGCTCGGTGGCCGCCGTCACCAGCTCGAACGGATCGGGCTGCAGCGTGTGTTCGTCGCCGACTACTTCGAGCTTGATCCAGTTGGTGCCGAACAGCTCACGCGCCATCTGTGACAAGGTAATCGCTTCACGCGCGCTGCGGCAACCAGCGGTGTTGGGCAGCAGGCGGGCGCCGCTGTCCCGGATCAGCTGAAAAAAGTCGTTCTGCGTGCCGCCACCGGCTGCCAGCTGGCGCTTGAGTCCGACAGTGACCACCTGCGCGCCCGAAGCAGCGATGGCCTGCTGCAGAACCTGCGGTGACGGGTAGCTGGCGGTGCCCAGGAAAAAGCGGCTTGTGAGCTCAACACCTGCGATGTGAAAAGTGTCCGTGCCCGCGGAGCCGCCCGAAGGGGTCTGGGTGCCCTCCTTGGGGACAGCGAACGAAGAAAGCGTGGGGGTGGTCATTGGTCTAGCCTCCTGTGATGGCCTGGAAGGTGAAAACGGCATCGCCTTCCGCGAGCAGGGTTTGCGCCCGCGCGTCGCGTGCCACAAACTCGCCATTGACCGCACTGGCAAACGAGGCTGCCGGCTGCCCGCTGGCCTCCAGCAGCTCGGCCAGGGTGCAGCCGCCCGGCACCTGCCGGGCCTCGCCGTTGAGTGTGATGTTGATGGTTGTCATGTCAGATGCTGCAGCGTTTGCTCGACCAGTGCCGGCGCAATCAGCCAGCCGTGCCGGAACAGGCCGTTGATGCGGACCAGCCCGGGGCTTTGTTCGACGCGCGGCAGATTATCGGGCAGGGCCGGGCGCAGGTTGGTCTCGGTATGAACCATCCGCGCTTCGGCCAGTTCCGGAATGATGCTGTGCGCCGCTGCCAGCAGTTCGACCGTGCTGCGCAGCGAGATCGGCGAGCGGTCTTCGCTTTCAATTTCGCTTGCGCCGACGACGATGTGGCCGCCTTCGCGCGGCACCAGGTAGACCCGGTGCCGCGGGTGCAGCAGGCGCACCGGCCGCTGCAGGGCCACGCCGGGCGCATGCAGCCAGATGATTTCTCCGCGCACGCCGCGGACCTGCGGCGTGAAACCGTCGTTGGCTGTCAGGCCGGCCGGGGCGGGCCGGGCCCCGGTGCCGCGCACATCGAACACGCAGTCGAACCGGCTGACCCCTTGCGGTGTGTGGATCTCGCCGGCCTGCAACTGGCTGACCACTACGCCCCAGTGCCAGTGCGCACCTGCCGCAGTGGCGGCACGGGCCAGGGCCTGCATCGCCTGCACGGTATGGATATGCCCCTCGTGCGGCAGCAGCCAGGCGTGGGCCACGCCGTGGACGTCGGGTTCAAGCTCGCGCAGGGCCGCGGCATCGAGCCGCTGCGGCGCATGACCGGCCGGCGCCTTGTGCTGCAGCAGGTCCACCACGCGGTGCGCCGCGCCTTCGTCGCCGCGGTGCGCCAGCAGCAGGCTGCCGCGCCGGTGCAGTTCCACCGGCAAGCCCAGGGCCGCCACGATGGCCGGCCACAGATCCAGCGAACGCAAGCCGAGCGCGAACACGTGTTCGTCGGCCGACTCCAGCTCAGCCGTGGGGCTGAGCATGCCGGCGGCGGTCCAGCCTGCCGCATAAGGTGCCGTGCCCGGACCGCAGGCGGGCGCCTGTGGGCCCGGCGCGGGGTCAAAGACCTCGACCACATGGCCGGCCCGGCTCAGTTCGAAGGCCAGCAGCCGCCCGAGCAGGCCAGCGCCTGCGATGCCGATGTGCATGATGATGTCCGCCTTTTTTTTGCGTGCGCCCAGACGCTCAGAGCTTCTGGATGGGGATGTAGATTTCGCTGCCGCTCTCGCGGAACTCGGCCGATTTTGCCTGCATTCCCTGGTCCAGCGCCGCGTTTTCCGCAATCCCTTGCTGCACCGCAAACTCGCGCACTTCCTGGCTGATTTTCATGGAGCAGAACTTTGGTCCGCACATGGAGCAGAAGTGGGCGACCTTGCTGACTTCCTTGGGCAGGGTTTCATCGTGGAATTCGCGCGCCGTGTCCGGATCCAGCGACAGGTTGAACTGGTCGTGCCAGCGGAATTCGAAACGCGCCTTCGACAGCGCCTCGTCGCGTGCGCGCGAGGCCGGGTGCCCCTTGGCCACGTCGGCGGCGTGCGCGGCGATCTTGTAGGCAATGATGCCCTGCTTGACATCGTTGCGGTCGGGCAGGCCCAGGTGTTCCTTGGGCGTGACGTAACACAGCATGGCGGTGCCGAACCAGCCGATCATGGCCGCGCCTATCGCGCTCGAGATGTGGTCGTAGCCGGGCGCGATGTCGATGGTCAGCGGGCCCAGGGTGTAAAACGGCGCTTCGTGGCAATGCTTGAGCTGCTCGTCCATGTTGGCCTGGATCATGTGCATGGGCACGTGGCCGGGCCCTTCGATCATGGTCTGCACATCGTGTTTCCAGGCGATTTTTGTCAGTTCGCCGAGCGTGCGCAATTCGGCAAACTGCGCCTCGTCGTTGGCGTCGGCACCGGAGCCGGGGCGCAGGCCGTCGCCCAGAGAAAAACTCACGTCGTAGGCCTTCATGATCTCGCAGATCTCCTCGAAGTGCGTGTACAGGAAGTTTTCCTTGTGGTGCGACATGCACCACTTGGCCAGGATGGAACCGCCGCGCGAGACGATGCCGGTGCGGCGATTGGCCGTCATCGGGATGAAAGGCAGGCGCACGCCGGCGTGGATGGTGAAGTAGTCCACGCCCTGCTCGGCCTGTTCGATCAGCGTGTCGCGGTAAATCTCCCAGCTCAGGTCTTCGGCGACGCCGCCGACTTTTTCCAGCGCCTGGTAAATCGGCACCGTGCCGATGGGCACCGGCGAGTTGCGGATGATCCAGTCGCGCGTGGTGTGGATGTTTTTTCCGGTGGACAGGTCCATCACGTTGTCGGCGCCCCAGCGGATCGCCCAGACCAGTTTTTCGACCTCTTCCTCGATGCTCGAGGTGACCGCCGAGTTGCCGATGTTGGCGTTGATCTTCACCAGGAAGTTGCGGCCGATGATCATGGGCTCGACTTCGGGATGGTTGATGTTGGCCGGAATGATGGCGCGGCCGCGCGCCACTTCGTCACGCACGAACTCGGGCGTGACGAAGGCGGGCAGCTGTGCGCCCATGGGGTTGCCGCGTACGCGGGCCGCGCGTTCGGCATCGCCCAGATATTCGGCCATCCATTCGCGCCTGGTATTTTCGCGCAGCGCGATGTATTCCATTTCCGGCGTGATGATGCCGCGGCGCGCGTAGTGCATCTGGGTGACGTTGGCGCCGGCCCTGGCACGGCGCGGCGTGCGCTGCAAGCCCGCCGCTTGCGCGCGCAGGGCCGCGATGCGTTGGGCTTCCGGGTCTTGTGGATCATCGCGGTCCTGGCGGCGCGTGCCGTCATCAACCGCCTGGGCCGCACGGCCAGCGTACACCTCGGTGTCGCCGCGTGCCTCAATCCACGGCGTGCGCAGGGCTTCCAGCCCGCGGCGCACGTCGATGTCGGCGGCCGGATCGGTGTAAGGGCCGGAGGTGTCGTAGAGCGTGGCGGATTCGCCGTTGCTCAGGCTGACCTCGCGCATGGGCACGCGAAGGCCGGCGTGGACCTGGCCGGGCACATGGATCTTGCGCGAAGCGGGGAAAGGTTCACGGGTCAGGGACAGCAACTGGGCGAACTTGTCGGGCGCGTTCATCGGGGCATCCTTTGGCGTGTTGATACACAAAATGCTCCGAAGGTGTGGCCAACACCGGCGCTGTGGTGTTGGTTGTTGACTGGATAACCGGGGGGCCGGCGGCAGTCAGCTCTTCTTACGTCGGTACGAACCGATTCAAGTTCACGGGTTTGGGTTGGCCATCTCAGCGACCCGACCACCATGGTCGGGTTGCACCCCGGAGCAAGGCCATTCTAATGCACCGCGTGGCCGGACGCCGATAGCGTGCTAACGAGTGAGGTTGCTGCGAAGACGCTATGCTTGCCGCCACCACTTCCCGCAAACCATGAAAAAGATGAGCAGTCCGTTTGATTTTTCCACCGGCAACATGTCGGCGCTGGCGCAGGCCGACGTCGTTCGCGCGCTGGACGAAGACATCGGGGCCGGCGACCTGACCGCCAGCCTGATTGATCCTGAGCAGCACAGCTACGCCCGGGTGCTGGCGCGGGAGGCGGCGGTGATTTGCGGCCTGCCCTGGGTAGAGGCGACGCTGCAGCGGCTGGACCCGCAGGCCGAACGGGTCTGGCATGTGCGCGATGGCCAGCACTGCAGCGCCAACCAGGTCGTCCTGGAGGTCAGGGGCCGGTCGCGTGCGCTGCTCAGTGCCGAGCGGACCTTGCTCAATTTTTTGCAGCTGCTCAGCGCCGTGGCCACACAAACCGCGGTGTATGTCCGGGCCGTGCAGGCCGTGCCGGGCAACCGGGCCGCCATCGTTGATACGCGCAAAACCCTGCCCGGTCTGCGGCTGGCGCAAAAGTACGCGGTGCGTTGCGGTGGCGGCAGTAACCACCGCATCGGGCTTCACGACGCCGTGTTGATCAAGGAAAATCACATTGCGGCGGCCGGCGGCATCAGCGCGGTTTTGCAGCGCACGACCGAGGTGGCGAGCCGGGCGGCTTTTGTCGAGATTGAGGTGGAAACCCTGGTCCAGCTGCAGGAAGCCCTGGAGGCCGGCGCCCGGATGATTCTGCTCGACAACATGGACCTGGCCCAACTGCGCGAAGCCGTGCGCATCACGGCGGGCCGGGCGATTCTGGAAGTCTCGGGCGGCGTTGGCCTGGACACGGTGGCCGGCATTGCCGCCACCGGGGTGAACCGCATCTCGATCGGGGCCCTGACCAAGGACATCAAGGCGATTGATTTTTCCATGCGTTTTGCGCAACTGTGATAGCCGCCATGAGTGACGTACAAACCCCTGTTCATCCCCTGGTCCGGATCGACTACGAACAACCGGCCTGCCCGACCCGGCACGCCTGGGCGCGGGTGCCGGTGGAGCCGGCGCCCGCCGAGCGTGCGGCGCTGAAAGACCGGATCCGCCGCCTGCTGAAAGAGCGCAACGCCGTCATGGTGTCGCATTACTACGTGCACCCTGACCTGCAGGACCTCGCCGAAGAAACCGGCGGGCTGGTCAGCGATTCCCTGGAGATGGCGCGTTTCGGCCGGGACCATGCGGCAACCACCCTGGTGGTCTCGGGTGTGCGTTTCATGGGGGAGACCGCGAAAATTCTCTCGCCTGAAAAACGCGTGCTGATGCCCGACCTCGATGCAAGCTGCTCGCTGGACCTCGGTTGCCCCATCGACGAATTCAGCGCGTTTTGTGACGCCCACCCGGACCGTACCGTGGTGGTCTATGCCAACACCAGCGCCGCCGTGAAGGCGCGCGCCGACTGGCTGGTGACCTCCAACTGCGCGCTGGACATCGTGCGGGCGCTCAAGGACCAGGGCCGGAAAATCCTGTGGGCTCCCGACAAACACCTGGGCGGCTACATCCAGCGCGAAACCGGTGCCGACATGCTGATGTGGAACGGCAGTTGCATCGTGCACGACGAGTTCAAGGCCTTCGAGCTTGAGGCGCTGAAAAAAGAACATCCCCGGGCCAAGGTGCTGGTGCACCCCGAGTCGCCGGCCGACGTGATCGAACTGGCCGATGCGGTGGGTTCGACCTCGGCCATCCTCAAGGCGGCGCGCGAGATGGACGCCCGCGAATTCATCGTCGCGACCGACAACGGCATGATGCACAAGCTGCGCAGGCTCAACCCCGGCAAGATTTTTATCGAAGCGCCGACGGCTGGCGACAGCGCCACCTGCAAAAGCTGCGCGCACTGCCCCTGGATGGCGATGAATGGGCTGGCGGGTCTGGCGCAGGCGCTGGAGACCGGCACGAATGACGTTCACATCGACCCGGCGCTGGGCGTGCGTGCGCGCTTGCCGATTGATCGCATGCTGGCGTTTACCGCCGCGCAGCGCCTGGGCCAGCCGGCGGCAGGGCTGGTGCCGCGCATCGGCGCGGCCTGATGCGGCCCCTCTCGGCGCGGATCGATTTTTCCGACCCGGACAACCCGGGCGGGCCGCGTCTGCGCTGTGCTTTTGGCGCACCCCGCCAGACGCTGGTGGCGCACGGACTGGAACAGGTGCGGCCGGTGCTCGATGCCGTGCAGGCCGCGGCAGCGCAGGGCCGCTGGTGCGTCGGCTACCTGCGCTACGAGGCGGCCCCGGCCTTCGATACGGCCCTGGCCGTGCACGCGGCGCAGGGTCCCCTGGCCTGGTTTGCCGTTTACGACGAGGCGCTGCCCTGGCCGCGCGATGACGCTGCCGGCACGGCGCAGGTGCAGTGGCAGGAAACCTGTTCCCGCCCCGCCTTTGATGCGGCGCTGGATCGCATCCAGTGCGCCATTGCCGAGGGGGAGCTGTACCAGGTGAACTTCACCGCGCCCCTGCGCGGCGTGCTGCGCGGCGGGCCGGACGGTGACGCGGCACTGGCCCTGTTTGCTGCCTTGCAGCGCGCCCAGCCCGGAGCTTATGCGGCTTATCTCGACACCAGCGATGAGCAGGTGCTCTCGGTGTCCCCCGAGCTGTTTTTTGACTGGCACGCGGGCCGCATTCTCACGCGACCCATGAAAGGCACCGCCCCGCGCGGCGCCACGCCCGCCGAAGATGCCGCGCAGGCCGACGCCTTGCGTACCTCGGCCAAGGAACGCGCCGAGAACGTGATGGTCGTGGACCTGCTGCGCAACGACCTGTCGCGCATCGCCGAGCCGTTCAGTGTGCGCGTGCCGCGCCTGTTCCACACCGAGGCGCTGGCCACGGTGTGGCAGATGACCTCGGACGTGCAGGCGCACACGCGTGCAGCCTGTTCACTGGCCGATGTGTTTGCGGCGTTGTTCCCCTGCGGCTCGGTGACCGGCGCGCCCAAGGTGCGCGCCATGCAGATGATCCGCGCGCTGGAGCCGCAGGCGCGCGGCGTGTACTGCGGCGCCCTCGGGGTGGTGCGGCCGGGCGAACAGGGAACAAGGGCCACGTTCAACGTGCCCATCCGCACCGTCACCCTGCAGGGCGCTGCGCTGCGCTGCGGCATCGGCAGTGGCATCACGTCCGGTGCCAGCGCCGATGCCGAATGGCAGGAGTGGCGCCACAAGCGGGCCTTCGTGGAGCGCGCGAGCAGTCCGTTTGACCTGCTAGAAACCCTGGCGCTGGAGGACGGTGTCCTGCGCGACGCGCCCGCGCATCTGGCGCGCATGGCCGCCGCCGCAGCGCATTTTGGCTATCCGTGGCAGCCGCTGTCCGTGGACCAGTGCCTGCAAGACCTGGCGCAGGCTCATCCGCAAGGCATGTGGCGCGTGCGCTTGCTGCTCGATGCCCGCGGACAGATGCAGGCCGGGGCTTATGAGTTGCCGGCTTCACCGCTGCGCGTGCGGCTGCAGCTCGCGGACCATGCCATCGACGAGGCGCACGGGGAGTTCGTGCGTTTCAAGACCACGCGCCGCGCTCACTACGAAGCGTTCACACCCATGCAGCCCGGCGTTTTCGATAGCCTGCTGTGGAATGCCAAAGGCGAGATCACCGAATGCACACGCGGCAACGTGGCGCTGCTGCTCGACGGCAACTGGGTAACCCCGCCGCTGCGCTGCGGCCTGCTGGACGGCATAGGCCGCGCCAACGCACTGCGCGATGGTCGTGTGACTGAGGCCGTGGTACGCCTGGACGACCTGCCGCGCGTGCAGGCGCTGGCTTTTGTGAACAGCCTGCGTGGCTGGATTTCCGCGGACCTGGACCGCCGCTGCGTGTGATGCCGGCGCGGCGTCAGGCCGTGGGTGGCACCAGGATGGTGGGCACCGCCTTCTGCGCCATCTCCGGGTAGTCCCGGCTGAAGTGCAGGCCGCGGCTCTCATGCCGGGCTTGCGCCGAGCGCACGATGAGTTCGGCCACCTGCACCAGGTTGCGCAGCTCCAGCAAATCGCGGGTGACGTGAAAGTGCGCGTAGAACTCCTGGATTTCTCCCTGCAGCAGCGTGATGCGGTGCGCCGCGCGCTCCAGGCGCTTGTTGGTGCGGACGATGCCGACGTAGTCCCACATGAAGCGGCGCAGCTCGTCCCAGTTGTGGGAAATCACCACTTGCTCGTCGGCATCCGTCACCTGACTGTCGTCCCAGGCCGGTAGCCGGTTTTGTGAATCATTTTTACCTCCAGCCCCCGTCGAATGGGCGTAAGCAGCTACTTTTTTAATAGCATCTGCAACCTGCTGCGCAAACACCACACATTCGACCAGCGAGTTGCTGGCGAGCCGGTTGGCCCCGTGCAGGCCGGTGCAGGCCGTTTCTCCGGCGGCGTACAGGTTTTCGATGTCGGTGCGGCCCGCCAGGTCGGTCAGCACGCCGCCGCAGGTGTAGTGGGCGGCCGGCACCACGGGAATCGGCTGGCGCGCGATGTCGATGCCGAGCGCCAGGCAACGTGCGTGGATGGTCGGGAAGTGTTCGCGCACAAAGGCCTCGCCCTTGTGCGAGATGTCCAGGTAGACGCAGTCCACACCGTGTTTTTTCATCTCGAAATCAATCGCGCGGGCCACCACGTCGCGCGGTGCCAGCTCGGCACGTTCATCGTGGGCCGGCATGAAGCGCGTGCCGCCCGCCGATTCGGGCAGCCGCAGGATGCCGCCTTCGCCGCGCACCGCCTCGCTGATCAGAAAGGACTTGGCCTCGGGGTGGTACAGGCAGGTCGGGTGAAACTGGATGAACTCCATGTTGCCGACGCGGCAACCGGCGCGCCAGGCGGCGGCAATGCCGTCGCCGGTGGCGGTGTCGGGGTTGGTGGTGTACAGATAAACCTTGCCGGCGCCGCCTGTGGCCAGCACGGTGTGGCGTGCACCAAACGTGCGGACGGTGCCGTTGCCGCTGCCGCCGTTGCGGCTGTCCAGCGCATACAGGCCAACACAGCGGGCTTGGCCTGTAGTGCTGTCGTTTTGTACGATCAGATCGACCAGCGTGGTGTGTTCAAACACCTCAATGGCGGGGTGAGCCAGCACCGCCGCGATCAGGCATTGCTGCACGGCTGCGCCGGTGGCGTCGGTCGCATGAACGATGCGCCGGTAGCTGTGGCCGCCTTCCCGCGTCAGGTGCAGCGCGGGCGCCGCGCCGGGATCGCCGGGATGTTGCTCCTGCGTGAAAACCACGCCCTGCGCCTGCAGCCAGGCAATGGCCGCTGGTGCGCCTTCAACCACCTGGGTGGTGGCCGCCGCATCGGACAGCCAGGCGCCAGCGACCTGGGTGTCCTGGATGTGCGACTCAAAACTGTCGCCTTGTGCACCTTCTTCCATCACCGCGGCAATGCCGCCCTGGGCCCAGCCGCTGGAGCCGTCGGCCAGCGACCGTTTGGTCAGAATGGCAATCCGAAACAGGTCGCTGTCGGAGGCCGGCGCGCCCCGCTTGTCCAGCAGCTTGAGTGCAGCGCTCAGTCCGGCCAGGCCACTGCCGACGATCAGAACATCGAAGGTATGCTGCGTGCCGGCCAAAGAGGGCAGGGACGTCCCGGAAGGGTGTGCCTTTGCAGCTTGCCCGGCGACGGGCGGGGCATCGGCCAGCGTGTTGCCGGGCGGGATTTTCCCCGGTTCGCCGTGGCGTGTGGCGGTGATGTTTTTCATGAGAAGCCTTGCGGCCCTGGTTGGATCCGTGCAACTGACCTCGGTCAGCCGTTGCGCAGCGGCGTCACCTGACTGGCCTGATGCCCTGTTTGTCAAACAGGAGATTATCTGTCAGGCTGCAGATCGGCCCGGGGGGGCACGCCTGTCACAGGTTGCCGGACGCCGGGTCCGCTGACAAGCCGGCACCATGGGTGCCGGCTTGTCGCGACTCCCTCATTGAAGGGGTAATGGCATGGGACGCAAGGCGCCCGGCGCTGGCGCGGCTTGGGCCATGTCCCGCGGTCGTGCCGGGTCCCGGGGGTCATACGACCCGAAGACTTCGCGGGCCGACCGGGTTTCCGGCAAGACGTAGACGATGCCGTTCGTTCCGGTGAAGGTCGGGCTGATCACCTTGTCAAAGAAATTAACCGGAACATTGATGCAGCCGTAGGAAATGCGGTTGTCCTCCGGGGTTTCGCTTTCCAGGCGCTGCGCGCGTCGTTCGCCGGGTTTGCTCGTGACGACCCGATGCATCGATATGGCTGTTTCATAGTCCACCCACAGCATGTCCTGGCCGCGCAGGTTGCGGTCCATGGAGGCAACAAAACGTCCCGCCGGGGTCGTGCGTTCGTCGGGGCGGATGCTGGAAAGTTTGCGCTCGCCAATGCCGGGCGAGGAATCGTCGCCACGCGCCAACCCGAGTAGCACGGGCGCGGCATTCTGCAGCTGCCCGCTGGCATCAAACACGAGGACCCTTGCGTTGACCTTGTCGACGAGCATGAAGGGCAGGCCCTGGTTGTCGCCGGAATCGACGATCCAGTCGGCGACATGGGCGGTCTCGGTGGAAGGGCGCTCCCGACCGAAGCTTGCGCGCCTGGGAGATGCCGCTGGTGGGGCTTGTGCCCGGGACACCGCGGACAGGCCAGGGACCGCAGGCGCTGGCCCGGGGGCTTGCGCCGGTTCTGCGGCCGCCGCCGGTTGCAGCATGAGCACTGCCGCGCAGGCGGCCAGGCACAGCGCCTGCGCCAGGCGCTTGCTGTCTGTCAGACGCATCGTTCCGCCCACGCCACGCGCGCAGACTACCGCCGCGATTGCCTGTGAAGGGTGTGGAAGGGCCAGGGGGCGCGCTCCTAGTTGCGTGCTTGTCTGGGCGCGTACCGTGGTGCGATGTAGGGCTTTGGCGGGATCAGGGGGATGGCGGTGGGCATCACCGCTTCCTCTTCTTTCAGCGCCAGGAACACATCGCCGCTGTCGGCATAGGGCAATGGCATCACGTCCGACAGACCGGTGACACCGGCGAGTGCCAGGACGGTCATGCCCATGAAGGGAAGGAAGGAAACGGGACGCGCGGGCGTGATATTCGCGGTGGTTTTATTGACGGCAGGCCCGCAGCAGGAAGTCGCGAAGGCGTATTGGCTGGCATTCGGGCCTGTCAGCCGATACCCGCTGAAGGTCACGGTTTTACCGGTTCCCGGTTCCGATGTGGTGAATGTGGCGGTGCTGCCAGGATCGGCGATCAGGGAGACCCCGGCAGGGTTGCCCTTCAGGGAGGTGAGGATCGCCGTGGTGGTGCCGTCGAAGTTTTTGGTGGCTTCGGGGAAGACCAGCATGCGCTGGGTCAGGATGCTGTCGGTCAGGATGAATTGGGGCGCATAGTCCGTCGGCGTTGTGTAAGAGGTCGGGTTGTAAATGATGGTGACGGGGGCATTCGGGCCGGTGACGGTCGGGCGGTCTGGACCGACGACATTGATGTAGACCGAGCCGCCGGCCACTCCGGGACCGGTACCGTCGGTATCTGAAGCGAGCGTCAGGCCGAGCGGTATGCCCAGACTGCGGGAAGGAATGCTGGTGCCCCGCGTCAGGGTGATCTTGGCGTTGACATTGACATCGTTGGCCGCACACATCATGAGGTTGCCGTCGGTGACCGTGATGGCTGCGTTCTGGTTCACATTGCGGCCAGCGGCCAACAAAACGCTTCCCCGGGTGGTGGTGATAGCGGCGTTCACGTTGATATCTCGTCCGCAGCAGACTGAAAAGTTGCCATCAACGGCCGTCACGGCGGCATTGATGTTGGTGTCCCGGTCAGCAATGAGGGTGAGGGTCGTCGGGGCTCCGCTGGCAGTCCAACTCACCGCTTCGTTAACGAAAATGTCCCCGTTGCCAGGGCCGGGCGCCGTGGTGATGGTGACGTTGTTGGTGACCAGCTGGGCCGAGAGCGTGGCGCCGGAAATGTTGCCGCCGGCGCCGATGATGAAGTCCTGCGGATCGATCAGCCAGGTGCCCATCAGGCCCTGAGGTGCGGCCGTGGTGACGCGTACATCGTCTTTGATGTTGACGTGTGCCGCCGAGGTTTCAATAAAGCCGCCGTTACCGCCGTTTGGTGCGCTGGCATCCAGCGTGCCGCCGACGTTCATGGTGCCGCTCTGCATGTCGCCCAGCAGCAGGATGGTGCCGTTGCGGTTTCCAATGGTTTGCGCCTGGATCACGCCGGTGTTGTTGACCGCGGTGTGCAGCAGGTTGCCGGCCGCCTGGGCCGTCAGCAGCACGCGGCCGCCGTCGGCGCGAATCAGGCCGCCGTTTTCAACCAGCGCGTTGACGGCACCCTGAGCCACCGACATGTTGAGCAGGCCGTCGCCGGCAACGTCCATGGTGACGGCGTTGCCGGCGGCAAGTACCACCGAACCGAGTCTGGCGGAAATCACGCCCTGGTTGCTGACGGTTTTGCCCATCAGTGCCACGTAGCCGCCGTCGGCCGCAGTGATGTTGCCCAGGTTGACGACCGAGCCGCTTCCCGCGTCGGTGAAGGAATAATCGCCCGCCATGAACTTGGCATCGCTAAGACTCATGGTGGACGCGACCAGCCCGCCGACGTTCACCGATGCGCCGCTGCCGAACAGGACGCCGTTCGGGTTGAGTAGAAAGACCCTGCCGTTGGCCGAGAGGTTGCCCATGATGCTGGACGGATCGGCGCCCAGGACCCGGTTCAGGGCCACCGACGTGCTGCCGGGCTGTACGAACTGCACGGTCTGGCCGGCGGCAATGCCAAAGCTCTGCCAGTTGATCACCGTGTTGGCGGTGGACTGCGTGATGGTTGTGGAGGACGCACTGCTGGTGATGCTGGCGCCGCCGGCCGCCACCACACCGCCTGTTGGCAGGGCATAGGCAGTGGCGCCCAAGCCGAGCATCAGGCAGGCTGACAGCGCCTTGATGGCGAAGTTCGCGGCGCCGGGGCGTCCTGTCGTGGACGAGGATTTCTTTTTGCCTGCGCCGCCGGCGTTTTCAGACACGGCGACGAAGGCGCCTGAGCTGTCGCTCCAGATGGATTGGTGAATGCGGTTCATGGGTGAGTCCTTGTGTGCTGTCGTGTTTGCGCAGAAGCTGGCAAATGTCAGAAATATTTGATGACCTGGATCCAGAACCGGCCTGACTTGTCAGGGGCTGAAATCGCTGGCTCGCTGCCGAGCTTGCGGGCGTAATACATGCGCAGTGCGAAATTGCCGGGATCAGCCCAGGTGAGCCCCACCCCTGCGCCGCTCAGGTTCCTGTGGTTGGTCGCGGTCGTCCAGGGGTTCTTGTTGATCGTGACGCGTCCGGCGTCCACGAAGCCGACCAGGTGCACCTGGCCCGGAAGGCTTTCGGTCGGCTTGGGCAGCAACAGCCGGGCTTCCAGGTTGACAAGGTAACCCTCGTCCCCAAATGCCTCGCCCTGCGGGTAGGCCCGCACGCCGTCCATGCCGCCCAGGACCATCTTCTCGGAGGAGTCGAGGTTCTTCGAGGCGAGTTGCCCTTGGACACCGGCGTAAAAGGAAAGGGTGTCGGTGACGCGCTGCAGGCGTGAGGCGTTGAATCCGAGTTTGTTGTAGGCACCGTTGCTGCGCGCGCTGGCCGCATCCACCGCCAGCGCCGCGGGTGTCTCGATGTCGAGATCGCCGGCAGACAAGCCCAGGGAAAAAGCACTCACGCCGCCGCCGCCGAGGTTGTCGCGGTGGTTGCCATACAGGCTGGCGGTCAGGACGCGGGCCTTCTTGTCGGTCACGGAAGGGATCACGTCAACCCTGTCCTGAAAGGTCTTGGCGTCGTAGGCGAGGCCGGCGTTGAGGTTGCTGTTGCGCGAACGGATCAGCGGGTAGCTGCCATAGACACTTGCCACCTCCGCTGTGCCGTTGGCCTGCAGCGGCGCGAATTCCTTGCCGAGTTCATATTCCAGCCTGCTGTAGGCCACACCTGCGGTGGCCTTGCCAAACTGCATCTGGTAGGACGCGCGTCCGTAGGTGAGCCCGGAGCCCGAGGTCACAGCGCGCAGGCTGGCGACGTCGCCGCGCCCCAGCAGGTTGTTGAGGTTGACGGTGGCGCCCACGCGGTATTCGCCGGTATAACGGTTGCCGGCATTGTCGGCGTCGATGCTGCCGGTCACGCGTTTGCCGGGAACGATATCGACGATCAGGTCGGAGCTGCCCGGGGTTGCGCCCGGAACCAGTGTTGATTTGACGCTGACGCCCGGCGTGTCCGATAGCAGCAGCAGGCGGCTCTCCAGCGGGTCGTTGGTGATGGGGTCGCCACTGTTCAGGCCGCCGAGAAGGCTGTAGGCCTGGTCATCGGCAAGGTTGGACTGGTTGCGCAGGATGACCTTGCCGTATTCGCCTTCGCTCACGGCGATGGTCAGGGCGTTGTCCTTGATCTCCTGGGCAGGCAGGTAGGCCCGTGCCACGAAGTAGCCGTTTTTCCGGTAGTGGTCCGTGATCCGCCCAGTCATGGCCTGCAGTTCGGCCATCGTGAGTTCGGTCCCCGGCACGAAACCCGTGAGGGCGATCAGCGCCGCTTCGGTGTAAACCCGCGCGCCCGTCACCCGCAGGCTCTTGACGAGGATCTTGACGGCGTCGGCGCCGGGCGCGGCAGGCGCAGTGCCCTCCTGGATGCGGATTTCGGGCGGTGTTTTTTGCGGCACCGGGGCCGCAGGAATCTGCTGCATCTGGCTGCCGGCGCCGGGGATCTGTTGGGCCAGCAGGCTTTGGCTGAGCACCAGGAGCGCAAACGGCACCAGGTTTTTGTTCAGGGGAAAACGCCAGGAATCGCAGCGCCGGGGAGCGGTGGACAAAGGGGTATCGATTGCCCGGTTGGGTCGGTGCGTCTGGTGCATGGTGCTTGGCCTTGTAGTACCAAGCGATCATGGATGTAAGCCTTGTTATAAAACGTAGGACACCATGCTGCCCAATCGTGAGGAAATCGCAATTATCATTTCTATCGTTTTTGTAACGAATGCGTGGCTTAGGCGCGGCCGAGCTTGGGGGTATGGTCCACCGAACAGCTCGCCATGCGCGCGTCGGGACGTTCTGTCTTCGTGAAATCCAGCGCCGGCGCCCGCGCGGAGGGTTCGCCGTCCTCGGGGAACAGCCGTTCAGGCCGGCGTGTAAGCCAGGCGCACGTAGATCGGCGCGTAGGCCTCGGCCTGGGTCACGTCGATCAGGCCTTCCTTGGAGAGTTCAAGCAGCGCGATGAAGGTGACCACCAGCACCGGCATGCCGCGGGCGGTTTCAAACAGGTGCTCGAACTCGACAAACTTCTGGCCTTGCAGCTTGCGCAGCACGATGCTCATGTGTTCCCGCACCGAGAGCTCCTCGCGCGAGATCACATGGTGCTGGACCAGCCTGGCGCGCTTGACGATGTCGCGCCAGGCTTCCTGCAGGTCGACCACGCTGACCTCGGGAAAACGCGGCTGCAGCGCCTGCTCCACATAGACCTGGGCGCGCAGGAAGTCGCGGCCGAACTGCGGGATGTCGTTGAGTTTGTGGGCCGCCAGCTTGATCTGCTCGTATTCCAGCAGGCGGCGCACCAGTTCGGCACGCGGGTCTTCCGGCTCCTGGCCGTCGGCGACCTTTTTCGGCGGCAGCAGCATGCGCGACTTGATTTCGATCAGCATCGCGGCCATCAGCAGGTACTCGGCAGCAAGTTCCAGGTTGGTGGCGCGGATTTCATCGACATACACCAGGTACTGGCGCGTCACGGCCGCCATCGGGATGTCGAGGATGTTGAAATTCTGCTTGCGGATCAGGTACAGCAACAGGTCCAGCGGGCCCTCGAAGGCTTCCAGGAACACCTGCAGCGCGTCGGGCGGGATGTACAGGTCCTGCGGCATCGCGAACAGCGGCTCGCCGTACAGGCGGGCCAGTGCGACCTGGTCGATCACCGCGGGCATGCCGGCCAGCGCCAGCGCGTCGGGCGGCGAACCCGGCTCGGAAGGCGAGGGCGGCAGTTCGGTGATCGTGGACATGGGGGTGGGGCTGTGGCGTCAGTAACTATAAAAACAATAGCTACCAGCGCATATCCAGCAAGGGCTGGAGGCCTTTTTGACTATGGGTCTCAGGCCTGTTCGCTGTTCGGGTGGCCGCTGGTGCCATACACATAGGGCTGCTGCGGCACGCGGGCATCCTGGTAGTCGGCCTGCTCGGAACGGTCCAGCTTCTTGTCCCACCAGATCGCGCGTCCCTCGCGCTGTTCGGCCTCCAGCGTGGGTTTTTTCGCCTTGAGTTCCTCAATGAACAGGGTCACTTCCGAGGTGTAGTGGGGGCGGGCGAAGATGGACATGGGACTAAACTGCCTGAAATGTTGAATTGACTGATTTTACCGGGGACCACCATGTGCCTGCCTTTTTTCGTTTTCCGGGCGGGCCGCACAGTGGTGGGCCGCGCGCACACAAGGAGCTGGGCTCTCATGGGACTGCTGTCGGTACTGCTGGGGATGGTGGGTTGCGACCCGCAGCGCATCGCCGAACTCGAGGAAGGGGTGGCCACCGAAGCCGATGTGCGCGCCCGCTTCGGTGAGCCCGAAAAAATCTGGGAAGCCGCCGACCTGGCCGGCAACCCCTTTCCCGGCGCAGCCGCCCAAGCCGGTGCGCGCACCTTCGAATACAACCGCCAGCCCGAAGGCCAGGTCAACTACATGATCACCATCGGCCCGGACGGCCGGATGAGCGCGTTGCGACAGGTCCTGACGCCGCAGAACTTCGCGCTGGTGCTGCCCGGCATGCCCATGGAGCAGGTGCGCAAGATGCTGGGCAAGCCGATGCGGGTCACGCCGTATGCCCTGCAGCAGGAAACCCACTACGACTGGCGTTACCTGTCGCCGCCGGTCACGCCGAGAATTTTCACCGTGGTGTTTGACCGGGAGCTGCGCGTCGTGCGCACCGCCTCGGTCGATGCCGAGGTGACTGGGCCCAGCGGCCCCAGTCGCTAAAATAAAATGTCGAGAAGGGCTGCAGCCCTTATGAAATAGGCGCAAGCAGCTATCATTTTCATAGTTCTTCCACCTTCGCCAGAAAGCCCGAACGCGCCATGACCGCGCGCGGCTGGGCGTTCAGGCCGGAGATCACCAGCCGGCCGCCGCGCAGCACGATGGCCTTGTGCAGCTGACCCAGCACATCCAGCCCCGAGGCATCGAGCGACTGCAATGACTGGGCATCGAGGCGCACCAGCAGGCCCTGCGGCGCGCTTTCCACCACCGACAGCACCGGGTCGATCTTGGCGACCGCGCCGAAAAACAGCGAACCGTAGAGCTGGAAGTGGATGGAGTCGTCGGTGCGTCCGGTCTCCACCACCTGGAACAAACTGCTCATGCGTTGCACAAACAGCACGCAGGCCAGCAGCATGCCGACCTGCAGCGCGACCGTGAGGTCAAACACCACGGTCAGCAAGAAAGTGCCCAGCATCAGCAACCGGTAGTGGTTGCTGTACTGGCGCAGGTGCGCAAACTCGCGCCACTCGCCCATGTTCCAGGCCACATGCAGCAACAGGCCCGCCAGCACGGCCAGCGGCACATGCGCGGCCAGCGGCGCGGCGATCAGCACCACCCCCACCAGCATGAGGGCATGCACCAGGCCGGCGATCGGGGAGGTGGCGCCCGCCCGCAAGTTGGTCACGGTGCGGGCGATCGTGCCGGTGGCCGGCATACCGCCGAAAAAAGGCACGACGAAGTTGGCGACGCCCTGGGCCATCAGCTCCTGGTTGGGATCATGTTTGGGCAGGCCGGACATCTGGTCGGCGACACGTGCGCACAGCAGAGATTCCACCGCGCCCAGCACGGCGATGGTCAGCGTGGGTGGCAGCAGTAGCCGCACCGTCTCCCAGGAAAAATCGGGAAGGGCAAAGGCCGGCAGCGCGCGCGGAATACCGCCAAAACGTGAGCCTATGGTTTCCACCGGCAGACTCAGCAAGTAGGCAAAGGCCGTCAGCGTGACCAGCGCCACCACCGGTCCCGGCACGCGCGACACCACCCGGGTGGCACCCATCAGTTGCAGGCCCTCGACCACCTGCACCCGCTTGATCAGGCGCGCGGCCAGACCATTGCCGGTGCCGTTGTGGCTGGCAAACAGTTTCGGCCAGAGCACCAGGCCCAGAAAGCAGACCACGCCCAGGCCCAGGGCACTGGCGTTGAAGGAGTCCATGTGGGCGGCCAGGGCCTTGATCTGCGAGAAAAAGTCCGCCGGCATCTTGGCAATCTGCAGGCCCAGCAGGTCCTTGAGCTGCGACAGCGCAATCAGCACGGCGATGCCGTTGGTAAAACCGACCACGATGCTGACCGGGACGTAACGCACCAGCGTGCCCATTTTGAGAAACCCGAGCAGGAACAGCAGCACGCCGGCGCAGGCGGTGGAAATCAGGAGGTTGGGCAGGCCATATTGCTCGACGATGCCGTAGACGATCACGATGAAAGCGCCGGCCGGCCCGCCGATCTGCACGGCCGAGCCGCCCAGCAGGGCGATCAGCCCGCCGGCAATGATGGCGGTCCAGATGCCGGCCTGCGGCGACAGCCCCGAGGCAATCGCAAAGGCCATGGCCAGCGGCAGGGCCACGATGCCGACGGTCATGCCGGCGCCCAGGTCGTTGCTGAAACGTTCGCGCGTGTAGCCGCCCAGCGCTGAAAAGATGCGGGGGCGAAACGGCGCGAGGTAGGCGGGCAAGTTCATCAGAAGACTCCAGAGTGACACGCCGGCCGGGTTCATCCTCCAACTGTGGGATGGTCAGACCGGGAGTCCCTTGCTAAAGTGGGACACGTCTTTTTTGTTTCAAATACCTGCGGTTGCTCATCTTAAGCCGCGCACGCACGCTCCATGCCACTTTTTCCCAGCCGTTGGTCTTTGTCATGTCGGGTCACGGGCCGCCCCGGCCGGGCACTGCTCGCCTTTGTCGCCTGTGGACTGGCGGCATGTTGGCTGGCGGCCGGTCCGCCGGTGCTGGCGCAGACCGGGTCGGCCCCGGCCTCCGGATGGCTGGGCCGGCAGGGCGAAGCGCTGGTGCTGGTGGATACATCGGGCGAGCAGACGCTGGAGCAGGTTCAGCAGCGCTTTGCTCGCGGCGAGGCCACACCGGCCAGCGCCGAGCGCATCATGCCGGCCGGCGGCGCCGTGGCCCTGTGGTACCAGCTGGCCTTGCCTGCTGTCAGTGAGCCGACCCCGATGGTGCTGGCGTTGCTGCACCCCGGCATGAACCGCGTGGACCTGTACCGGCCCGCAGCCGATGGCGGCTGGCGTGCCCTGCGTTCGGGCGATTCGATCCCGGTCTCGCAATGGCCCTTGCCCTACCTGCATCCGGCGTTCGAGTTGGTGCAGCAGCCGGGGGAGGCCCGGCCCAGCTACCTGCGGGTGCAGCACAGCCATCCCATCAGCGTGCGCTGGACCGTGTGGTCCGCGCGCGATTTCCAGGCGTCCAGCAAGCGCTGGCATTTTCTGCTGGGCGCCTATGCCGGGCTGGTGGCGCTGGTGCTGGTGATCTGTACCGTCAACGCCTATTTCTGGCGCGACTCCATCCATTTTTATTACGCGGTCTATGTGCTGGTGATGGCCTTGGGCCAGCTCTCGCTCACGGGCCTGGCCGGCGAGTATTTCTGGCCCGACAACCCCTGGTGGAATGACGTGGCGTCCAACGTGCTTCCGGTGACGGGTGCGGCGCTGGGCCACCTCTTCATGCGTGAGCTGGTGCTCGGACGCGGCACCCGCTGGGCCACCCGCCTGATGCTGGCGATGGGAGGCGCAGGTGCCGTACTGGCGCTGTGTTTCCTGTTTGTCGGACGCAACCCGTTTTTTGCGATCTCCGGCCCCTACTACCTGGCCAGCTTCGCAATTTATCTCGGTGTGGCGCTGTGGTACGCCTGGCGCATTCCAAGCGTCGGCCTGTGGGTGCTGGCCGGCGTGCTGGCGATGCTGGCTGGCGCCGTGTTCCCGGTCCTGCGCAACATGCAGCTGGTGCCCGTGTCCTTCATGACGCAATACGGGGCGCAACTGGGCGTGGCCCTGGAGATCCCGCTGCTGCTGGTTGCCCTGTACCTGCGCAACCGGGAATGGCGCGACAACCGGGCTCGTATCGACACCATGGCCCGGATTGACCCGCTGACCGGTGCGGTCAACCACCGGGTGATGCTCGAGCGTTTGCACCAGTTGCTCATTCACCAGCAGCGCGAGCCGGCTTCGGGGGCGGTGCTGCGCGTGCGTATCGGCAACATCCAGGCGATCCGCGACGAATACGGCCTGCAGGTGGCCCAGATGGCGCTGGTCCATGCGGGGGCCTGCATCACGCGGGTGGCCCGGGAGGGCGACACCGTGGCGCGGCACCGCGACGGCGATTTTGTGCTGATCCTCAAGGGCCGCGTCACGCGCGACCAGCTCTCGGAAATGGGGCAGCGCCTGATCGCGCGCGGCCTGGCCCCCAGCGAACTGCTGCCACCGGGTGCGGTGCTGCAACTCAAGGTTGCCATCGCTGCGGCACCGTTTCAGGCGGCGGGGGTGGCCCTGCTGCTGCAGGCGCTGGAGGCGGCGGTCACCGAGATGGCGGCCCGCCCGGGCAAGGCCCTGCGATTTGTCGCCTGAGCTTAAGGAAGCGCCGAACAAGTCCCCTGCGGCGCGCGATCCGCCCATCCGCAAGGACGCATTCAGCGCTTCTTTACCTGACGCGCATGCCGGGCTGCGCGCCGGGCAGAGGCTCGAGTACAAAGATGCCCGGCTCGGCTTTTTCATTGGCGTGGCTGGCGGCCAGCACCATGCCTTCGCTGATGCCAAACTTCATCTTGCGCGGCGCCAGGTTGGCCACCATCACCGTGTGTTTGCCGATCAGGTCTTCCGGTTGGTAGCTGGAGGCGATGCCGCTGAAGACGTTGCGCAGGGTGCCTTCGCCCACGTCCAGCGTCAGGCGCAGCAATTTGGTCGAACCTTCCACGGCTTCGCAGTTGATGATTTTGGCAATGCGCAGGTCGATCTTGCTGAAGTCGTCGATGGTGATGGCAGGTGCGATGTCCTCGCCGCCGGGTGCTATGTATTCGATAGCTGATGGCGCAGGCGTTTCCTGGGCTGGAGGCTCAAACAAGGCATCCAGCTGTTTGATGTCCACGCGTTGCAGCAGGTGTTTGTAGTCGCCGATGGCGTGGCCGCTGCCCAGGCCGGCAGCGGCATCGGCAAACGACAGCGGCCCGGTTTTCAGGAAGCCCTCGACCTCGGCTGCCAGTGCCGGCAAGACCGGTTTGAGGTAAATGGTGAGCAGGCGGAAGGCCTCGATACACACCGTGCAGACATCCTGCAGGCGCGTGTCCATGCCGGCCTGCTTGGCCAGTTCCCAGGGCTTGTTCTGGTCCACATAGGCGTTGACGCGGTCGGCCAACAGCATGACTTCGCGCAGGGCCTTGGCGAATTCACGGAATTCATACAGCTGTGTGATGGCGTCGCTCTGGGCGCGCAGCACGGACAGCAGCGCATCCCCGTCGGCGGAGATCTCCCCCAGCCGGCCGGCGAAGCGCTTGGCAATGAATCCGGCGGCGCGGCTGGCGATGTTGATGTACTTGCCGACCAGGTCGCTGTTGACGCGCGCCATGAAATCGTCGGCGTTGAAGTCGATGTCCTCGTTGCGCGCATTGAGCTTGGCGGCCAGGTAGTAACGCAGCCATTCCGGGTTCATGCCCAGGCTCAGGTACTTGAGCGGGTCCAGCCCGGTGCCGCGGCTTTTGCTCATCTTCTCGCCGTTGTTGACGGTCAGAAAACCATGGACAAACACGTTGTCCGGTGTCTTGCGGCCGCTGAAATGCAGCATGGCCGGCCAGAACAGGGTGTGGAAGGTGACGATGTCCTTGCCGATGAAGTGGTACTGCTCGAGCTTGGGGTCGGCCATGTAGCCCTCGTAGTCCTCACCGCGCTTGTCCAGCAGGTTTTTCAGCGACGCGAGGTAGCCGACGGGCGCATCCAGCCAGACATAAAAATACTTGCCTGGCGCGTCGGGGATCTCGATGCCGAAGTAGGGCGCGTCCCGCGAGATGTCCCAGTCGCCCAGGCCTTCGCTTTGGGTGCCGTCGGCGTTGTCACGCACCGAGAACCACTCCCTGACCTTGTTGGCCACTTCGGGCTGCAGCTTGCCGTCCTGCGTCCACTGCTCGAGGAACTCGACGCAGCGCGGGTCGGACAGCCGGAAGAAAAAGTGTTCCGAGCTCCTGAGCACCGGCGTGGCGCCCGACAGGGCCGAGTAGGGGTGGATCAGATCGGTCGGCGCATACACCGCGCCGCAGACCTCGCAGTTGTCACCGTACTGGTCTTTTGCGCCGCATTTCGGGCACTGGCCCTTGATGAAGCGGTCCGGCAGGAACATGCTCTTTTCGACATCGAAGAACTGCTCGATGGTTTTGGTCGAAATCAGGCCGGCCTTCTTGAGGTCCCGGTAGATCTGCTGCGCCAACTGGTGGTTTTCCGGTGCGTCGGTCGAGTGCCAGTTGTCAAAGCTGATGTGAAAGCCGTCGAGGTAGGGCTTGCGTCCCGCGGCGATGTCGGCCACGAACTGCTGCGGCGTCTTGCCGGCCTTCTCGGCCGCAATCATGATGGGCGCGCCATGGGCGTCGTCGGCGCCGACAAAATTCACCGCATGGCCCTGCATCCTCTGGAAGCGCACCCAGATGTCGGCCTGGATGTACTCCATGATGTGGCCGATGTGGAAATTGCCATTGGCGTAGGGCAGGGCGGTGGTGACGAAAAGGCGGCGCTGGGGCATGGTGGTGCTTTGGTGAGCTGTGAGAGCTTGCTGAGGCTAACCCGTGATTTTAAGTCGGACCGCCCTGCCCCGTCCGCAGCGCCCGCGCGGGTCACCTGGCCGGCGCTCGATGGGCGGGAAGCGCTTCCTTTGCTTGATGCAAGTCAACATGAACGCCCGGTGGCCCGTTTTCCGCGCCGCAGGCCGTGGCTATACTGAAATCGGCCCTGTCTCCACTGTGGAGGCGGTCGCCTTCCCGGGCAATGCGCTGCTGTCCGGGAAACACCGGCGGGAGGCTCTGCCACTGCCGGTTGCCAGCCGCCTGGCCTGACGCGGCTCCAGCGTACTTGAGTGACATCCAAGCAAGACGAGGTGACTGATGGACTTGCCAGACGCCAATCCGCTGACGCTGCCCGAGGGCGTGATCGCCCTGGTGCCGATGCGCAATGTGGTGCTGTTTCCGCACGCGCTGGTGCCGATCACCGTCGGCCGGGAAAAATCAATTGCGGCCATCGAGCACGCGAGCAGGAGCGTCACCCCGGTGGGCATCGTGTTGCAGCGGGACGCCCGGGTGGATGATCCCGGCCGCGACGCCCTGTGCGATGTCGGAACTTTCGCCAAGGTCCTGCAGCATGTGGATACCGGTGAAAAACTGCAGCATGCCGTCTGCCAGGGCGTGGCGCGCTTCCGGATAGAGGCCCTGGTCGAGGGTTACCCTTTTCTGGCCGCGCGCGTGGAGGCCATTGAGGAGCCGTCCGCTGTTTCCACCCAGGCAGAAGCCCTGGGGCTGCAGTTGCGCGAACGTGCCGTGGAAATCCTCTCCCTGTTGCCGGGCGCGCCGGCCGAATTGGCCCACACCCTGCAGACCGTGCGGGCACCGTCGCACCTGGCCGACATCGTTGCCAGCCTGCTGGACGCCGAAATCACCGAAAAGCAGATGCTGCTGGAAACGGTGAACTCCGAGGAGCGGCTGCAGAAAGTGCTGCAGATCCTGTCGCGACGCATCGAGGTGTTGCGGCTGTCGCAGGAAATCGGCGAGCGCACCAAGGAGCAGATGGATGACCGCCAGCGCAAATACCTGCTGCGCGAGCAGCTCAAGACCATCCAGAAGGAGCTCGGCGAGGACGGCGACGGTGAGGATGTCGCGCGCATTGGCGAGCTGATCACCAAGGCCGGCATGCCCCCCGATGTGGAGGCGCAGGCGCGCAAGGAGTTGGGGCGCCTGCAGCGCATGCCGGAAGCTTCCGGCGAACATTCGATGCTGCGCACCTACCTCGAGTGGCTGACCGAGCTGCCCTGGGCGGCGCCGGAACCCGCCCCGATCGACCTGGCCGAAGCGCGGCGGATTCTTGAGGCGGACCATTACGGGCTGGAGCGCATCAAGCAGCGCATTGTCGAGTTTCTGGCGGTGCAAAAACTCAACCCGCAGGGGCGCGCACCCATCCTGTGTTTTGTCGGCCCCCCCGGCGTGGGCAAGACCTCGCTCGGGCAAAGCATTGCACGCGCGCTGGACCGGCCTTTTGTGCGGGTGTCGCTGGGCGGCGTGCATGACGAAGCCGAGATCCGCGGCCATCGCCGCACCTACATAGGCGCCATGCCGGGCATGATTGTGCAGAGCCTGCGCAAGGCCGGTGCGCGCCACTGCGTGATGATGCTGGACGAAATCGACAAGGTCTCGCCGAGCGCCCACGGCGATCCGTCGGCGGCGCTGCTGGAGGTGCTGGACCCGGAGCAGAACTCGACCTTCCGGGACAACTACCTCGGCGTGCCTTTCGACCTGAGCCGTGTGGTTTTCATCGCGACGGCCAATGTGATGGACCACGTGCCCGCGCCGGTGCGGGACCGCATGGAGGTGATTGACCTGCCAGGCTACACGCAGGAGGAAAAGCTGCAGATCGCGCAGCGTTACCTGGTGCGGCGCCAGCGTGAAGCCGCCGGCCTGCGCGAGGGCCAGTGCGAGCTGACCAGCGCGGCCCTGCAGGCGCTGGTGGCCGACTACACCCATGAGGCCGGGGTGCGGCAGCTCGAGCGCGAGATCGGGCGTGTCATGCGCCACGCCGCGGTGCAGATTGCCGAAGGTTCGAAAGCGCTGGTGCGTGTTGATGCGGCCGACCTGGACGCGTTGCTGGGGCCGGCGAAATTCGAACACGAAATCGCGCTGCGCAGCAGTTTGCCGGGTGTGGCAACCGGGCTGGCCTGGACGCCCGCGGGCGGTGACATCCTGTTCATCGAAGCCACCCGCGTCGCCGGCAGCGGTCGCCTGATCCTGACCGGCCAGCTCGGCGACGTGATGAAGGAAAGTGCCCAGGCTGCCCTGACGCTGGTGAAGTCGCGCGCGCCGCTGCTGCGCATTGCGGCGGCCAGTTTCGATGCCGTTGACGTGCATGTGCATGTGCCGGCCGGCGCCATTCCCAAGGACGGGCCGAGCGCCGGGGTGGCAATGTTTATTGCGCTGGCGTCGCTGTTCACCGACCGGGCGGTGCGCCACGAGGTGGCGATGACCGGCGAAATCAGCCTGCGCGGCCTGGTGCTGCCGGTGGGCGGCATCAAGGAAAAGGTGCTGGCGGCGCAGCGTGCCGGTGTGCGGACCGTGCTGCTGCCAAGGCGCAACGAGAAGGACTTGCGCGACGTGCCCGAGGCCGCACGGCAGGCCCTGGCCTTCGTCTGGCTCGATCATGTGGATGACGCCATTCAGGCGGCACTGGGCGGCGATGCGGCGCCGGGTGCCGGCTTCGTGCTGGTGT
Source organism: Polaromonas sp. AER18D-145 (assembly GCF_002379095.1). Classification (GTDB taxonomy): domain Bacteria; phylum Pseudomonadota; class Gammaproteobacteria; order Burkholderiales; family Burkholderiaceae_C; genus Polaromonas. The sequence goes on from NZ_NBZV01000033.1 coordinate 26,987, forward strand.
GAAGGCGATGCCATGCCCTGGACGGCTCAGCGTTACCCGGTGTCCATGCGCGGGTTGCCTGAGCCCGTGCGCCTCAAGGCGATAGAAGTGGCCAACGCGCTGCTCGCCGAGGGCATGGACGAAGGGCGCGCCATCCGCATCGCCATCGCCAGGGCCCGGCAGTGGGCCGCGCGACGGATGTGATGCCAGCGCATAACACCGACATCGCCGCGGCCCTCAACGACATCGCGGATCTGCTCGACATCGAGGGGGCGAATCCATTTCGCATTCGCGCCTACCGCAACGCCGCCCGCACCGTCGGCGAACTGGGCCAGCCGGTGCCGGCCATGCTGGCCCAGGGGGCCGATCTCGATGACCTTCCAGGCATCGGCTCGGACCTGGCGGCGAAGATCCGGGAGATCGCGGAAACCGGCTCCTGCGCGCTGCTGGGGCGCCTGCGCCAGGAGCTCCCGCCCGGCATCACCGAACTGCTGAAAGTGCCGGGCCTGGGCCCGAAGCGGGTGCGGGTGCTGCACCATGAACTCGGTGTCCAGACGATCGAACAGCTGCACCATGCGGCCCGGGAAGGACGGGTGCAGGCGATTCACGGCTTCGGTCCCAAAAGCCAGCAGGCCATTCTGGATGCGACCGCCGCGCAGTTGGAGGAGGAGCGGCGCATTCCACTGTGGAGGGCGGACCAGACGGCCGGGGCGCTGCTGGCCGACCTGGCGGCCCTGCCCGGCGTGGCGCGCGCTGTGGCCGCCGGCAGCCTGCGGCGGCGGCGCGAGACGGTGGGCGATCTGGACCTGCTGGTCAGCCTGAGCGGCCGCAGTCCGGTGATCGATCGTTTCGTCGGGGGCGAGGATGTGAGCCGGGTGCTGGCCCACGGCAGTACCCGGGCCAGCGTGGTTCTCAAGAGCGGGCTGCAGGTCGACCTGCGCGCGGTGCCGGCGGAAAGTTTCGGTGCGGCCTGGGTCTACTTCACCGGCTCGAAGGTGCACAACATCGCCTTGCGCCGGCTGGCGCAGGAGCGTGGGCTAAAGATCAATGAGTACGGCGTCTTCCGGGGCCGGGACCGCCTGCCCGGCGCCACCGAGGAGGCGCTTTACCAGGCCATCGGCCTGCGTTACATCGAACCCGAACTGCGCGAGGACCGCGGCGAAATCGACGCGGCGCGCCAGGGCCGGCTGCCGGTGCTGGTGGTTCTGGGGGACCTGCGGGGCGACCTGCATGTGCACACCAGCGAAAGCGATGGCCAGGACAGCCTGGAAGCCATGGCTGCAGCGGCCCGTGCGCGCGGCCTGCAGTACCTCGCGATCACCGAGCATTCGCGCCGTCTGGGCGTCGCCCGTGGCGTCGATCCGGTCCGGCTGGCCAGGCAGATCGATCGCATCGACCGGTTCAACGCGCAGTCGCCGGGCTTCACGGTTCTCAAGGGGGTGGAAGTCGACATCCTCGAGGACGGCACGCTGGACCTGCCCGACACCATCCTGCAGCGGCTGGACCTGGTGGTGGGTGCGGTGCACCATCGTTTTGACCTGCCGCGCGCCCAACAGACCGCGCGGCTGCTGCGGGCGATGGACAGCCGGTATTTCACGCTGCTCGCGCACCCGGGCGGGCGCCTGATCGGCGAGCGACCCGCCTGTGACTTCGATCTGTTGCGGGTGCTGCGCAAGGCCCGGGAGCGGGGCTGCTTCGTCGAGCTCAATGCCCAGCCGGCGCGGCTCGATCTGACCGATACGGCCTGTCAGATGGCCAAGGCCGAAGGTGTGCTGGTCTGCATCAACTCGGATGCCCACAGCACGCTTGAGTTCAACCACCTGACCTCCGGCATCGACCAGGCACGGCGCGGCTGGCTTGAAAAAGCCGATGTGCTGAACACGCTCACGCTGGAAGACCTGCGGCCTGTGCTTGCCCGCACCATGCGGTGAATCCGGGCGCTGCCGCCGCATTCGGGCAACCCTGCCATTTGCAGGGGTGTTGATCAACATCACGGCTGGCTTGCCAGCAAGGGACACACTGCACAAAATGGGGTTTGCTGATAGCAATGCCCCGTGCGGGCAAGTTGCCCGCTGTCGCCATGGAAGGAGGACGAATGACACGCAAGACAAGTATCCCGGCGGATGCCCGGCACCACCAGAACGAGGACGGCGAGGAAGCGCCCGAGGCGTTGTCCGAAGCCACCGAACCCGCTGAGGAGGCGGGCCGGATCGTGGCCCGCCCGGACGGCTACCACTGGCTGGCGCAGGACGGCAAACAGGAGTTCGGCCCGTTCGAGACGCTGGAACTGGCGCAGCAGGACATGGATGCCGCCGACGGCGGCGAGCTGGAGCCAACCCTCAGCCTGCAGGAGGCTGAACGCGAGATCGGCATCGGCGAATGGCTGGATCCCGAGACCGGCGAGCCCGCCGAAGGTCCGTCGCCGCCCCATCCGGAAGGCGAATGACCGCGGTGCCGGCCGCGGGGCGGCACATCGACGTCTGCAACGGCGATGCCGACGGCCTGTGCGCCGTGCTGCAATGGCGGCTGCAGCAGCCGGCACCGGCTGTGCTGGTCACGGGGCTCAAGCGCGATATCGCGCTGCTGGACCGGGTGCAGGCCGGACCGGGCGACGAGGTGCTGGTGTGCGACGTGTCGCTGCAGCGCAACCGCGCGTCCCTGCTGCGCCTGCTTGCCGCGGGCGCACGGGTGCGCTACTTCGATCACCACGCCCCGCCCGATGTGCCAGACCATCCGAACCTGGAAACCCACATTGACCTCGACAGCCAGACCTGCACCAGCCTGCTGATGGATCGCCACCTCGGCGGGGCTCACCGGTCCTGGGCGCTGGTGGGGGCGTATGGCGACAACCTGACCGGCGTGGCCGACGCGCTCGCGGCGCAGACCGGCATGAACACCGATGACCGTGACCGCTTGCGCATGCTCGGCGAGGCCATCAATTACAACGCCTACGGCGAGGAGGAGAGCGATGTTTTCATGGCGCCGGCGCGCCTGTACGAGACGCTGGTCCGTTACCGCGACCCGCTTGACCTGCTGCAGCACGAGCCGGTAGCGCAGCAACTCGATGCCCTGCGCCGCGATGACCTGCGCCGGGCTGCGAACCTGCCGCCGCACTGGCAGAATGGCCGCGCCAGTGCGACCCTGCTGCCGGACGCCGGCTGGAGCCGGCGCGTGATCGGCTGCCTGGCCAATGAACTCGCCCGTGCCGAGCCGCAGAAGGCGCATGCCGTGTTGAAGGCCATGCGCGGCGGTGCCTATGTCGTCAGCGTGCGTGCGCCGCTGTCCGCCGCAGGTGGCGCGAGGGAGCTGTGCCACCGTTTCGGCGGCGCCGGCCGGGCCGGGGCGGCAGGTATCGACCACCTGCCGGCACAGGACCTGGACCGCTTCCTGGAGGCTTTTGGCGCCACCCGCTGGGGCGCAGCCTCCCGGGAGGCTGGGGCGGACCCAGCCATCGACACGCCGTGAATCGCGCTCAGGCGCGGGTCTTCTGGTAGGTGCCCACGAGTTCCGCGTTGGCCAGCACATGGCCTTGCATGGCGCGCTCGACCGCCGCCTTGGTCGGTTGATGGAGCGTGGGCAGTGTCGTATCCAGGGCGTAGAGCTTGAAGAAATAGCGGTGCCGGCCTGTCGGCGGGCAAGGGCCGCCGTAGTCCGCCCGGTGCCAGTCGTTGAGGCCTGCGCGTGCACCGCCCGGCAATGGATGGCCGCCCGCCGGCATACCGGTGCTGTCCGGCGGCAGGTCGACCAGCACCCAGTGCACCCAGGTCTGCCGCGGTGCAGCCGGGTCGGGTGCATCGGGATCGTCCACGATCAACACCAGGCTGCGCGCGGCTGGCGGGACACCGTCCCAGTGCAGCGGCGGGGCACTGTCGTCGCCTTCGCAAGTGTGGCGCCGCGGTATCTCGCCATTCGGCGCAAAAGCGCTTGAACGCAGTTCCATGGATGTTTCCCGCTCAGGCAGGTTTCATGGCGCCGCCGGGGAACCGACGGTTTGTGCCAGGGCGATGCGCTGGGTCGGGGACAAGCCCAGGGCCGCCGCCAGCCGGCCCCGGTCGATCAGGCCGCGAACCACCGTCGCCAGACCGGTGGCAGCGCAAAACAGGTAGACATTCTGGGCAATGCAGCCGGCGTCGGCGCCGGCAAGAAAATGGCGCTCCTCGGCGCTGGCATCATGCATGCGGCTGAAGTCCGCAACATAGACGAGATTCAGCGGCGCGCTGGCCACGAAGTCCTGCGTGCCGGTGGCACTGCGCAGGTCTTCGGCCTTGACCAGCAGCAGCTGGTGGGACATGGCGTCGTAACGGTAGGCGCCTTCGGGCAACACCGCGTAGACGTCGATCTCCTGCCAGTTGCGGGCCGACGGTGCGGTGCGGTGGGCGCTGCCCTGCCGGTTGATGCCAAAGCCGGCCCACAGCAGCGCCGACAGCGTTTCCAGGGGCAGGGTGTCCGGCAGGAAGGCGCGCGAACTGTGGCGCTTCTCCAGTGCCTGCGCCAGCGTGACGGCGGGCGGCACGGCCGGCGGTGGCAGGACCACCGTGTCGGTTTCCAGATTGAGCGGGATCGTGGACATGAAATCCTCCAGCAGGAAGCAGGACGTGTCAAAACGTGCGGGCCGCACATGCGGCCGCTGAGCGGATGCCGGGAGGGTGCCTGCCATCCCTGCATCTTCACGAAAAATCATTTTCCGCCTGTGTGCATGGCACGCATTGAGGCAGATCAAGGCTGCGCCCCGGCGAAAGCCCGCACGCATGGCCGGGTTGTCAGGTCATCGCCGGCCGGCACCTGCCCCGGCATTGGCTTAGACTTCAGCCCATCCCGCTGCCGCGCGGCGCGCCCCGGTGCGGCCGGCTTGCCACCCCAGATTCAATCGGAGATTCCCCAGATGGCTGTAGAACAACAGGCAATTTTGAACGCCCTGCAAGGCGTGCTTGACCCCAATACCGGCAAGGATTTTGTCAGCACCAAGGCGCTTAAAAACCTGCAGATCGCCGGCGGCGACGTGTCCTTCGACGTCGAACTCGGTTACCCGGCCAAAAGCCAGCTCGCCGGCATCCGCAAGCTGCTGATCGCCGCTGCCAAGGGCGTGGCGGGCGTCACCAACGTGTCGGTCAACGTCGGTTTCAAGATCGCCAGCCACAGCGTGCAGCGCGGCGTGCAACTGCTGCCCAATGTCAAAAACATCGTGGCCGTGGCCTCCGGCAAGGGCGGCGTGGGCAAAAGCACCACCGCCGTCAACCTCGCGCTGGCCCTGGCCGCTGAAGGTGCCAGCGTCGGCCTGCTCGACGCCGACATCTACGGGCCCAGCCAGCCCATGATGATGGGCATCGAGGGCCGGCCCGAAAGCGTGGACGGCAAGAACATGGAGCCGATGGAAAACTACGGCATCCAGGTCATGTCCATCGGTTTTCTGGTCGCGCAGGACGAAGCCATGATCTGGCGCGGCCCCATGGCGACGCAGGCGCTGGAGCAGTTGCTGCGCCAGACCAACTGGAAGGACCTGGACTACCTGATCGTCGACATGCCGCCTGGCACCGGCGACATCCAGCTCACGTTGTCCCAGCGCGTGCCCATCACCGGTGCGGTGATTGTCACCACGCCGCAGGACATCGCTTTGCTCGACGCCAAAAAAGGCATCAAGATGTTCGAGAAGGTCGGTGTGCCGATTCTGGGCATTGTCGAAAACATGGCGGTGCATATCTGCAGCAAGTGCGGCCACACCGAGCACATCTTTGGTCAGGACGGCGGCAAGAAGATGGCGGCCGACTACGGCATGAGTTACCTCGGCGCACTGCCGCTGGACATGCAGATCCGCCTGCAGGCCGACAACGGCCGGCCCACCGTGGTGGCCGACCCGGACGGCGAAGTCGCCGGCATCTACAAGGCCGTGGCGCGCCAGGTGGCCATCACGATTGCCGCCAAGGCGAAAGACTTTTCGGCCAAGTTCCCGACCATCACGATCTCGAAAAACACCTGATCTTTCCGGGCGCCGGGGGCCAACCATGAACATGCTCGCTTCGCTGCGTTATCTGGTGGCCCTCAGCGAGCACCGGCATTACGCGCGCGCCGCCCAGTCCTGCGGCATCACCCAGCCGGCGCTGTCCAACGCCCTGCGTGCGCTGGAAAGAGAATTCGGTATCGCCATCGTCAAGCGCGGCCGCACCTACGCCGGCCTCACGCCGGAAGGCGAACGCGTGCTGGCCACGGCGCAACGCATGCTGCACGAACACGAACTGCTGCAGCAGGAGCTGCGCAGCAGTGCCAGCCAGCCGCAGGGTGCGCTGCAGCTGGGCGTCGTGCCGACGGCCGTGCCGGTGGCAACGCGTTTTGCGGCCCGGCTCCGGCAGCGTTACCCGGGCATCGCGCCCGTGGTGCGGTCGTTGAGTTCGCAGGAAATTGAACTCGGCCTGGAGAACCTGTCGCTGGACCTGGGCCTGGGGTTTGTCGAACGCCTGAACCAGCGCGCCAGCCGTTTCGAGATCTTCCCGCAGTACACCGAACACTACTTCCTGGTGCGCCGCGCGGCGGCGCCCGGCCGGCCGGGCAGCGGGCTGCGTGTGGGCCCGGCCATGGACTGGCGCGGAGCGGCGCAGCTGCCGCTGTGCCTGCTGACGCCCGAGATGCACAACCGCAGCATCGTGGACAGCGCCTTTGCCGGCCTGGGGCTGGCGGTCAAGCCGGTCATGGAAACCAACTCCATCCTGGCGCTGGCCCTCAGCGTGGTCGCCGGCGAGGTCTGCAGCGTGTTGCCGGGTGCGCTGGTGGGCGCGGTCCGCAGTTATGCCGAACTCGAAGCCCTGCCGCTGGTCCAGCCCGAACTCACGACACCTGTCGGCTTTTTCACGCTGGTCAAGGCCAGCCCCTCGCGGGCGCTGCAGGCCGCGCTGGTGCTGGCCCAGGATGGGGAGTGGCTGCGTCACGCGGCGCAGCACAGCGGGACCCTGCATTCAGATCCTGAATCTGCGCATACATGAATTCAATTTGACGCAGGCGGGCCCAGGAGCGACAGTGCGTCATGAACGCTTCCCCGGTCCTTCCTGTTCCTGTTCCCACCGTGGCCCTGGCCACGCTGGACGACATGCGCGAGCGCATCCGCCGCAAAAGCAAACTCAAGGGCCGCCAGGCCGACGAGGTTTCTCTGGCCGAGGTTCGCGCGCTCATAGGCGGGCGGCCCGAAGGCGGCCACCGGCGCGACCTGCTGATCGAACACCTGCACAAACTCAACGACGCCTACCGATGCCTGCATGAGCGGCACCTGGTGGCGCTGGCCCGGGAGATGAACGTCCCCATGGCCGAGGTGTACGAGGTCGCAAGTTTTTATCACCATTTCGAGGTGGTCAAGGGCGACGGCCAGGCGCCCGGGCTCACGGTTCGCGTGTGCGACGGGCTGGCCTGCGAGCTGGCCGGTGCGCAGGACCTGCTGGCGCGCCTGCCGGCGCTGCTCGGGCAGGAGGTGCGTGTCATGGCTGCGCCCTGCCTGGGCCGTTGTGAGCAGGCGCCGGCCGTTCTGGTGCACCAGCAGGCGCTGCCGCGGGCCACGGTCGAGGCCGTGGTTTTGATGGCAAATCAGCCTCCAGCCCAGAAGGAGAAAGCGCAAGTAGCTATTAATTTCGTAGCGTCTCAGTACGCGGAAAAGAGTGTCCCTGGCACGGCGGATGAGGTGTTGCCAGCCTTCGCGAACTACGAGACCTACCGTTCCCACGGGGGTTACGCGCTCGCGGCGGCGCTGGTCAACGGGGAAGAAGATGCTGGGGCGGTGCTTGCAGCCATGGAAAATTCCGGCCTGCGCGGTCTGGGCGGCGCGGGTTTTCCGGCGGGGCGCAAGTGGCGCATCGTGCAGGGCCAGCCCGGCCCGCGCCTGATGGCGGTCAACATCGACGAGGGAGAGCCCGGCACGTTCAAGGATCGCACCTGGCTGGAACGCGATCCGCACCGTTTCCTGGAGGGGGTGCTGATCGCGGCGCAGGTGGTGGGCATCGAGGCCTGCTACATCTATTTGCGCGACGAGTACCACGACTGCCGCACCATGCTGCAAGCCGAGCTGTCCAAGCTGCTGGCGGATCCGCCCTGTCCGCTGCCGCACATCGAGCTGCGACGGGGCGCGGGGGCCTACATCTGCGGCGAGGAGTCCGCCATGATCGAAAGCATTGAAGGCAAACGCGGCGAGCCGCGCCTGCGCCCGCCCTACATCGCCGAGGTCGGGCTGTTCGGCCGGCCCACACTGGAGCACAACTTCGAGACCCTGTACTGGGTGCGCGATATTGTGGAGAAAGGCCCGCAGTGGTTCAGCGGCTTCGGACGCCACGGCCGCAAGGGTTTGCGCTCTTTCAGCGTCAGCGGGCGCGTGAAGAATCCGGGTGTCAAGCTGGCGCCGGCCGGCATCACGGTGCAGGAGCTCATCGACGAATACTGTGGCGGCATGGCCGACGGCCACCAGCTTTATGCCTATCTGCCCGGCGGCGCCTCAGGCGGCATTTTTCCGGCCAGCCATGCCAACCTGCCACTCGACTTCGACACCCTGCAGCCGCACGGCGGCTTCATCGGCTCGGCTGCAGTCATCGTGTTGGGGCACATGGACAAAGCCCGTGATGCAGCCCTCAACATGATGCGTTTTTTCGCCCACGAAAGCTGTGGCCAGTGCACGCCTTGCCGCGTCGGCACAGTCAAGGCGGCGAAGTTGATGGAGGCGCCCGTGTGGGACAACGCCACGCTGGAAGACCTGAACGTGGTGATGGCCGATGCGTCCATTTGCGGACTGGGTCAGGCGGCGCCCAACCCGGTGCGTTGTGTCCAGAAATACTTTGCACACGAAGTCGCCTGACATGAATGCCCCAGCCAAGCCCTTTGAGGTCACGCCCCAGGTCATCCCCTTTCTGCTTGACGGCAAGTCCGTCGACGCTTACGAGGGCGAATCCATTCTGCAAGCTGCCGAGCGCAGCGGTGTCTGCATTCCGCACCTTTGCTACAAGGACGGCTACCGCGCCGACGGCAATTGCCGTGCCTGCGTGGTCGAGATCAAGGGCGAACGCACCTTGGCCCCCAGTTGCTGCCGCAACGTCACGGCTGGCATGGAGGTGCAGGCCAGCAGCGAACGCGCTGTCAGGAGCCAGAAGATGGTGCTGGAGATGCTGCTCTCCGACATGCCCGACACCGGCTACAAATGGGATGAGACCGATGAATCGCTGCAGCACGGCGAACTCAGCGAGTGGGCCGCGCGCATGGATGTTGCCGTGCGCCCCGAACTGAAAGCGCTGCGCCGCGAGCAGCCGGCCGCCGATGTGTCGCACCCGGCCATGGCCGTGAACCTGGACGCCTGCATCCAGTGCAAGCGTTGCGTGACCGCCTGCCGCGAAGAGCAGGTCAACGACGTGATCGGCTACGCCATGCGCGGATCGCACAGTGAGATCGTCTTTGACCTGGGCGACGCGATGGGCGACAGCAGCTGCGTGGCCTGCGGCGAGTGTGTGCAGGCCTGTCCGACCGGTGCCCTGATGCCCAAGACCCTGGTGGGGTCCCAGGCCGTCGATAAAAAAGTTGATTCGGTCTGCCCCTTCTGCGGCGTCGGCTGCCTGGTGACCTACAAGGTGAAAGGCAACAAAATTGTCAGTGTCGATGGCCGCGACGGACCGGCCAACCATTCGCGGCTGTGCGTCAAGGGGCGTTTTGGTTTTGACTATGCGCACAGCCCGCAGCGTCTGACCGTGCCCCTGATCCGCAAGGCCGGTGTCCCCAAGGATCCGGCCGCCTTGCAGCATCTGAACCGCAACACGGCGGACTGGTCGGAAGTGTTCCGCGAAGCGACCTGGGAAGAGGCCTTGGCGCTGGCAGCCGGCCCGCTCAAGCACCTGCGTGACACCTGCGGCAAAAAATCGCTGGCGGGCTTTGGTTCCGCCAAAGGCAGCAATGAAGAGGCTTACCTGTTCCAGAAACTGGTGCGCACCGGCTTCGGCTCCAACAACGTGGACCACTGCACCCGCTTGTGCCACGCGTCCAGCGTGGCGGCGCTGCTTGAAGGCGTCGGCTCGGGCGCGGTGAGCAACCAGGTCAATGATGTTGCGCATTCCGACCTGATATTTGTGATTGGCTCCAACCCCTCGGCCAACCATCCCGTGGCCGCCACCTGGATGAAGAATGCCGCGCAGAAGGGCGCCAAAATCGTGCTCGCTGATCCGCGCGTCACCGATATCGGCAGGAACGCCTGGCGCACGCTGCAGTTCAAGGCCGACACCGACGTGGCCATGCTCAATGCACTGATCCATACGGTGATTGAGGAGGGCCTGGTGGACCAGGACTTCATCGACCGGCGCGCCAGCAATTACGAAGCGCTCCGGGAAAACGTCAAGGGCTACAGCCCCGAGGCCATGGCGCCGGTTTGCGGGATTCCCGCCGGGACCCTGCGCGAGGTCGCCCGGGCATTTGCCAAGGCCAAAGCGGCGATGATTCTGTGGGGCATGGGCATCAGCCAGCATGTCCACGGCACCGACAACGCGCGCTGCCTGATCGCGCTGGCCACCGTGACCGGTCAGATCGGCAAACCCGGCTCCGGCCTGCATCCGCTGCGCGGCCAGAACAACGTGCAGGGCGCCAGCGACGCCGGCCTGATCCCCATGATGTTTCCCAACTACCAGCGCGTGGACAACCAGGCGGCCCATGCCTGGTTCGAAGCGTTCTGGAAAACACCGCTGGACCGGCAGCCCGGCTACACAGTTGTTGAAATCATGCACAAGGCGCTGGCGCCCGAGAGCGACCCGCACAAGGTGCGCGGCATGTACATCATGGGCGAAAACCCGGCCATGAGCGACCCCGACCTGAACCACGCGCGCCACGCGCTGGCCAGCCTGCAGCATCTGGTGGTGCAGGACATCTTCATGACCGAGACCGCCTGGCTGGCCGATGTGGTGCTGCCCGCGACCGCCTGGCCTGAAAAGACCGGCACCGTCACCAACACCGACCGCATGGTCCAGCTCGGCCGGCAGGCCGTGGACCCGCCCGGGCAGGCCAGGCCCGACTTGTGGATCATCCAGCAGATCGCGCTGCGCATGGGCCCCCACGCTTCACACGTCGTGTCGTCGCTGCCCCCCGAGGGGGCCGGCCCCGCCTTGGGGCGGCCCGGCGACGGGGGCTTGGGCCTGTCCTGGGATTACCCGGGGGAGCACAGCGGCGTGGCTGCGGTTTATGAGGAGATGCGCCAGGCCATGCACACCGCGATCTCGGGCATCACCTGGGAGCGGCTGGAACGCGAATCCAGCGTGACCTATCCCTGCCTGAGCGCAGACGACCCCGGTGCGCCCACCGTGTTCATCGACCACTTTGCCACTGAAGACGGGCGCGTGCACCTGGTACCGGCTGACATCATTCCTGCCAACGAACGGCCCGATGCCGACTACCCTTTTGTGCTCATCACGGGACGGCAGCTCGAGCACTGGCACACCGGCAGCATGACGCGGCGCACCGCCGTGCTCGATGCCATCGAACCCCTGGCCACGGCCTCGCTGTGCGGCGCCGACCTGCTGGCGCTGGGGCTGGCGCCGGGCGACGTGGTGACCGTGCAGTCGCGGCGCGGGGCGGTCGCCCTTCATGTGCGGCGCGACGACGGCACGCCGCCGGGCGCGGTGTTCATCCCGTTTGCCTATCACGAAGCTGCGGCCAACCTGATGACCAACGCTGCGCTGGACCCGTTCGGAAAAATTCCGGAATTCAAGTACTGCGCCGTGGCGATTCATCGCGGCGGACAGCTTGCAGGGGCTGCAGGTTACGGGCCTGGTGCTACCGGGGGTCTTTAACCTTCCAGGCTGTGGGTGACAAAAGAGTTGTGCCACAAATGCGCATGAAGACAGCCGTACACTGCGTGCATGTCTGAATTCGTCCTGCAGTTTCCCGGTGCCGATACGGCCATTCGCCGCCCCAGTGTGGTTGTGGCCGTGGTCATGCGCCGCGAGCGCATCGACAACCGCTGGCAGCCCTGGCGCTGGTCGTTGGCCGACATCGTGCCGCACGAGGAAAGTTTTGGCGCGCAGCCGCGCCTGCTGCTCAAGGACGAGCAGGAAGAGCGCTGGCTGCATCCCGGTTTCAAGGTCGAGCTGTTCACCGACGACGCGGAAGGTTATTACCTCAACGTCACCACGCCCCAGCCCTGCTTCTGGGTGGTCTGGCGCATGGAGGAAGAGGCGACGCTGGCCGACGAGCCGGTGGCCGTGCCGCAGACCGTGACCCTGAGTTACCACGACGCCGGACGCTGGCTCGACGCGCAGGAAACCGTGGAGCAGGTGGCGGCGCCGCGCGATGTGGTCGAGTGGGTGCAGGCTTTTGTCGATGCCCATTACGTGCTGGAGGCCAAGCGTCGGCAGCGCCCGCAAAGCTTCAAGCCGCTGCAGGACCGCTTTGGCAACCCGGCGCGGGTGAGCACGGACAAGAAGTTTGGCGGAGACGGCCATGGCTGACGAAGCCCCCGGATTCCTGGGCCGGTGGGCGCGGCGCAAGACGGACGCCCTGCAGGGCAAACCGCTGGACGAACCGGCGCCTGCCCTGACCCCGCCTATGGCTCCAGAGACCGCCCGGACGGGCGCGCCGGTCCCTGCGGCAGCCGTGCCGGCTCCGGCCGATGCTGCAACGCCAGCCGAAAGAAAGCTGCCGACGTTGCAGGACGCGCAGCTTTTGACGAAGGACTCCGATTTCAAGCCCTTCATGGCCGGCGATGTCGGGCCCGAAGTGCGCAACGCCGCGATGAAAAAGCTGTTTGCCGACCCACACTTCAATGTGATGGACGGCCTGGACATCTACATCGACGACTATTCCAGGTCCGATCCCATTCCCGAGTCCATGCTCCGGCAGATGACGAGCGCCAAGTTTCTCAATCTGTTTGAGGATGAAGAAAAGGAAGAGAAGGAAGAGAAAGAGGGCGGGAAGGCGGCACAGACCACTGCACCACGGGAAACTGCGAATAACCCCACGGATGAAACCGTGGCACAGTCCCATGAAGGCACGGACATACCCGATCCGGCCATTTCCCCAGAACATTCCAGCCAACCCGAGCCGCAACCTGGCTCTGGCGCCAGCCAAGAAAACCATGCCCACACTGATTTGCGACTGCAACCAGACCATGCCGCTCCAGCCCCAGACGCTGGGCACGGCACTTGATGAAAAACTGACCCTGCATTCGGCGCTGTGCCGCCGCGAAGCGGGCGCCTTCCAGAAGGCGGTCCAGTCCGGCGACGACGTAGTGGTGGCCTGCACCCAGGAGACCCGGCTTTTCGCGGAACTGGCGCAGCAGACCGAGGGCGCGACCTCGGTCATCAAGTTCGTCAACATCCGCGAGACCGGCGGCTGGAGCCGGGACGCCGCCCAGGCCAGTCCGAAAATTGCGGCCCTGCTCGCGGTGGCCCACCTGCCGGATGCGGAACCCGTGGCGACCGTGACCTACAAAAGTGCGGGTCGCGTGCTCATCATTGGTGAACTCGATGCGGGCGAACGCGCCGCCGGCTTGCTGTCGGACGCGCTGGACGTCACGCTGTTCAGTCTGGGGACGGGCCGCGATGGTGGTCTGCAGGAGCGGCGTTACCCGGTGCTGGCCGGGCAGATCCAGCGCCTGACCGGCTGGCTGGGAGCTTTCGAGCTCCATTGGCAGCGCAGCAACGCGATTGACCTCGACCTGTGCACGCGCTGCAACGCCTGCCTGGCGGTCTGCCCCGAAGGCGCCATCGGTTTCGACTACCAGATCGACAATGCCCTGTGCAAGTCGCACCGGGCCTGCGTCAAGGCTTGCGGTGTGGCCGGCGCGATTGATTTCGGCCGCGCACCCGAGGCCTTGAGCGAAAAGTTCGATCTGGTGCTGGACCTGCGTGCCACCCCGGCCTTCACGCAACATGCCTTGCCCCAGGGTTATTTCCGCTGGGATGGCCAGGACAGCCGCACCCTGCTGCAACTGCGTTCGCTCGTCGGCGAGTTCGAAAAGCCCAAGTTCTTCAACTACAAGCAAAAACTCTGCGCCCACAGCCGCAATGAAAAAACCGGCTGTACGGCCTGTATCGACGTCTGTTCGGCCTCGGCGATCAGCAGCGAGCGCGACCGGCAGCAAATCGTGGTGAATCCCAATCTGTGCGTGGGCTGCGGTGCCTGCACCACGGTCTGTCCGAGCGGGGCACTGACGTTTGCCTACCCGCGTCCCGGGGAGCAGGGCGCGAAGATCAAGACCCTGCTGGGTACCTATGCGCGCACCGGCGGCAAGCAGGCGGCCCTGCTGCTGCACAGCCAGGAAGCGGGCACGCGGCTGTTGGGTGACCTGGGCCGCCTGGCGCGGCTCGATCCGGCCACGCACGGCGTGCCGGCGCGCGTTTTGCCGCTGGCCTTGTGGCACACCGTGTCGGTGGGCCTGGAATTGTGGCTCTCGGCCATCGCCCACGGCGCTTCCCAGGTATGGGTCCTGATGACGGACGAGGAGGCACCGCAGTACCGCGAGGCTGTGCGCGAGCAGATGGAGGTGGCGCAGGCCATCCTCAGCGGTCTCGGTTACCAGGGGGAGCACTTCCGGATTTTCGAAGCCAGGGATGCACGTGATCTGGCAGCGCTCGACGCCCAGCTGCAGATGGCGCCCGCCCAGGGCGTGGCCCAGGCGGCCGGCTTTGCCGTGCAGGCCGACAAGCGAGCCACCCTGGAGCTGGCGCTGGATCACCTGATGACACAGGCCACGGTCAGGTCCGAGGCGATTGCGCTGCCGGCCGCCGGCTCGCCGCTGGGCACGCTGGCCATCAACAAGGACGCCTGCACCTTGTGCCTGAGCTGCGTCAGCGCCTGCCCGGCCAGCGCGCTGCAGGACAACCCGGAGCGGCCCCAGCTCAAATTCATCGAGAAAAACTGCGTGCAGTGCGGCCTGTGCGCGACGACTTGTCCGGAAAGCGCCATCTCCCTGCAGCCGCGCCTGCTGCTCACGCCGCAGCGCAAGGAGGCGCGTGTGCTCAACGAGAGCCAGCCCTACCAGTGCATACGCTGCAGCAAACCGTTCGGCACCCTCAAGGCTATCGAGTCCATGCTGGGCAAGCTGGCCGGCCATGCGATGTTCCAGGGGGCGGCTGCCGAACGCCTGAAAATGTGCAGCGACTGCCGCGTGATTGACATCTACTCGGCAGACAACGAAATCAAGATCACGGACATTCGCTAAATCCCATGACCCAGCCCGCCCAACTCGTACCGTCCACGCTGGACGAAGAAACCGCCCGCGCCGAAGTGTATGGGCTGCTGGCCGCGCTTTACTACGCGCCACCGCCGGCTGACCTGCTCGACAACCTGCGGGTGGCGGTGACCGAAGCGCCGGCGGCCGGTGCCTTGCTGGAAGCCTCGTGGGCTGAACTGGTCGGCGCCGCCCGCAGGTTGTCGGACGGGGAGATCGCCCGGGAATACGAGGCGCTGTTTGGCGGCGTCGGCAAGCCCGAGGTCTATCTGTTCGGCTCCCACTACCTCAGCGGGTTCCTCAACGAGAAGCCGCTGGCGGCGCTGCGCACCGATCTGGAAGCGCTGGGCCTGGCGCGCGACGAGGCCATGCCCGAAACCGAAGACCATATCGCCTACCTGTGCGAAGTCATGCGTTACCTGATAGCGGGGGACGATGTGGCGGTCGCCAACCTGACGCGCCAGCGCGAGTTTTTTGCACGCCATCTGCAGCCTTGGGCAACCACCCTGTGCGATGCGGTCAGTGCTCACCCGAAGGCCGATTTCTACCGCGGCCTGGCCGGATTCACCCACACGTTTCTCAGCGTTGAAACCCAGGGCTTTGACATGCTGGCCTGAGCAGGGCGGGCCAATGCGAGGCACGGTGTAGCCTCCCCGCGCAGCAGCTTTTCTCAAAATGCGACACTTTCCTTTGATTAGATCCGTCGGGGTAAAAACTAAGATGCCCTATCGTTTTCCCCTAGGTGTTGTATTTGGCTTGGCCTGACCGTTGTCGCATGTGCAGGTCTGACGTAAAGTAGGCAGGTCAGTAAGTATGCAAACCAGTTCATAACAGCAAGCTTCCTTGGAGACCACTATGCAGGACAGCCAGCCAAAACCCTCGCGCCGGGGCTTCTTCTTCGGCGCTGCCGCCACCGGTGCTGTTGCCGCCGTGGCGGTCGCCCTGCCCGGGGTGCAAGCGCCCGAGGCCGCCCTCCAGGAATCCAAGCCTGCGCCGGAAAAAGGCGGCGGCTACAGCCTGTCGGATCACGTCAAGCGCTACTACCAGACCGCGCGTATCTAGTTTTTCCCGTTCCCCTTCTTACGGAGAGCTCCATGCTGCTCACGAAAAAAATTCACGGTGTTCACGGCGATACGGCGCAGCGCGCCGGATCCGCTCGTTTTGTACAAAGCTTGTCGCGCGGACTGTCGAATGCTCTGCCCACCATGGACCGCCGCGCTTTCCTGCGACGCTCGGGCCTGGGGGTCGGCGTCGGTCTGGCTGCCACCCAACTGACGCTGGTCAAGAAAGCCAAGGCTGCGGCGCCTGGCGCGGGTGACGGCGGCGGAAAAATCGAGGTCAAGCGCACGGTGTGTACCCATTGTTCGGTGGGCTGTGCGGTCGATGCGGTCGTCGAAAACGGCGTCTGGGTCCGGCAGGAACCGGTGTTCGACTCGCCGATCAACCTCGGCGCGCATTGCGCCAAGGGGGCTGCACTGCGCGAGCACGGTCACGGCGAGTACCGCCTGCGTTATCCGATGAAGCTGGTCAACGGCAAGTACGAGCGCATCAGCTGGGACACGGCCCTCAACGAGATCACCGCCCGCATGATGGAGCTGCGCAAGGCCAGCGGCCCTGATTCGGTGTATTGGGTCGGATCGTCCAAGCACAACAACGAGCAGGCCTACCTGATGCGCAAGTTCGTGAGCTTCTGGGGCAGCAACAACTGCGACCACCAGGCACGCATCTGCCACTCCACCACGGTGGCGGGTGTGGCCAACACCTGGGGCTACGGCGCCATGACCAATTCGTACAACGACATGCAAAACAGCAAGTGCGCGTTGTACATCGGCTCCAACGCCGCCGAAGCGCACCCGGTCAGCCTGCTGCACATGCTGCACTCGAAGGAAACCGGTTGCAAGATGGTTGTGGTGGACCCGCGCTTCACGCGCACGGCAGCCAAGGCCGACGAGTACATCCGCATCCGCTCCGGCTCGGACATTCCGTTCCTGTTCGGCATGCTGTATCACATCTTCAAGAACGGCTGGGAGGACACCAAGTACATCAACGACCGTGTCTACGGCATGGACAAGGTCAAGGAAGACGTGCTCGCGAAGTGGACGCCGGACAAGGTCGAGGAAGCCTGCGGTGTGCCCGAGGCGCGCGTGTACATGGCCGCCGAGATGATGGCCAAGAACCGGCCGTCCACCATCGTCTGGTGCATGGGCCAGACCCAGCACACCATCGGCAATGCCATGGTTCGCGCCTCCTGCATCCTGCAGCTGGCCCTCGGCAACGTCGGCGTCTCCGGCGGCGGCACCAATATTTTCCGCGGCCATGACAACGTGCAAGGCGCGACCGATGTCGGACCCAACCCGGATTCGCTGCCGGGTTACTACGGCCTGGCTGAAGGTTCCTGGAAACACTTCGCCAAGACCTGGGGTGTGGACTTTGACTGGATCAAGGGGCGTTATGCCTCGCCCGCCATGATGGGCAAGCCCGGCATCACCGTGTCGCGCTGGATCGACGGCGTGATGGAGAAAAACGAATTCATCGACCAGGATTCCAACCTTCGTGGCGTGGTGTTCTGGGGCCATGCGCCCAACTCGCAGACCCGGGGTCTGGAGATGAAGCGCGCCATGGACAAGCTCGACCTGCTGGTGGTGATTGATCCCTACCCCTCGGCCACAGCCGCCATGGCGGCCATGCCGGGCAAGGCCGAAGACCTCAATCCCAACCGCGCCGTCTATTTGCTGCCGGCCGCAACCCAGTTCGAGACCAGCGGTTCCGTGACGGCCTCCAACCGCTCGCTGCAGTGGCGTGAAAAAGTCATCGAGCCGCTGTGGGAGAGCCGCAGCGACCACATGATCATGCACCAGCTGGCCGAGAAGCTGGGCTTCGCCAAGGAGCTGTCGAAGAACTACAAGATGCAGAAGGTCAAGGGCATGGACGAACCCGTGCCGGAAGACATCCTGCGCGAGATCAACAAATGTGTCTGGACCATTGGCTACACTGGGCAAAGCCCCGAGCGCCTGAAGGCCCACATGCGCAACATGCACATGTTTGACGTCAAGACGCTGAAATCCAAAGGCGGCAAGGACAAGGAAACGGGCTACGACACGACAGGCGACTATTTCGGTCTGCCATGGCCCTGCTACGGAACCCCGGAAATGAAACACCCTGGTTCCCCTAACCTCTACGACACCTCCAAACACGTGATGGACGGCGGCGGCAACTTTCGCGCCAACTTCGGCGTTGAGAAGGACGGCAAGAACCTGCTCGCCGAAGACGGCTCGTACTCCAAAGGCGCCGACATCCAGACCGGCTATCCGGAACTTGACCACCTGCTGCTCAAGAAGCTCGGCTGGTGGGATGAGCTGACCGAGCCGGAGAAGGCCGCGGCTGAAGGCAAGAACTGGAAGACCGATCCTTCGGGCGGACTGATCCGGGTGTTCATGACGGGCCATGGCTGTCATCCTTTTGGCAATGCCAAGGCGCGTGCGGTGGTATGGAACTTCCCCGACGCGATTCCGCAGCACCGCGAGCCGCTGTACGGCAACCGGCCCGACCTCATGGCCAAGTACCCGACGCATGACGACAAGAAGGCCTTCTGGCGCCTGCCGACGCTTTACAAGACCATCCAGCAGAAAAACATCGCCGACAAGGTGCATGAAAAATTCCCGCTGATCATGACCTCGGGCCGTCTCGTGGAATACGAGGGCGGTGGCGAGGAAACCCGCTCCAACCCCTGGCTGGCCGAGCTGCAACAGGAAATGTTCATCGAGATCAATCCCAAGGTGGCTGCCGAGAAGGGCATCCGCAACGGTGAACGGGCCTGGGTCAGCACCCCGACAGGTGCGCGCCTGAATGTCCAGGCGCTGGTGACGGAGCGTGTCGGACCCGACACCGTGTTCCTGCCTTTCCACTTTTCCGGACGCTGGCAGGGCGCCGACATGCTGGCCTACTACCCCAAGGGCGCCGCCCCTGTGGTGCGCGGCGAAGCGGTCAATACGGCGACCACCTACGGCTACGACAGTGTGACGATGATGCAGGAAACCAAGACGACGGTCTGCAACGTCGAGAAGGCATAACCTCTATGACCCCCACGCTTTTCACTTCGTGTAATACGCTGCCCCCCGAGGGGGCCGTTTTTTCCTTGGGGCGGCCCGGCGAAAAAATGATTGTTCAGGAGACACCATGGCACGCATGAAATTTGTTTGTGACGCCGAGCGCTGCATCGAGTGCAACGGTTGCGTTACAGCCTGCAAGAACGAAAACGAAGTTCCATGGGGCGTCAACCGCCGCCGTGTGGTGACGCTGAACGACGGTGTTCCCGGCGAGAAGTCCATCTCCGTGGCCTGCATGCATTGCAGCGACGCGCCCTGCATGGCCGTTTGCCCGGTCAACTGCTTTTACCGCACCGACGAGGGTGTGGTGCTGCACGACAAGGACGTCTGCATCGGTTGCGGCTACTGCTCCTATGCCTGCCCGTTCGGCGCGCCCCAGTTTCCGTCCCAGGGCACCTTTGGCGTGCGCGGCAAGATGGACAAGTGCACCTTCTGTGCTGGTGGCCCCGAGGCCAATGGCAGTCAGGCCGAATTCGAAAAGTACGGCCGCAACCGGCTGGCCGAAGGCAAGCTGCCAGCCTGCGCCGAACAGTGTTCGACCAAGGCGCTGCTCGCCGGTGATGGCGATGTGGTTGCCGACATCTTCCGCACCCGTGTCGTTCAGCGCGGCAAGGGCGCCGAAGTCTGGGGCTGGGGGACGGCCTACGGTTCCAAACAGGCGGGCCAGCCTCCCGTGCAAGGAGCCAAATCATGATGCGCCTCACACTGCTCACGGCTGCCGTCATGGCGCTTGCCGCTTGCGGCGACAAGCCCCAGTCCGCTGGTGGCGTCAAAAGCGACACGGCCGCGTTCCAGGGTACGAGCAATGCCTTCAATGCCCCGGGCTGGAAAGCCGGCGACAAGACCGCCTGGGAGCAGCAGCTCAAGACCCGCGCGCAGGCCGGCCAGAACGAATACAACCGCCTGAAATAACAGGGAGTTCACATGCAACGCCCATCGCGATTCCTGGCGGCACTCTTTCTTGCGGCATCCGGCTGGTCGGCCACGGTGTCGGCGCAACCTGCGGCCACACCGCCGACTCCGGCTCCGGCTGCTGCAACGGCTCCGGCCGCGGCAGCACCCGCCGGCGGCATCCAGAGCGCCAACATCTTCGAGGTCAAACCCGAGGCGAGCGCTGATCCCAAGTACGCCGGACAGACCAATGGCGAGCGTGCCAAGGTCCAGCCCGGCAACAACGCGCCCATGTGGCGCCAGGTGGGTTCGGGTGTCACCGGCTACAGCAGCTTGCCCAAAAGCGAGGCGCCCGAGGCCGGCAACCTGATCCAGCCTTTTGTGCAATACCCCGGCTCACTGTTGACCAACGCCGGAGAGGCCTGGCGCCAGGTCCGCAACAACTGGCTGATCCCCTACGGTGGCGCGCTGCTGCTGATCGTGGTGGGTGCGATAGCGCTGTTTTACTTTGGCAAGGGCCGGATCAACCTGCACGGTGCTGAAACCGGCCGCAAGATCGAGCGGTTCACGCCGTTTGAGCGTTCCGCCCATTGGGCCAACGCAATTGCTTTCTGTATTCTTGCGATCTCCGGGATCGTCATGGCGTTTGGCAAGTTCTTCCTGCTGCCGGTCATGGGTTTGACCCTGTTCGGCTGGCTGACCTATCTGCTCAAGAACATGCACAACTTTGCCGGCCCGCTGTTTGCCGTGTCCCTGGTGATCGTGTTTTTCACGTTTGTCCGCGACAACATGCCCAGCCGCGGCGATATCGGCTGGCTGCTCAAGGGCGGAGGCTTGCTGTCCGGCAAGGAAGTGCCGTCGCACCGCTTCAACGCAGGCGAAAAACTGGTGTTCTGGGGCGGCGTGTTTTTCCTCGGCATCATCGTGGTGGCCTCGGGGCTGGTGCTCGACAAGCTGATCCCCGGGTTGATCTATGTTCGCGACACCATGCAGGTGGCGCACATGGTGCATGCCGTGGCGACGGTGCTGATGATGGCGATGTTCATCGGCCACATCTACATTGGCACCATCGGCATGCAGGGTGCCTACGACGGCATGAAAACCGGCTATGTGGACGAGACCTGGGCCAGGGAACACCACGAGTACTGGTATGACGACGTGAAGGCTGGCAAGATTCCGGCGCAGCGCAGCGAGCCTGCGCCACCGAGCCAGACCGTCCAGGCCTAGATCAGATCTGAACAGCGAGGATTCCATGAAAAAAATTCTTATTGCCGCCTTGTTTGCCAGCATGTCCACCGTGGCACTGGCCAAGCTCCCTCCGGTCAGCGATGAGGCCAAGGCCAAGGCCGCCGAGGCCGCCGCCAAGGCCGCCTGGGCCGGCAAGGTCGATGGCTACCTGTTGTGCAAATCCACGGACAAGGTGGCGGCCAGTTATTACAAGACGGCCAAGGCTGCAGGCAAGGAAACCAAGCCCCCGGTGGCCACGCCAGCGTGCGCAGAACCTGGCGCCTTCAGCTACAAGCCGCCTGAGGCGGCCAAGCCCCTGGAGGCAGCAGGTGCGCACTCTCCGGCAGCGACCGCAACCAGCCCGCCCAGCAGCAAGACACCTGCGGCAGCCATTGCCCCCGAAAAGAAATCCTGAGCACCGATTCACTGCAAAAAGGCCGACCCCGCAAGGTGTCGGCCTTTTTGTTGTAGTCTCGACCTGGAAACCGCAGGTGACCGCTACATATCCGCTGGCAGGACCGCATGGACACACACCTATTGACTCACGCACGATTTCACCTTTCAGGTGATAGCGCTACGCACCCGATTGCGCCGCCTTGGCGCGCGCTGACCGCGTTGCTCCTCCTTGCGGGCATCAGCCCGCAGCGTCGTCACGCCTTGCCAGCTCACCCCATGGCGGCCCACTCGGGCGCGTCCAACTGAGGTTTTCAGGCCAAATCATGCTTCTGCCATACCTGACCCAGGCCCGGGCGCCGCTCACCTGCGACATCGACGCTGTCAACGAGTACGGTGATCCGCTCCAGATCGCCATTCCCGCCGAACGCGCCCTGACGGTCTATGTCGACAAGCGCGAGTTGGTGACCTTGATGACGCTCGGTGCCCACCCCGAACTGCTGGTGCTGGGTTACCTGCGCAACCAGCGGCTGGTCAGGGACGCCGCGGACATCGAGTCCATCACGGTGGATTGGGATGTGGGCGCCGCGGCGGTCAGGACGCGCCACGGCATCGCGGATATCGAGGAAAAAACCGCGCGTAAGGTGGTGACCACCGGCTGCGGGCAGGGCAGTGTGTTCGGCGGCCTGATGGACGAGGTGGACCAGATCGAACTCCCGGTCGATGACTGCATCACCCAGGCCCAGCTGTACAGCTTGGTCAACACCATCCGTCTCAAGGAAACCACCTACAAATCGGCGGGATCCGTTCATGCCTGCGCGCTGTTTTCCCTGGCATCCGCGGAGCCGGAAATGCTGCTGTTTGTCGAGGATGTCGGGCGGCACAACGCCATTGACACCATTGCCGGCTGGATGGCCATGAATATGTTGGCCCCCACGCTCCCCACTGCGTGTGGTTCGCTGCCCCCCAAGGGGGCGCTGCGCCTGCGGCCCGGCGAAGCCGGTCCCGCGGCCCTGGCTGGTGAAGAGGGGGATTCCGGACTCGTGTTCTACACCACCGGGCGCCTGACCAGCGAAATGGTCATCAAGTCGGCGCAAATGGGGGTGCCGATTGTGGTCTCGCGCAGTGGCATCACGCAGATGGGCCACCAGGTGGCGCAGGCTGTCGGGTTGTGCGCCATAGGCCGTGCGACCAACCGGCGTTTTGTCTGTTATGCCCAGCCCGGGCGGCTCAAGCTGCAGCCAGACCTCGCTGGCCCCCGACTGCGGGCGCCAGAGGCCGTCTGACGGCGGTGCGGCGTTCCCGCAGGCGTGGCGACCCGCTGGGGCGCCCCGGCTGTTCACCGGCAGAAACCGACAGGCGCCGGGGCTGTGGACTTTGCGTTATGGTCACGGCATGAACACCCTTTTCCTCAAACTCGGCTGGCGGACGCTGCTGCGCGACCTGCGCGCCGGAGAACTGCGGCTGCTGATCGTCGCGGTGACGCTGGCCGTCGCAGCCCTGACGGCCGTCGGTTTTTTTGCGGACCGCCTCAAGGGGGGCCTGCAGCGCGATGCCCGCCAGCTGCTTGGCGGTGATGCCGTTTTGCGCAGCGACGGCATGACCCCCGAGGTGTTCATAGCCAAGGCGCGCAGCCTGGGCCTGCAGGCGACATCGACCGTGACTTTTCCGACCATGGGCCGGGCGCGCGAGGAAGACGGCGGCGCCAGCAAACTCGTGGCCTTCAAGGCGGTGCCCGAGGGCTACCCCTTGCGCGGCACCATGCTGATCGCGCCAGCCCCTGACGCTGCCGGCGCGGCCACCCGCGAGATTCCCGCCCCCGGCACGGTTTGGGCTGACGCGTCGCTGCTCGATGCGCTGGGCCTGCGCATCGGCCAGACCCTGCTGATGGGCGACGCCCGCTTCACGTTGGCGCGCGTGATTGTCCAGGAGCCGGACCGCGGCGGCGGGTTTGCCAATTTTTCGCCGCGCGTGATGATCAACAGCGCCGACCTCGCCGCCACCGGCCTGATCCAGCCCGCCAGCCGGACCAACTACCGCTTTGCCGTGGCCGGCAGCGACGCCGCGGTGAAAACCTATGTCCAGTGGGCCACGCAAGAGATCAAGAAGGCCGAATGGCGCGGTGTGCGCATCGAGTCGCTGGAGAGCGGCAGCCCCGAGATGCGCCAGACGTTGGACCGTGCCGAGAAGTTCCTCAATCTGGTGGCCTTGCTGGCGGCCTTGCTGAGCGCCGTGGCCGTGGCCATCGTGGCACGCGGCTTCGCAGCCAAACACCTGGACGACTGCGCCATGCTGCGCGTGCTCGGCCAGCCGCAACGCACCATCGCGCTGGCTTACACCTTTGAATTTGTGCTGGCCGGCATGGCCGCCAGCGCCCTCGGTGTGCTGATCGGTTTTGCCGTTCACTATGGCTTTGTGCTGCTGCTGGCCGGCCTGGTCGAAACAGCGTTGCCCGCGCCTACCCTCTGGCCCGTGGCTTTCGGCATGGGCATGGGGCTGACCCTGCTGCTCGCTTTCGGCCTGCCGCCGGTGCTGCAGCTGGCCCAGGTGCCGCCGCTGCGCGTGATCCGCCGCGATGTCGGCAACCTGCGGCCGGCCTCGCTGGCGGTGCTGCTGGTCGGGGTGCTCGGTTTTGCGGCCTTGCTGGTGGCGGCCAGCAGCGACCTCAAGCTCGGCCTGATTGCCGTCGGCGGCTTCGCCGGTGCCGTGGCGGTGTTTGCCGTGGCCAGCTTCGCCGCGGTCAAGCTGCTGCGTGCCAGCGTCAACGAAGCCACCGCGCCGCGCTGGCTGGTGCTGGCCACGCGCCAGCTGTCGGCGCGCCCGGTCTACGCCGTGGTGCAGGTCAGCGCGCTGGCGGTCGGTCTGCTTGCGCTGATGCTGCTGGTGCTGTTGCGCACCGACCTGATCAGCAGCTGGCGCAATGCCACACCGCCCGATGCGCCCAACCGTTTTGTCATCAATGTGCAGCCCGAGCAGGGCGCCGCTTTCCAGCAGGCCCTGCGCGACGGCGGCGTCACCAAGTTTGACTGGTACCCCATGATTCGTGGCCGCCTCGTCGCGATCAACGGCAAGGCGGTGGCGCCGGAGGACTTCGAGGACGACCGCGCCAAGCGCCTGGTGGACCGCGAGTTCAACCTGTCCCATGCCGTGCAGCAGCCCTCGCACAACCAGGTGGTGGCTGGCCGCTGGACGGCCGATGAGGGCGGCGCCATCAGCGTCGAGGACGGGCTGGCGAAAACGCTGGGCCTGAAACTGGGCGACAGCCTGCGTTTCGACATCGGCGGCCAGCTCAGCGAGGCAAAAATAACCAGCCTGCGCAAGGTCGACTGGGGCTCCATGCGGGTCAACTTTTTCGTGATGTACCCGGTGGCGAGAATGCCGGACGTGCCGGTGTCCTACATCAGCGCCTTCCGCGCGCCCGAACGTGTGGCCACGCAGGACGGGGTGAAGCCGCGCAGCTTTGACAACGAGCTGGTCAAGGCCTTTCCCAACATCACCAACGTGGACATGAGCAGCACCATTGCCCAGGTGCAGCGCGTGCTGGATCAGGTGATACGCGCCGTGGAGTACCTGTTTGGTTTCACGCTGGCCGCCGGCCTGGTGGTGCTGTTCGCAGCCATCACCGCGACGCGCGAAGAGCGTGCGCTCGAGTTCGCCATCATGCGTGCCGTCGGCGCGCGCGCCTCGCTGCTGCGCCAGGTGCAGCGTGCCGAACTCGCCGGCGTCGGCTTGCTGGCCGGCTTCCTCGCGTCCATCGTCGCATTGGCGGTGGGCTGGGGCCTGGCGCGTTTTGTGTTCGATTTCAGCTGGACCGGCTCCTGGACCGTGCCGCTGCTTGGCAGCCTCGCCGGCGCGGTGCTGGCGATGGCCGCGGGTTGGTGGGGGCTGCGCTCCGTGCTCAACACACCGGTCGTGGAAACCTTGCGCAAGGCGCAGTGATACAGCAATACCCCCACCGTTCGGACTGAGCTTGTCGAAGCCTGTCCTGCGCCGCGCCGAAGAGCCCTTCGACCCTTCGTCAAGCTCAGGACAGGCCAAGCTCAGGGAGAACGGAAAAGAAAGATCCACCGCAAGTCAACCATGCAGACCGAAGAAAAACCACCAGGCACACCACCGTTCGACACCCCCTTCGCCTGGATAGGCGGCGAAGCGCGGGTGAAGGCGTTGGTGGACCGTTTTTACGACCTGATGGACCTGGAACCTGGCTACGCTGCATTGCGCGCAGCGCACGGCAGCGACCTGGTCAAGGCGCGCCAGCACCTGTTCTGGTTCCTGTGCGGCTGGCTGGGCGGACCGCAACACTACACCGAGCGTTTTGGCCACCCCAAGCTGCGCCTGCGCCACATGCCTTTTGTCATCGGCATCCTCGAGCGCGACCAGTGGCTGGCCTGCATGGACCAGGCCATGGGTGAGACCGGCGTCGATGAAGAACTGCGCGCCAGGCTGCGCACCTCGTTTTTCCAGACCGCAGACTGGATGAGGAACTCGCCGGCCTGACGTTGTGCGGCCACAGCAAACCTGCCCCCGTTCGGGCTGAGCCTGTCGAAGCTCTTTCTGTGCAATGCTATTGATTCGGTAGCTGCTAGCGTCCTTCCTGTAAGGGGTCCGGGCATCTTTTATCAGTAAACTCGGCTGACACGGGGGCGCAAGCCGGACCGGGACTGATTTTATGCATGGCGGATTCAAGTACGAAGTGCAACGTTCAGAAATAGGGTGGGCCAAGAGTCAATAGGATGGGCTCTTTGTGACCAGCCAGTCTCAACGAAGCACCATGACCTACAAACACTTGACCCGAGAAGAACGATACCAAATTCACGTACTC
>NZ_NBZV01000034.1 GCF_002379095.1 Polaromonas sp. AER18D-145
CGGCTGGGCCGGGGTGGCGGACGGGGGGCGGACAGACATGAGCCAAGTTTGGCGCAAGCTGGCACGATTTGCAACCTGTGTGGCGGCCGTCTGGCGGCTTTTGCGCCTAAGCTGCGGTATTGGCGTTAAGGTGTGGCCCATGCGCGGCCGCCCGCGCCGCTGTGAGGAATCTATGCCTGTTCTGGAGACAAAACTCAACGCCCGCTCGGCCGACTTTCAGGCCAATGCCGCCGCCATGCGCGCGCTGGTGGACGACCTGAAGCTGCAGGTGGCCAAGGCCGCTGCCGGCGGCGGTGAAGCGGCCCGGGCCAAACACGTGGCGCGCGGCAAGCTGCCGCCGCGCGAGCGGGTGCAGATGCTGCTGGACCCGGGCACACCCTTCCTGGAGCTGGCACCGCTGGCGGCGCTGGCCATGTACCCCGACCGTGACGGCAGCGACAGCGCGCCCTGTGCCGGCGTGATCACCGGCATAGGCCGCGTCAACGGTGTGGACTGCATGATCGTCTGCAATGACGCGACCGTGAAGGGCGGCACCTACTACCCGATGACGGTCAAAAAGCATTTGCGCGCGCAGGAAGTGGCGCAGCAAAACCGCCTGCCCTGCATTTACCTGGTGGATTCGGGCGGTGCCAACCTGCCGAACCAGGACGAGGTGTTTCCCGACCGCGACCATTTCGGCCGCATCTTCTACAACCAGGCCAACATGAGTGCGCAGGGCATTGCGCAGATTGCCGTGGTCATGGGCAGTTGCACGGCCGGCGGCGCCTACGTGCCGGCCATGAGCGACGAAACCATCATCGTCAAGAACCAGGGCACCATCTTCCTGGGCGGCCCGCCGCTGGTGAAAGCCGCCACCGGCGAAATCGTCACCGCCGAAGACCTGGGCGGCGGCGACGTGCACACCCGGCTGTCGGGCGTGGCCGACTACCTGGCGCAGAACGACGCCCACGCGCTGGCGCTGGCGCGCTCGGCGGTTGCCAACCTGAACGCAAATTTCAATAGAAAAGTGCCTGAAGTCCTTTCCAGCCGTGCGCCGCGTGCTCCTGAATATGCAGCAAACGAGGTGTACGGCGTGGTGCCCACGGACACCCGCAAGCCCTACGATGTGCGCGAGATCATTGCCCGCATCGTGGATGGCAGCGAGTTCGACGAGTTTAAGGCGCGTTTCGGCAGCACGCTGGTCACCGGCTTTGCGCACATCGAAGGCATGCCGGTCGGCATCATCGCCAACAACGGCATCCTGTTCAGCGAGTCGGCGCAAAAGGGCGCCCACTTCATCGAGCTGTGCTGCCAGCGCAAGATCCCGCTAGTGTTCTTGCAGAACATCACCGGCTTCATGGTCGGGCGTAAGTACGAGGCTGAGGGCATTGCGCGCCACGGTGCCAAGATGGTGATGGCCGTGGCCACGGCGCAGGTGCCCAAGTTCACCATCATCATCGGCGGCAGCTTCGGCGCCGGCAACTACGGCATGTGCGGCCGCGCCTACAGCCCGCGCTTTTTGTGGATGTGGCCGAACGCGCGCATCTGCGTCATGGGCGGCGAGCAGGCCTCTTCCGTGCTGGCCAGCGTGCGACGCGACGCGATCGAGGCCAAGGGCGGCAGCTGGAGCGCCGACGAAGAAAAGGCCTTCAAGCAACCCATGCTGGACCAGTTCGAGCACCAGTCGCACCCGTATTACTCCAGCGCGCGACTGTGGGACGACGGGGTGATCGACCCGGCCGACACGCGCCGCGTGCTGGCGCTGGGCCTGCGCGCCAGTCTGAACGCCCCGATTCCCGAGCCGAAGTTCGGCGTCTTCCGCATGTAACCGGCCCAGGAAAAGAAAATGTCCAACGCTTCCATCTACGACACGCCCGAATACGAATCCCTGCGCGACCAGATCGCCCGCTTCATTGCCAAGGAAGTGGAGCCGCACGCCGCCGCCTGGGAGGAACAGGGCTTTGTGCCGCGCGAAGTCCTCAAGCGCATGGGCGCCGTCGGCCTGTTCGGCCTGATGTACGAAGAAAAATACGGCGGCGCCGACAGCGACGCGATGACAAACCTGGTGTTTGCCGAGGCGTTGTCGCAGTCCACCTTTGCCGGCTTCATCATCACCGTGCTGGTCCACACCGACATGGCCAGCCCGCACCTGCACCACGCGGGCAATGCGGAACAAAAAGACAAGTACCTGAAGAAGGTGATTGCCGGCGAGCTGATCACCGCGGTCGGCATCACCGAGCCGGGCGCCGGCTCCGACGTGGCGGGCATACGCAGCACCGCCAGGCGGGACGGCGACGACTGGGTCCTCAACGGCACCAAGATGTTCATCACCAACGGCGTGCATGCCGACCTGTACTTTGTGGCGGCCAAGACCGGGCCGGGCAAGCGCGACATCTCGATGTTCATCGTCGAGAAAGGCACGCCGGGTTTCACCGTCGGCCGCGCGCTGAAGAAAACCGGCTGGTTGTCGTCCGACACGGCCGAGCTGATCTTCGACAACGTGCGCATCCCCGCCTGGAACCTGCTGGGCGAGGAGGGCAAGGGTTTTTATTCGGTCATGAAAAACTTCCAGACCGAACGCATCGCGCTGGGTGCCATGGCGGTGGGCCACTGCCAGCAGGCGCTCAAGCTCACGCTGGACTACGTGCGCCAGCGCCAGGCCTTTGGCGGGCCGCTGTGGGACCAGCAGGTGATCCGCCAGCGCCTGGCCATGCTGGACGCGAAGACGCGTGCCGCACGCGCCTTCATGTACCACTGCGCCTGGCGTGTCACGCAAGGCCACGACATCGTGCAGGACGTGTCCATGCTCAAGGCGCTGACCGGTGAGCTGGTCAACGAGGTGGTGCAGACCTGCCAGCAGTTTCACGGCGGCATGGGCTTCATCCGCGAGACGGCCATCGAGCGCCTGTGGCGCGATGCACGCGTGCTGGCCATAGGCGGCGGCGCCACCGAAGTGATGCTGGAAGAAGTGGCCAAGCGTTACTGAGCTATTGAGCTACTGAGGAAGAAACCATGAATCACCTGCAACTGGCCTGCGACGGCGGCGTCGCCACCGTCACTCTCAATCGCCCCGACGTTCGGAACGCCTTCAACGACGAAGTCATCGCCGAGATGACCGCATGTTTCCAGGACCTCGGTGCGCGTGATGACGTGCGCTGCATCCTGCTGGCGGCCAACGGCACGGCCTTCTGTGCCGGCGCGGACCTGAACTGGATGAAACGCATGGCCACCTATTCGCGCGAGGAAAACCTTGCCGATGCGGGTGCGCTGGCGGAAATGCTGCGCGTGATTTATGCCTGTCCCAAACCGACCATCGCGCGCGTGCAGGGCGACGTATATGCGGGCGGCACCGGCCTGGTGGCGGCCTGTGACATGGCGGTGTCGGTGGACACGGCCGGTTATTGCCTCAGCGAAGTGAAGCTGGGCCTGATTCCCGCGACCATCAGCCCGTATGTGATTCGCGCCATGGGCGCGCGGGCGTCGCACCGCTACTTCCTGACCGCCGAACGTTTCAGTGCCGCAGAAGCCCTGCGCATCGGCTTTGTGCATGAGGTGGTGAGTGCCGCCGAGCTCGACGGCAAGGTGGCCGAACTGGCGAAAACGCTCGTCAATGCCGGCCCGCAGGCGGTGCGCCTGTGCAAGAAACTGGTGCAGGACGTGGCGGAGCAGGCCATCACCCCGGCGCTGGTGCAGATGACGGTGGAAGGCATTGCCGACATCCGCGTCAGCCCGGAGGGCCGTGAAGGCGTGCAGTCTTTTCTGCAAAAACGCAAGCCCAACTGGCTGCCATCGGCCTGAAGCCACGGCACGCCGACCATGAAGCTGAAGACGCTGTTTCTTGTTGCTGCGCTGCTGGGGGCCTGGCTGGCCCCGGCCGCGGCGCAGTCCGGCGACCTGGATGCCTCGCTCAACGAGACGGTGGTGCAGATTCCCAAAGCCGGGTCGCCTGCGCTTGCGCTGGAAACCACCGTTTACAAACCCGAGGGCGCGGGGCCTTTTCCCCTGGCCATCATCAACCACGGCAAGGCCTTTGGCAAGGCGCGTGAGCAGGCGCGTTATCGCCCGGCGATTGCGGCCCGCTATTTTCTGCAGCGCGGCTACGCGGTCATTGTCCCGATGCGGCAGGGGTTCTCGAACTCAGGCGGCAACTATGCCGGGGCCGGATGCGATCTCGAGGGCAATGGCCTGGCGCATGCCGGTGACGTGAAGGCCACGCTCGATTACGTGACCGCGCAGCCGTGGGCAGACAGGAACAACATCGTCGTGCTGGGCCAGTCCCACGGCGGGTGGACCACGCTGGCCTTTGGGGCGCAAGCCTATCCCGGCGTCAAGGCCCTGGTCAACTTTGCCGGCGGCCTGCGGCAGGAAAAGTGCCCGGGCTGGGAGCAGGCCCTGGCGCTTGGCGCCGGCCGTTATGCCCGGGACACCCGCTTGCCGTCGCTCTGGTTTTATGGTGACAACGACAGCTACTTCAGCACCCACACTTTTCGCGCCATGCACGCGCAGTACACGGCCTCGGGCGGCAAGGCCAGGCTGGTGGCTTTTGGCGAGTTCGGAAGCGATGCGCACCACCTGTTTGGGTCGCGTGCCGGCCAACCGGTCTGGCAACCCGAAGTCAGCCGCCTGTTGGCCGCCGTGGGCCTGCCGAGCGAGCGACAGGCGAAGTTTGCCAAATACGGAACCGCCGGCCTGACGCCCCTTCCGCCGGAAACGGACTTTGCCGCGCTGGAAAATATCATCAAGCTGCCGCATGTCAAAAGCGCAGGCCGTGCGGGCTACCAGGCGTATCTGACGAAACTGATTCCGCGCGCGTTTGCCATCGGGGCCGACGGCGCCTGGGGCTGGGCCGACGGGGGTGAAGACCCGCTGAAACGGGCACTGGAGAACTGCCAGCGCCACAGCAAGGCCGAGTGCCGGCTGTATTCGGTCGACGACTTTGTCGTCTGGCAGTAGGCGCGGATTGCGATGCAGGCCATGGACACCGCACAACTGATTGCCCTCGCCGGCGCGCTCGGCTGGGCCAGCGGCGTGCGGCTGTACCTGGTGGTGCTGCTGACCGGCCTGGCCGGCTTCATGGGCTGGATCACGCTGCCGCCCGGCCTGCATCTGCTGGCGCATCCTGTGGTGCTGGGTGCCAGCGGCTTCATGGTGCTTGTCGAATTTTTTGCCGACAAGATTCCGGGGCTGGATTCGCTGTGGGACGTGGTGCACACCCTGATCCGCATTCCCGCCGGCGCGGCCCTGGCGGCCGGCGTGTTCGGCGCCGACAGCGGGCTGATGGCGCTGCTTGCGGCGCTGGCGGGCGGCACGCTGGCGGCCACCAGCCATGCCGCCAAGGCGACGACCCGCGCGGCCATCAACACCTCGCCCGAACCCTTCAGCAACGTGGGGGCGTCCCTGCTCGAAGACGGCCTGGTGCCGTTGGGCCTATGGCTGGCGATTGCGCATCCGCTGGTGTTTGTGGTCGTGCTGTTGCTCGTGCTGGTGGTCAGCGTGTGGCTGATCCGCCTCTGCTGGCGCTTCCTGACGCAGCTGTTTGTCCGTGTTGCCCGCATTTTCAGCGGCAAGCCTGATACCGGCCTGCCGCCTGCCTTTACCTTGAAATCCCCTTTCTCAAAGAACGACCGACATGTTTAAAAAAATACTGATCGCCAACCGCGGTGACCAGCCGCAAAGCGGCGCAGCAGCGAAGCTACATCGCATGGCACGCGGAGCGTGCGCAGGCTATTTCACCGCGAGAACCCACCATGTTTAAAAAAATACTGATCGCCAATCGCGGTGAAATCGCCTGCAGGGTCGCGGCCACCGCGCGCCGCATGGCCATCCAGACCGTCGCCGTGTATTCCGACGCGGATGCCGGCGCCAAACATGTCAGTGTGTGCGACGAGGCCATCCACATTGGCGGCAGCGCGCCCAAGGACAGCTACTTGCGCTGGGAAAAAATCATCGCCGCGGCAAAAGCCACCGGTGCCGAGGCGATCCACCCGGGGTATGGTTTCCTCAGCGAAAACGAAGAGTTTGCCCAGGCTTGCGGCGACGCCGGCCTGGTCTTCATCGGCCCGCCGGCCTCCGCCATCAAGGCCATGGGCCTGAAGGCCGAGTCCAAACAGCTGATGGAAAAAGCCGGCGTGCCGCTGGTGCCCGGTTACCACGGCAGCGACCAGGATCCGGCGCTGCTCCAGCGTGAAGCCGACAGCATTGGTTACCCGGTGCTGATCAAGGCCAGCGCCGGCGGCGGCGGCAAGGGCATGCGTGCGGTGGAAAAATCGGAGGACTTCGAGGCCGCGCTGGCGTCCTGCAAGCGCGAGGCCATCAGCAGTTTTGGCGACGACGCGGTACTGGTTGAAAAGTACGCGCAGCGCCCGCGCCACATCGAGATTCAGGTGTTTGGCGACACGCACGGCAACTATGTGTACCTGTTCGAACGCGACTGCTCGGTGCAGCGCCGGCACCAGAAGGTGCTGGAAGAAGCGCCGGCGCCCGGCATGACCGAAGCGATGCGCCGCGAGATGGGCGAGGCCGCGGTCGCGGCGGCACGTGCGGTTAACTACGTGGGTGCCGGAACGGTGGAGTTCATTGTTGAGCAGCGCCCCGACGGCACGATGAACTTCTTCTTCATGGAAATGAACACCCGCCTGCAGGTTGAGCACCCGGTGACCGAGGCGATCACCGGGCTGGATCTGGTGGAGTGGCAGTTGCGCGTGGCCTCGGGTGAGAAGCTGCCGCTGGCGCAGGACCAGCTGCGCATCCACGGCCATGCGATCGAGGCGCGTATCTGCGCTGAAAGTCCCGACAACAACTTCCTGCCCGCCACCGGCACGCTGCATGTCTACGGCCTGCCGCCGTCGGTCTCGTTCGAGCGTGGCCTGGTGCGTGTGGATGGCGGCGTGCGCGAAGGTGATGCGATCTCTCCGTATTACGACTCGATGATCGCCAAACTGATTGTGCATGGCGACAACCGCGAGCAGGCGCTGGCACGCATGGACGAAGCGCTGGCGCAATTGCACATCGTGGGCCTGAGCACCAATGTGCAGTTTTTGCGCCATGTGGTGCAAAGCCGCTCGTTTGCCCAGGCCGATCTGGACACCGGGCTGATCCCGCGCGAGGAGGCGGTGCTGTTCAACCAGGAAAAACTCGGCCTGCCCCTGGCGGCAGCCGCCGCTGTGGCCTTGAGTCTGCTGGAGGAAAAAGCGCAGGAAACGGCCGACCCCTTCAGCAGGCGTGATGGCTGGCGCTCGCACGGGGTGGCGCTGCGGCGTGTCGAATTCGAGTTTCACGGCGAACCCGCGCAGGCCGCATTGACCTATTTGCATGATGGCGGGCTGCGCCTGGCCGTCGGCGATGTGGACGAGGTGCTGGTGTTTGCCGGCAGCGGCGGCGCAGTGGACATCCGCTTTGGCGAGCAGCGGCTCAGTGCGCACATCTACCGCCGCGGCGAAACCGTGCATGTGTTCGCCCGGCAGGGCGCCACGCAGATCACGGTGATCGACCAGCTTGCGCATGCCGGTGAAGCCCATGGCGAAGCCGGCCGCCTGACCGCCCCCATGCCGGGCAAGGTCGTGTCGTTTGCGGTGAAAGCCGGTGACAAGGTGAGCAAGGGCCAGGCGCTGGCCGTGATGGAGGCCATGAAGATGGAGCACACCATTGCCGCGCCGGCCGACGGTGTGGTGCAGGAGGTGTTGTACGCCCCCGGCGACCAGGTCACCGAGGGCGCGGAGCTGCTCAAGATGGTGGCCTAGGGGCGATGGCCTCCGGCGGCGCCGCCAGGAAGGTCTGCATGAGGCCCGGCAAGCGCCCCATCACCGTTCTCCCTGAGCTTGTCGAAGGGCTTCGACAAGCTCAGCCCGAACGGGGTGCGGGGAAAACATCAACCGGGCCCGGACGCCACGGTGGCGGCACAATCACGGCATGAAAATTTCCTTTTGTTGTACCGATACCAAGGCCGAGCCCTGGCTGGCCGGATTGCGCGCCGCCTTTCCGGCCGATCACGTGGAACAGTGGGCGCCGGGCGCCCCGCCGGCAGACTATGCGGTGGTCTGGGCGCCGCCCCAGCAGTTTCTGGACGAGCAGCCGCAGCTCAAGGCCTTGTTCAACATCGGGGCGGGCGTGGATGCGCTGATGAAGCTGCGCCTGCCGCCCCAGGCGGCCGTGGTACGGCTGGACGATGCCGGCATGTCGGTGCAGATGGCCGAGTATGTGTGCCATGCGGTGATCCGGCATTTCCGCGAATTCGACGGCTACGAGGCCGATGTCAAACAGGGCACATGGTCCTACCGCAAGCCACGGCTGCGCCAGGATTTTCCGGTCGGCGTCATGGGCCTGGGCGTGCTCGGCGAACGTGTGGCCCGGGCGCTGGCGCAGTTTGACTATCCGGTTCTGGGCTGGAGCCGGTCCACCAAAACGATAGCGGGCGTGCAGTGTTTTTCAGGGCAGGCCGGGCTGGATGATTTCCTGTCGGGCACGCGCGTGCTGGTGTGCCTGCTGCCGCTGACCCCCGACACGCAGGGCATCATGAACCGGCAAACGCTGTCCAGGCTGCGGCCCGGCGGGTACGTCGTCAACGTGGCGCGCGGCACGCACCTGGTGGACGAGGACCTGATGGCGCTGCTCGACAGCGGCCATCTGGCCGGCGCCACGCTGGATGTCTTTCGCACCGAACCGCTGCCGGCCACCCATCCATTCTGGAAACACCCCCTCATCACCGTCACGCCGCACACCTCGGCCCGGACCCTGCGCGAGGAAAGCATTGCGCAGATTGCGGGCAAGATCGCGGCGCTCCAGGCGGGGCAACCGATTGCCAGCCTTGCCGGTGTGGTTGACCCGAAAAAAGGATACTGATGTTGCCCCCACGGTCGTTCGCTTCGCGTAACTCCCTGCCCCCCGAGGGGGCCGCTGCGCCTGCGGCCCGGCGAAGCCGGTTCCGCGGCCCCTGCTTGGTTGCTAACCGGTTACCGCCTCGCGATCACAATATGTCCTGAAGGAGCCCCAATGAAACTGCCAGCCAGAGTCAAAATTGTTGATGTTGGTCCGCGCGACGGCCTGCAGAACGAAAAAGCGCAGGTGCCCGCCGCCGTCAAGATCGAGCTGGTGCACCGCCTGCAGGACGCCGGCCTCACTGAAATTGAAGTCACCAGTTTTGTGTCGCCCAAATGGGTGCCGCAAATGGCGGACGCTGCCGAGGTCATGGCCGGCATCACGCGCAAGCCCGGTGTGCGTTATTCGGTGCTGACGCCCAACATGAAGGGCTTCGAGGCCGCCGTGTTGTCCAAACCCGATGAAATTGTCGTGTTTGCCGCCGCCAGCGAGGCTTTCAGCCAGCGCAACATCAACTGCTCCATCGCTGAAAGCATTGAGCGTTTCCGTCCCGTGGCCGAGGCCGCCCGGGCGCACAACATTCGCGTGCGCGGTGCGATTTCCTGCGCCGTGGGCTGCCCTTACGAAGGCGAGGTCGCGCCGGAGCGTGTCGAGATGGTGGCGCGCCTGCTCAAGGACATCGGTGTGCAGCACATCGGTGTGGCGGACACGATTGGCGTGGGCACGCCGCTGAAGGTCCAGCGCGCGATGGAAGCCGCACTGAAACACTACGCCATCGACGAGGTGTCCGGGCATTTTCACGACACCTATGGCCAGGCCCTGGGCAACACGCTGATCTGCCTCGAAATGGGCATCTGGAACTACGACACCTCGTCGGCCGGCCTGGGCGGCTGCCCGTATGCCAAGGGCGCGACCGGCAATGTGGCGACCGAAGACGTGGTCTACATGCTGCAGGGCATGGGCATAGACACCGGCATCGACCTCGACAAGCTGATTGATGCCGGCAAGTTCATCAGCGACTACCTGGAGCGCAAGCCCAATTCGCGCGCCGCCACCGCCTTGCTCAACAAGAGGCTGGGGTGATGTGTGGCGGTGAGCTCAAGGTGTTGCCTGAAGGCGTGCAACGCGTCGCCGCGGAACTGCAGGCCAAGGGCCACCCGCATTCGCCGGTGATGCTGGACGATGCGGCGCGCACCGCGCAGCAGGCGGCCGATGCCCTGGGCATCGCCCTGGGCCAGATCGCCAAAAGCATCATCTTTCGCCGCAAGTCCGATGACGCGGTGGTGCTGGTCATCACGGCCGGCGACCAGCGGGTCGACGAGCGCAAGGTCGAAGCCCTGGTCTGCCCCGATGGCAAGCGGCTGGGCCGGGCGGATGCGGCGTTTGTCAAAACCCGCACCGGCTTTTCGATAGGCGGCGTCTCGCCGCTGGCGCATGCCACACCGCCCGTCACGCTGATCGACCAGAGCCTGTTCCGTTTTGAAGAGGTCTGGGCGGCGGCCGGCCACCCGCATGGGGTGTTCAAACTCAGCCCGCAGGGGCTCGTCGCCCTCACCGGCGCGCCTGTGGCCGACGTGGCGGTGGACCCGGTGCAGGAACAGGTCGCGCAGCAACGCGCTATCTTTCTGGTAGCGGACCGCGCCCGTGAAATAAAGGGTCAGACCGAAAACCTTCCTTCGCCCTGCATCTCGGTGTGCCGCATGGACGCGGTCAGCGGCTGGTGTGAGGGCTGCTTCCGTACCCGCGACGAAATTGCCGGCTGGAGCGGGGCGACGGATGCGGGCAAACGTGTGGTCTGGACCCTGATCGAGCAGCGCATGGCCGCGCTGCAAGCCTGACTGACCCTGTCCTCAACGCATCCACCCCGGCGAGCGTGCCATGAAACACATCACCTTCTACCTCGACTTCATCTCGCCCTATGCCTACCTGGCTTTCGAGAAGCTGCCCGAGGCCCTGAAGGGCCTCAGCTACAGCGTGACCTACAAGCCGCTGCTGTTTGCCGGCCTGCTCAAGCACCATGGACAGCTCGGTCCCGCAGAAATCCCCGGCAAGCGCGACTGGACTTACCGCCAGGTGTTGTGGCTGGCCCACCAGCACGGCATCAGGCTGCAACTGCCTGCCAGTCATCCGTTCAACCCGCTGGGCCTGCTGCGCCTGGCCGTGGCCTGCGATGCGCACGGCACGCCCAACCGTTATGTCTGCGAGACCCTGTTTCGCCACGTGTGGCAGAGCGGGCTGGAGGCGGCCGATTCGCAGCGGCTCGCTGCGCTGGCGGCGTCACTGGCGCCGCAACGCGACATCGACGGTGCGGACGTGAAAGCGCAGTTGAAGGCGCACAGCGACGAGGCCATCGCGCAGGGTGTGTTTGGCGTGCCCGCGCTGGCGGTGGACGGCAAGCTGTTCTGGGGTCTGGATGCGCTGCCCATGCTGCGCGCTTTTCTGCTCGGCGACGCCTGGTTTGACGGCCCGGACTGGGACGCGGCCAGTCAGCTTGCGACGGGCGTCTCGCGTCGGAAATAGCCCGCCACCCGGCATTCTCCGCATACCGAAAATTTCTCCGGGGGTTTTCCCTTGCCTTGTCAGGTGGCGATAAGTTTGGCGCAAGCTCCTGTTGGTTTCGCGTCAGAGCTGGGTCAGAGTCTCCAAAAATAATCTCTTCAACCTCCATGTCGGGGGTGTTCAATTATTGGAGACAA
Source organism: Polaromonas sp. AER18D-145 (assembly GCF_002379095.1). Lineage (GTDB taxonomy): Bacteria > Pseudomonadota > Gammaproteobacteria > Burkholderiales > Burkholderiaceae_C > Polaromonas. Next base: position 11,490 of record NZ_NBZV01000034.1, read on the forward strand.
CATCATGGCAACTGCAGTCGCCCCCAGGCCGATGAGCGCCGAAGAGAAGAAAGTCATCTTCGCTTCGTCACTCGGCACTGTTTTCGAGTGGTATGACTTTTACCTCTACGGTTCGCTGGCAGCCATCATTGCCAAGCAGTTTTTCAGCGGACTCGATGAAGGTTCGGCCTTCATTTTTGCCCTGCTCGCGTTTGCAGCCGGTTTCATCGTGCGTCCGTTCGGCGCATTGGTGTTCGGCCGTCTCGGCGACATGATCGGCCGCAAATACACCTTCCTGATCACCATCCTGATCATGGGCCTGTCGACCTTCATCGTCGGCCTGCTGCCCAACTACGCCACCATCGGCGTCGCCGCGCCCGTGATCCTGATTGCGCTGCGCATGCTGCAGGGTCTGGCACTTGGTGGCGAGTACGGTGGTGCAGCCGTGTATGTGGCAGAACACTCGCCCCACGGCAAGCGCGGTGCCTATACCTCGTGGATCCAGACCACAGCCACGCTGGGCCTGTTCCTGTCGCTGATGGTGATTCTGGGTACGCGTACCCTGCTCGGTGAAGCGGCTTTTGCTGACTGGGGTTGGCGCATTCCCTTCCTGCTGTCCATCCTGTTGCTGGGCGTGTCGGTGTACATCCGGCTGAGCATGAATGAGTCACCTGCCTTCACCAAAATGAAGGCCGAAGGCAAGACCTCCAAGGCACCTTTGTCCGAATCCTTCGGCCAGTGGAAAAACCTGAAGATCGTCATCCTGGCGCTGATCGGCCTGACGGCCGGCCAAGCGGTGGTCTGGTATTCGGGCCAGTTCTATGCACTGTTCTTCCTGACACAGTCCCTCAAGGTGGACGGCGCCACAGCCAACATTTTTGTTGCTGTTTCGCTGCTGATCGGCACGCCTTTCTTCGTCATTTTCGGCACGCTGTCAGACAAGATCGGCCGCAAGCCCATCATCATGGCCGGTTGCCTGCTGGCCGCGTTGACCTACTTCCCGGTGTTCACCGCGCTGACCAAAGCCGCCAACCCTGATCTTGCTGCCGCACAGGCGAAGAACAAGGTCGTTGTGACGGCTGACGCGAGCGAGTGTTCGTTCCAGTTCAACCCGACCGGCACGGCAAAGTTCACCAGCTCCTGCGACATCGCCAAGCAGGTGCTCGCCGGCGCATCGGTGAGTTATGAGAACGCGCCCGGCGCCGCCGGTGTACCCGCCACCATCAAGATTGGCGAGACCGTCATCTCCAGCTATTCCTCCAAAGGCCTGCCTGCGGATGAAGCCAAGAAGAAGGACGCCGCGTTCAAGAAGCTGGTTGCTGACGACCTGAAGGCTGCCGGTTATCCGACCAAGGCCGATCCGGCCAAGGTGGACAAGTTCATGGTGATTGCCATCCTGTCCTACCTGGTGCTGCTCGTGACCATGGTCTACGGCCCGATCGCGGCCATGCTGGTGGAACTGTTTCCCACGCGTATCCGCTACACCTCCATGAGCCTGCCGTACCACATTGGCAATGGCTGGTTTGGCGGCTTGCTGCCCACCACGGCCTTTGCCATCGTGGCGCAGACGGGCAACATGTACAACGGCTTGTGGTATCCGATCATCATTGCCGGCATGACCGTCGTGATTGGCACCTTGTTTATCAAGGAAACCAAAGACGTCGACATCTACGCTGACGACTGATCCCGGGAATGACAGTCTTGTGGTTCTGCCCGGTCCCCGGGCGGAACCACCGAACAAGTTTTTTACAAACCCCCGCGTTGCCGGGGGTTTTTTTCTGGAGAAATAGCATGTGGAAAATAGCACTCGCCTTCGTGGTCTTTGCCGGTCTGGCCATCTTCATCCTGAGCAAGGGCGGAGACATTGACATGGGGGGCGAAAAGCATGGCATCGAGGTCACGCATGAAGCCCCGACGCCGGCATCGGCCGCTTCAGCCGCTGCGTCGGCCGTGTCCGCGCCTGCACGTTAGTCCGTCCACCGACCCGCATCATGATTTACGCCAAGACCGAGGCCGGGCAGCAGGCCTTGAAAGACCGGTCCCTGCTCACGCCCCGACAGCGCTCCGCCTTCATCCTGTTTGACGGCAAACGTTCCGTTTCGCAGGTGCTGGAGGCGACGGCGGGCCTGGGTGTGACGCCGGCAGAGCTGGTTGAACTGGTGGAGTTGGGTTTTCTCACCCCCAGCCAGCAGTCCGTCGAAACGGCCGCCACCGCGGCGGCGCAGGCGGCGGCAATGGTGGCCAGGAAGGAGGGCAGCGATGCCGCCAATGACCGCTACAAGCAGGCCTACCCGATCGCTGCACAGTTGACGGGGGCGCTGGGGCTCAGGGGGTTCAGGTTGAACCTGGCCGTCGAGGGTGCGGCAGATGTGGAGGCCCTGCTTGCGCTGCTTCCAAAAATCAGGGAAGCCGTCGGGGCCGGCAAATGCAGCGCGCTGGAACAGGCCCTCAAAGGCTGAGGGCCCTGGGGGACTAGGAGCCTGTCGGGCTTGGGAGTCGTCGGCTGCAAATCGACCGCAGCGGTCCATTTTTCACCGTCTTTTTGTCCCATAGCTGGGCTATGGGCCTGCAAATGCGGCAAAAACTGTCCTCGCTGGGGCCGATTTTCGCTTTCGACGCCCTCCAGGGCGGCCTGGATTTTTTCGCGCGTCGGTTTGGCGCCGGCCCGTTTCAACCCTTCGACCAGGACCTTGGCAGCGGCAAACCCTTCGAGCATGGCCGGGCTGATGTCGCCAGTGCCTTTGGCCTTGGACAGTTCCTGGGCTTCCTTGACCATGGAATAGGCAATGGAGCGTTCATAAGGAAAGACCTGGGTCACGATCACGCCGCGCGCATTGTCGCCCAGGCTTTTGATGAAGCCGCTCGATGCATTGTTGGACAGCGTCACGATCTGCGCAGCGGAGCCGGCGGCACGAAAGGCTTTCATGCCATCGACCACCGCCTGGCCGGAGGCCACCATGATGATGGCCTGCGCATTGGACTGGACCACCTTGGGCACGATCGGCCCGAAGTCGGGCTTGCCTCGGTTGAATTTTTCCAGCACCGCAGGCTGCAGCTTGGCGGCAGCGAAGCCTTTTTGCGCGCCGGCCACGCCGTCGGCACCGAAGCTGTCGTCGGCATAAACCAGGCCGATGCGCGTGATGCCCATCGAGCTCAGGTGGGTGATCGCCTTCTCAGCTTCGCGCTGGTAGGTGGCGCGCACGTTGAACACGTGTTTTTTGACCGGCTGGTGCAGCACCATGGCGCCAGTGGACGGACCCACCAGCGGCACGCCGTGCTTTTCGAGGAGCGGAAGCATGGCTTCCGTGTGGGGTGTGCCACGGGTCAGGAACATGGCTGCGACGTTCTGTTCCTCGATCAGCTTGCGGGCATTTTCGCCGGCCAGTTTGGGGTCGAACTTGTCGTCGAGCGAGATCAGTTCAATCTTCTGCCCGTTGACACCGCCCTTGGCATTGATGGCGTCGATGTAGAGCTTCGCTCCGTCCGTGGTTTCCTTCACGCCGGCGCCCACGGGGCCGGTAAAGCCCGCGGTCTGCCCGATCAGGATTTGTGCCTGGCTGGCGTGGCTCACGGCCGCGAGCAGGAGTGCAGCGCACCAGAAATTCAGCTTTTTCATGTCATATCTCCTTGGGCTGTTGAGTTTACGCTGTCAATCTCACCGTTCGGTGGGGAAACTACGGGCGGGATAACCAGAGGACGGGTCAACGCAAAGGGCTGGCGGGCGGCTTAACCCTACGCCGCCGATTCGCACGAGCGCTGTCTAGAATGTTTGACCTACAAGGAAAGCCCCCCACCCATGACCCAGGGAACCATCCGCATTCGCGGCGCGCGACAGCACAACCTCAAAAACATTGATCTTGATATCCGCACGGGGGAAATGACGGTGGTCACCGGCCCCAGCGGGTCCGGCAAGTCCTCGCTGGTGTTTGACACGCTGTTTGCCGAAGGCCAGCGCCGTTATGTGGAAACTTTCTCGGCCTATGCACGGCAGTTCCTGGACCGCATGGACAAGCCGGCGGTGGACAAGGTGGAAGGGGTGCCACCGGCGATTGCGATTGACCAGACCAACCCGGTTCGCAGTTCGCGCTCCACCGTGGGCACCATGACCGAACTCAACGACCACTTAAAACTTTTGTATGCACGTGCCGCGCAGCTTTTCGACAAAAAGACTGCGCAGGCCGTGCGCCATGACACACCGGAGTCGATTTATGCCGAGCTGATGGCGCGCACAGCGGGCAGCGATTCCAGAGTGGTCATGACCTTCCCGGTGGAACTGCCCGGCAATACCAGCGCCGAGGAAGTGACGCAGTGGCTGTCGGCCAGCGGCTTCACGCGTGTGCATGCAGAGCGCGACGTGGCGACACCTGCCGGGCCGCGCATGAGCGACGCCGGGCCGCCCCAAGGCGCGAAGGCCCCCTCGGGGGGCAGCGCAGTACGCGAAGCGACAAGCGTGGGGGCCATTAAATTGCTCGACGTGGTGGCCGACCGCTTTCGTGTCCAGACCGCCGAGAAGGCGCGGGTGATCGAAGCCATCGAGCTGGCGCTCAAACGCGGTGGTCGCCTCAATGTGTATGTGCAGCCTGCGCAGGAGGGCGCTGCGGAGGAGATGTGGCGCTTTTCGACCGGCCTGCATTGCCCCGAGAGCGACCTGCGTTACGGCGAACCGACACCCTCGCTGTTTTCCTTCAATTCGGCCATGGGGGCCTGCGACACCTGCCGCGGTTTTGGCCGCGTCATCGGCGTCGACTACGGCCTGGTGATTCCCAACGACAAGCTGACCCTGCGCTCGGGTGCCATCAAGCCCATGCAGACGCCGGCCTGGAAAGAGGCCCAGGACGACCTGATGCGCCATGCCGAGACGGCCGGCATCCCGCGCGACACGCCCTGGTACAAACTCACCCCCGAGCAGCAGGGCTGGGTCATCAACGGCTCGCCGAACTGGAATGGCAAATGGAACCAGCACTGGTTCGGCATCAAGCGCTTCTTCGCCTACCTCGAGAGCAAGGCCTACAAGATGCACATTCGTGTGCTGCTGTCCAAATACCGCAGCTACACGCCCTGCGAGACCTGCGGCGGCGCGCGCCTCAAGCTGGAGGCCCTGCTCTGGCGCCTGGGTTCGAAAGACGCGGCCGATGCGGCGCTGCCGCCGGCCAAACGTTTCATGCCGGTCGGTGTGGACTGGACGCGTGCGCAACTCGAGGCCCTGCCGGGCCTGAGCCTGCACGACCTGATGCAGTTGCCGATCGACCGGCTGCGGGATTTTTTCAACGGGCTGGCACCGGCCGCGCTGCAGGACGGCAGCGCGCCCGATGCCGAGTTCAAGGCACTCAAGTCGCTGTTCGAGGAAATCCACACCCGGCTCAAATACCTCAGCGATGTCGGCATCGGCTACCTGACGCTGGACCGGCAAAGCCGCACGCTGTCGGGCGGTGAGGTGCAGCGCATCAACCTCACCACCGCGCTCGGCACTTCATTGGTCAACACGCTGTTTGTGCTCGACGAACCGTCGATCGGCCTGCACCCGCGCGACATGAACCGCATCACCCAGGCCATGCACCGGTTGCGCGATGCCGGCAACACGCTGGTGGTGGTCGAGCACGACCCGGCGGTGATGCTGGCCGCCGACCGCATGATCGACATGGGTCCGGGCCCGGGCGAGAAGGGCGGCCAGATTGTTTTCGACGGCACGCCGGAAGACCTCAAACACGCCGACACGTTGACCGGCGCCTACCTCGGCTCGCGCAAGCAGGTCGGCATGGGCTTCAAGCGCCCGGTGACGGACAACACGCCGCGTCTGATTCTGGAAGGCGCGCGCGACCACAACCTGAAAAACCTCACGGTGGAATTTCCGCTGCAGCGCCTGGTCTGCGTGACCGGTGTCAGCGGGTCCGGCAAGTCCACGCTGATGCAGGACATCCTGGCACCCGCACTGCTGCGCCAGTTCGGCAAGGCCACGGAAACACCCGGCCTGCATGACCGGCTGATGGGTGCGGATTATCTGACAGATGTGGTGTTTGTCGACCAGTCGCCGATCGGCAAGACGGCGCGCTCCAACCCGGCCAGTTATGTGGGCGCCTGGGACGCGGTGCGCGAGCTGTTTGCGCAGGCCCCCATGGCCCGCCAGCGCAGTTACACCGCGTCCAAGTTCAGTTTCAACAACGGCGACGGGCGCTGCCCGACCTGCGGCGGCTCGGGCTTTGAACATGTGGAGATGCAGTTCCTCAGCGACGTCTACCTGCGTTGCCCCGACTGCGACGGCAAGCGTTACCGGCCCGAGATCCTGGAAGTCACCATTGAACGCAAGGCGATCGGTGATGTGCGTGCACGCCTGATGAATGTGTCCGATGTTCTGGACCTGACGGTCAGCGAGGCCTGCGCGCTGTTTGCGCAGGACCGCGAGGTGATCCGTGCGTTGCAGCCCATCGTGGATGTCGGCCTCGAATACGTGAAGCTGGGCCAACCGGTGCCGACGCTGTCGGGTGGCGAGGCGCAGCGCCTCAAACTCGCCGGTTTCCTGGCCGGCGCATCGAAAACCGCGAGCAACAGCCGGCAGCCGCTGGCGCTGAAAAACATCAACCGCGGCACGCTGTTCCTGTTCGACGAGCCGACCACCGGTCTGCATTTCGACGACATCGCCAAACTGATGCGTGCGCTGCGCAAGCTGCTCGATGTCGGCCATTCGCTGATCATCATCGAGCACAACCTTGACGTGATTCGCTCGGCCGACTGGCTGATTGACCTGGGTCCCGAAGGCGGCGAGGCCGGCGGCTTGCTGGTGGCCCAGGGCACGCCCGAAGCCGTGCGCGAGCACCCGACCTCCCACACCGCGCTGGCGCTGCGCGAGTACGAGCAGGCCATGGGCAAGGTGCATGGTGTCGAGGAGGCGCGGCCCAAGGTCTGGACCACCAAACCGGCGTTTTCCAACCTGATCCAGATCGTCAATGCCAAGGAGCACAACCTCAAGAGCCTGTCGGTCAACATTCCGCGCGGCCAGTTCAACGTGGTGACCGGCGTGTCGGGGTCCGGCAAGTCCACGCTGGCGTTTGACATATTGTTCAACGAGGGCCAGCGGCGTTACCTGGAGTCGCTCAACGCCTATGCACGCAGCATCGTGCAGCCGGCCGGCCGGCCCGAGGTGGACGCGGTCTACGGCATTCCGCCGACCGTGGCGATCGAGCAGCGCCTGTCGCGCGGCGGACGCAAGTCCACCGTGGGCACGACCACCGAGGTCTGGCATTTCCTGCGCCTGCTTTACGTGAAGCTCGGCATCCAGCATTGCACCAAAGACGGTGCGGCGGTGATGCCGCAGAGCGCCGAAAGTATTGCCGCGCAACTGCTCAAGGCGCACCGTGGCCAGCACATCGGCCTGCTGGCGCCGCTGGTGATCAACCGCAAGGGCGTCTACACGGAACTCGCCGACTGGGCGCGGCCGCGCGGCTACACGCATTTGCGCGTGGACGGCGAATTTCTGCCGACCACGGGCTTTCCGCGCATCGACCGCTTCAAGGAGCACACGGTGGAGCTGCCGGTGGCCGACATCCACGTGACCCCCGCCAACGAGGCCGCGCTGCGCCAGGCGCTGGCCACCGCGCTGGAACACGGCAAGGGGGTGGTGCATGTGCTGGCCCCGCTGGATGGCTTGCGCGGCGCGATGCTGGCCGGCACGCCCACCCGGCAGATCGGTAGCTTGCAGGCCTCGTCCACCAAACGTGCTTGCCCGGTCTGCGCCACCTCCTACCCTGAACTCGACCCACGCCTGTTCAGCTACAACAGCAAACACGGCTGGTGCCCGGACTGCGTGGGCACCGGTGTCAGGCTCACCAAGGAACAGCGCAAGGTGTTTGACGACTCGGTGCGTGACGACGACAACAAGGGCCGCGAGCAGAGTTTTGTCGAGGCCGATGTGGACGAGGTGCTGGACGCCGTCTGCCCGGCCTGCGCCGGCTCACGCCTGAACGCGCAGGCGCGTGCCGTGAAGTTTGCGGGGGTGGGCATTGCCGACATCGCCGCGCTGTCGGTGACCGACGTGCGCCGCTGGGTCGAGACGCTGGCGCTGTCAGGGCGCGAGGCCGGCATTGCGCGCGACCTGATTCCCGAGATCAAGAGCCGGCTCGAATTCCTCGAGGACGTGGGCCTGGGCTATTTGACGCTGGACCGTGGCGCGCCCACGCTGTCGGGCGGCGAAGCCCAGCGCATACGGCTGGCGGCGCAGTTGGGTTCCAACCTGCAGGGGGTTTGTTATGTGCTGGACGAGCCGACCATCGGCCTGCACCCGCGCGACAACCAGATTTTGCTGCGCGCGCTGGGCAAGCTCAGCGAACGTGGCAACACGCTGGTGGTGGTTGAGCATGACGAAGACACGATTCGCCGCGCCGACAACATCATCGACATCGGGCCCGGCGCCGGCAAACGCGGTGGCCAGCTCGTGGGGCAGGGTACGGCCGAACACCTGGCGACCCTGCCGGATTCACTGACCGGGCGCTACCTGGCCAACCCGCTGATTCACCCGCTGCATGCGCGGCGTGAGACGCAGTGGGCCCTCACCCCAGCCCTCTCCCCGCAGGGGCGAGGGAGTGGAACGGGTTTGCTCCCTCTCCCCTTGGGAGAGGGCAGGGGTGAGGGCTCCCCGCTCAAGCCCCTGAGCAAGCAGAAGGCCGCAACGCTGAAGGCCCAGGCGCTGAAAGCGGCGGCCGCCCGTGCCAGCGCGCTGCACAATGCCGCGCCGGCGGCAGCCAGCCCGTTCACCTCCTGGCTCACCGTGGTCGGGGCCGACCTGCACAACCTCAAGAACGTCTCGGTCAAGGTCCCGCTGTACCGGTTGGTCGCGGTGACGGGGGTGTCGGGGTCGGGCAAATCAACCCTGGCGCGCGATGTGCTGCTGACCAATGTGCAGGCCGGCGTGGCGCAACGTTCGACGCGGGCCGGGCGTGAGGCCGACGATGCCGGCAAACACCCGGCATGGACCGGCTGCGAAGACATCGAGGGTTACGAGGTGGTGGACCGTGTGCTCGAAGTGGACCAGACGCCGATCGGCAAGACACCGCGCTCCTGCCCGGCCACCTACATCGGTTTCTGGGACACGGTGCGCAAGCTGTTCGCCGACACACTCGAAGCCAAGGCGCGCGGTTACGGCGCCGGGCGTTTCAGTTTCAACACCGGCGAAGGCCGCTGCCCGACCTGCGAAGGTGCCGGCGTGCGCACCATCGGCATGAGCTTCCTGCCGGACGTGAAGGTGCTCTGCGAAACCTGTCACGGCGCGCGTTTTAACCCCGAGACCCAGGCCGTGACCTGGCGCGGCAAGAACATCGGCGACGTGTTGACCATGGAAGTCGACGAAGCCGTCGAGTTTTTCGCCTCCATGCCGAGCATTGCGCACCCGCTGCAGTTGCTCAAGGACGTGGGCCTGGGTTACCTGACGCTGGGCCAGCCGTCGCCGACGCTGTCGGGCGGCGAGGCGCAGCGCATCAAGCTGGTGACCGAACTGTCCAAGGTGCGCGACGATATCACGCGGCGCGGCCAGAAGGCGCCGCACACCTTGTATGTGCTGGACGAGCCCACGGTGGGCCTGCATATGGCTGATGTCGAAAAACTGATCCATGTGCTGCACCGGCTGGTCAATGGCGGCCACAGCGTGGTGGTGATCGAGCACGACCTCGACGTGATCGCCGAAGCCGACTGGGTGATCGACCTGGGACCGGACGGCGGCAACGCCGGCGGCCAGGTGGTCGCGGCCACGACGCCGGAGCAGGTGGTCAAGCTGGGCACGGCAACCGGGAAGGCGCTGGCACCGGTGTTGGCACGTTAGGGGAAAGACCTGCAAAATCGGCGGGATATGGGTTGGTGACGGGGAAAAAGAATGACGAGGTCATAAAATTACCAAACAGTAATATTATTACCTTTTGTTTCAATCGAACGGAAAAACACCATGACCCCGATTTCCCTGAACCGTTGCATGCCCGGTTTTTCGCTCTCAGCCTTGCTGCTGGCCATCGCCATGCCGGTTGCCGCGCAGAGCCCTGCCTCGCCAACGGACGAGGCTGAAGTCACGTTTCATCCCTGGGAGGTGCCATCGCCTCGTTCGGCTGAAACCTACTTCACCAATCTGCGGGATGGCGGGGTGTATGAAGCGCCGTTTGTCGCGCGGTTTGGCCTGTCCATGCGCGGTCTGGTGCCCGCAGGCAAGACCGCGGGCCGCGCTGGCCATCACCATTTGCTGGTGAATCAGGATTTGCCGCTGGACTTCAAGAAACCCCTGCCTTTCACCGACCAATACATCCACTTCGGCAAGGGACAGATGGAAATGCTCGTCAACCTGCCACCCGGCAAGTACCAGTTCCGCCTGCTGCTTGCTGACCAGGGCCACATCCCCTACTTTGTCTACAGCAAGCCGCTCCAGCTGACCGTCAGCAAACAGAACAAGGCTGTCACACCGGCTGCGGTGCAGGGGCCTCCACGCGTCGAGCTGCTGAGCCCGGCGGACCGTGAAACCGTCAAGGGCCCGTTTCAGTTCCATGCCAGCGGCTACAGCGTGTCGCATGTGGCTGCCAAGGCTGCGGATACAGGCCATTTCCGGCTGACCATGGAGCGTGCCGGGCGCAAGCCGGAGGTGCTCAACTTCACCGGCGGCCAGACCGAAACCTGGCTCAACCCGCCCGCGGGCGACTACAACATGCGGCTGGAAATGGTCAGCAATGCCGCAGATGGCAAGGTTCTCAGTGCGGCCAAACCATCGACCCTGTCGGTCGCCGCGCGCTAGGAGTCTGGGCGGCAGAAGGCGTCGAAGCTTTGCAGCCGACGTACCTTCCGCCGCCCCAGACTCCCAGGCTTGCTCAGGCCGGGACGCTTCGCGCCGCCAGCAGCGCCGCCGCGACTTCGGCAAAGCCCGCGCCACGTTCCCCCTCGGTGATGTAACGCGGCTTGTGGCTCAGTTCGGCTTCAAAGCGGCGGATGTTGGCCACGCCCACCGAATGGGCAAAGGCCTCGAACATCAGCTGGTCGTTGGTCGAGTCGCCGACATAGACCCAGTGCCCCCTCTCCGCGTCGAGGTCGCGACCGAACAGCTCGCGCACGATCCAGCGCGCGCCCTCGAGCTTGTTGTGCGCGCCGAACCAGCCGTTGATGTGGATGGAACTCACCGTGGCGTTCATGCCTTCGCTTTGCATGATCTGCACCGCCTGCGCGATCTGCGCCGACGGCAGGTGCACAAACTCGCTGTGGTCGATCGCAATGTCGGTTTCGCGGCCGGGGCTGTCCTCGGATAACACGGCGCCAGGCACGTCATGCATCACACGCCGGGCCACCTGCTGCATGCAGGCGTAGTTGGCCAGGCGTGTCGGCGCATCCTGTTGATACAGTTTTGATAGCTGCTCGCGTCCGCCAGTCGAGGGCTGGTGCCCGATTTGGCTTGCAAGCAGGGCCACGGCGCCGTTTTCAGCGACGATGGCATCGACCGGCCAGCGCAACGCAAAAGGTTCGCTCCAGCCCACCGGCCGCCCGGTGATGGGAATCACATGCAGGCCGGCGGCCTTCAGGTCGCCAAGGGCCTGCAGCGCGTCGGGTGTGATCGCGCCGTCGGTGGTCAGGGTGTCGTCGATGTCGGTAAAAACGCCGGTGATGTGTTGCCGGTCTTGCGCGGGCCAGGTTTTCAGGGCTTTCATGACGAAAGTGTCGCATGCCTGTACAATCGTCGGTTCCTGAGGAGCGTTGCAACCCACGACATGTGGTCTAGGCTCAGGACTTTCATTTGCAACCACGCTCACCCGCATGTGCTTTCAAGCCGGGTGAGATCCAACAGACTCCCCGCCAATTTGTAGCCTTGTGGCCGTGGCTATTTTGCCCAATTGGACCCTTGATCTTGGAGATACCCCAATGAATGCCGTATTGAAACCCGCCCAGACCGCCGCTGACTACGTGATTGCCGACATTTCGCTTGCCGCCTGGGGCCGCAAGGAACTGAACATTGCCCAGACCGAAATGCCCGGCCTGATGGCCATCCGCGAAGAGTTCGCGAAAGCGCAACCGCTGAAGGGCGCCCGCATCACCGGTTCGCTGCACATGACCATCCAGACCGGCGTGCTGATCGAGACGCTGCAGGCCCTGGGCGCCGACGTGCGCTGGGCATCGTGCAACATTTTCTCGACGCAGGACCATGCCGCAGCCGCGATTGTGGCCGCCGGCACACCGGTGTTCGCGATCAAGGGTGAGACCCTGGCCGACTACTGGGACTACACCCACCGCATCTTCGAATTCAGCGGCGCCAAAGGCACGCCCGAAGAAGGCCCGAACATGATCCTGGACGATGGCGGCGACGCGACGCTGCTGATGCACCTGGGCACCAAGGCCGAAACCGATGCCAGCCTGATTTCCAAGCCGACCAGCGAAGAAGAGATCTGCCTGTTCAACGCGATCAAGGCCAAGCTGGCCATCGACCCGACCTGGTACAGCCGCCGCCTGAAAAACATCCTCGGCGTGACCGAAGAAACCACCACCGGCGTGTTGCGTTTGAACGAGATGTCGGCCAAGGGCACGCTGGCCCTGCGCGCCATCAACGTCAATGACTCGGTGACCAAGTCCAAGTTCGACAACCTGTACGGCTGCCGCGAATCGCTGGTGGATGCGATCAAGCGCGCTACCGACGTGATGGTCGCCGGCAAGGTGGCTTGCGTGGCCGGTTACGGCGACGTGGGCAAGGGCTCGGCCCAGGCGCTGCGCGCCTTGTCTGCGCAAGTCTGGGTGACCGAGATCGACCCGATCAACGCCCTGCAGGCCGCGATGGAAGGCTACAAGGTCGTGACCATGGAATACGCCGCCGACAAGTGCGACATTTTCGTGTCCGCCACCGGCAACAAGAACGTCATCACCTATGACCACATGGCGGCCATGAAAGACCAGGCCATCGTCTGCAACATCGGCCACTTCGACAACGAGATCGACGTTGCCGCGCTGGAAAAATGCACCTGGGAAGAGATCAAGCCGCAGGTCGACCATGTGATCTTCCCGGACGGCAAACGCATCATCCTGCTGGCCAAAGGCCGCCTGGTGAACCTCGGCTGCGGCACCGGTCACCCGAGCTTCGTGATGTCGTCCAGCTTCGCCAACCAGACCATCGCGCAGATCGAGCTGTTCACCAAACAGGCCGACTACGAAGTGGGCAAGGTGTATGTGCTGCCGAAACACCTCGACGAAAAAGTCGCGCGTCTGCACCTGAAGAAAGTCGGCGCGATGCTGAGCGAACTCAGCGACGAGCAGGCGGCCTACATTGGTGTCAGCAAGGCTGGCCCATACAAGGCAAATACGTACCGTTATTGAACGGCCGTAGTTCTCCCTCTCCCCCCGGGAGAGGGCCGGGGTGAGGGCCGGCCGCCGGCAGCCCTCACCCTCACCCTCTCCCAAAGGGCGAGGGGGCAAAACCATGGAGCTCGATGCCTAGATGCGCGCTGACTTATTCCTCGTCGACAACGGCTTTGCCGCCACCCGTTCCCAGGCCCAGCGCCTGATCGCTTCGGGTGTGCAGTGGCGCGCCGAGGAAAGCGCGCCCTGGAAGAAGGTCGCCAAAAATGGCGACGAGATTCCGGACGGCGCCGAGTTGCAGATCCCCGACACCACCGAAGCCAAGTACATCTCGCGCGGCGGGCTCAAGCTCGAAGGTGCGCTCAAAAGCACCGGCCTGAGCGTGACGGGCCTGCGCTGCCTGGACATCGGGCAATCCACCGGCGGCTTCACCGACTGCCTGCTGCAGCACGGTGCCGTGCAGGTGGTTGGCGTGGACGTGGGCCATGGCCAGTTGCACCCCAGCCTGCGCGGCGACCCGCGCGTGGTGTGTATCGAAGGCCTCAACGCCCGGTCCATGACTGCTTCTGATTTGATAGCGGGCCCCGCCCATGCAGCGGAGGCTGAAGGCCAATTTGACGATGACGATTTCGAGGCGGACGAGGGCGAGGCCGTCGAAGCCGACTTCGATTTCCTGACCGGCGACCTGTCCTTTATTTCCCTGACGCTGGTGTTGCCCGCCGTGGTGCGGCTGCTGAAAGCCGGCGGTGATCTGCTGATGCTGGTCAAACCCCAGTTTGAGCTGCAACCCGGCCAGATCGGCAAGGGCGGCATTGTGCGTGATGCCGCGCATTTCGAGTTTGTCGAAAAACGCCTGCGCGATGCCTGCGCTGCGCTGGGGCTGGACGTGAAAGCCTGGCTGGCCTCGCCGATTGAAGGCGGGGACGGCAACCGCGAGTTTTTCATTCACGCGGTCAAAGGCCACCACACGACCGGTGAAGACCAGCCGCTGCCGGCGGCGCCGCCGCGCAAGGCCGCCAAACGCACACCGCGCAGCGAACTGCGCGCGATGCATGAGGCGCATGAGGACTCTGAAGAAGCACACGCGGGCCAGCACGGTCCGGCGCGCGGCAAACGCCGCGACAAAGACGACTGATCCGCGCTGCGCAGCCCCGAAGAACAAGTGAGACTGGTGATGAATCTTCCGATCAGCTTTGAATTTTTCCCGCCCAAGACACCTGAAGGCGCCGACAAGCTGCGCCTGACACGCCAGGCGCTGTACGCGCACCAGCCCGAGTTCTGCTCGGTCACCTTTGGCGCGGGTGGTTCCACCCAGGAAGGCACCTTTGGCACGGTTGGCGAAATCCTGAAGGAAGGCATGGCTGCCGCCTGCCACTTCTCCTGTGTCGGCGCGACCAAGGCCACGGTGCGCGAGCAGCTCGCCGCCCTGCAGGCCATGGGCGTCAAGCGCCTGGTGGCCCTGCGCGGTGACCTGCCCAGCGGTTACGGCATGGGTGGCGAGTTTCATTACGCCAGCGACCTCGTGGCTTTCATCCGTGAGTTCACCGGCGATGCCTTTCACATCGAAGTGGCGGCCTACCCCGAAATCCACCCGCAGGCCAAATCGGCCGATGCCGACCTGCAGGCCTTCGCCGCCAAGGTCAAGGCCGGCGCCAATTCGGCCATCACCCAGTATTTTTTCAACGCGGACGCCTACTTCCGCTTTGTGGAGGACACCCGCCGGCTCGGCGTGGATGTGCCCGTGGTGCCCGGCATCATGCCGATCACCAGCTCCACCCAGCTGATGCGGTTTTCCGATGCCTGCGGTGCCGAGATTCCGCGCTGGATCCGCCTGCGCCTGCAGGGTTTCGGCGACGACACGGCATCGATCAAAAGCTTCGGCCTCGACGTGATCACCGACCTGTGCGACCAGCTGCAGACTGCGGGTGTACCCGGCATTCATTTTTATACGATGAACCAGGCCGCTGCGACCACGGAAATCATCCGG
The DNA here is from genome assembly GCF_002379095.1 of Polaromonas sp. AER18D-145. Lineage (GTDB taxonomy): Bacteria > Pseudomonadota > Gammaproteobacteria > Burkholderiales > Burkholderiaceae_C > Polaromonas. The sequence goes on from NZ_NBZV01000034.1 coordinate 26,746, forward strand.
CGTCTGCAGCCGATTTGAAGCGATGCCTGGTTTGGCCAGCCTGCTGAAGTCGCGCACCATCGGGCAGGCCATGGCCCTCGGCCTGCTGGTGCTGCTGGCGGCCTGTACGACAGCGCCACCGTCACCTGGCCGCGCCGCGCCCGGTCCTGTGCCGATGATGGCCCCACCGACGCCCGCGCCGGCCAGCCCCGAGGCCGGGGGCACGCCGACGGACGCTGCGCCGCTGTCCATGGGTTCGGCCAGCGATCTGCCGCGGCCAGCGTTGCTGGCGGGTGAACCAGCGCGCGAGTTCGAGCGCGGCGCCGCCTCGTGGTACGGCCCCGGTTTTCATGGCCGGCTGACGGCCAGCGGCGAACGCTACGACATGCACGCCTTCACGGCCGCGCACCGCACCTTGCCGTTTGGCACCATGGTGCGGGTGCACAGCCTGGTCAACGGTCGTGACGTGGATCTGCGCATCACCGATCGCGGCCCTTTCAGCCGCAACCGCATCATCGACGTGAGCCGCGCTGCGGCGGCAGAACTCGGCATGCTGGGCCTGGGCTTCAAGGAAGTGGTGTTGCTGGTTCCGGAATCCACTCCGGCCCCGGTTGCCGCACCGCCGCGACCGGTCAGGAAATCCCAGCGCAGCGCCGGACGCGTGCCGGTGCCCAGGGTGCGCTAAGCGTCTGTAAATCAAATTGGCCTTCAGCCCTTATTTCACGGGCACCGGCAGCTCCTGAATAGATCGCTAAATAGCAATTGTCTGGCCGTGCTGAATCGCACAGGTGCGGCTTGATCGACTGCAGACAAAAAACCGCGATGGAAGAACGGGGCCCGCCCGGCCATGGGCAAGCCTGACCCACCCACAGTCTGGCGTCCATGGCTTGTCCGCGCACCGTGCATCCCTGCAGCTGAGCAGCGCGATTTGTTGTTGGCCGAATCCGCAATAGCCCCTCGTGCAGGTATGGCAAGGCCTCAGCGCCGGCGCCAACATCCTTGGCTTACTAGAATTTCAGTAATTACTGAAAACTCAGAAGACACGGACCGCCATGAACCTCGCCCCCCTGACCCAGCGTTTTGTCCTGCACTTCGGCGAGATGGGCAGCCGCTGGGGCATCAACCGCACCGTGGGGCAGATTTATGCGCTGCTGTATGTGTCGCCGCGCGCGCTCAATGCCGACGACATTGCCGAGGCGCTGGCGTTTTCGCGCTCCAACGTCAGCATGGGGCTGAAAGAGTTGCAGTCGTGGAACCTGGTGCGGTTGCAGCACCTGCCCAACGACAGGCGTGAGTATTTTCAGGCGCCGGAAGACGTGTGGGCCATTTTCCGCACCCTGGCCGAGGAGCGGCGCAAGCGCGAGATCGATCCGACGCTGTCCATGCTGCGCGACGCGCTGATGGAGCAGCCGTCGGCGCTGGATGACATCCACGCCCAGGCGCGCATGAAGCAGATGCACGACCTGATCGAACTCATGACCGGCTGGCTGGCCGACGTGCAGAAGATGGACTCGGCCACGCTGGTCAGCCTGATGAAGATGGGCGCCAAGGTGCAGAAGCTGCTGGAGGTCAAGGACAAGGTGACCAGCACGGTGAAGGCCGGCTTGACAGGCCGCGCCGCTGCCCCCAAGCTGGCAGCACCGCCGGCCGCTGTTCCCGAAGAAAACAACCGGAGCTGATGATGGACGGATTCGACGCATTCCTGCTGGCGCGCATCCAGTTCGCGGCCAACATCACTTTTCACATCCTGTTTCCGACGATCAGCATTTCGCTGGCCTGGGTGCTGCTGTTCTTCAAGCTGCGCTTCGTCAAGACCGGCCAGCAACACTGGATGGACGCCTACCAGTTCTGGGTGAAGATTTTTGCGCTGACCTTTGCGCTGGGCGTGGTCAGCGGCATCACCATGAGTTTCCAGTTCGGCACCAACTGGCCGGGCTACATGGAAAAGGTCGGCAACATCGCCGGGCCGCTGCTCGCCTATGAAGTGCTGACGGCCTTCTTCCTGGAGGCGACCATGCTGGGCGTGATGTTGTTCGGCCGCGAACGCGTCAGCGAGACCCTGCACACCGTGGCCACGCTGCTGGTGGCCGGCGGGACCACGCTGTCGGCGTTCTGGATCCTGGCGCTCAACTCCTGGATGCAGACGCCGGCCGGCTTTGAAATGATCAACGGCCAGGCCCATGTGACGAGCTGGTTCGAGGTGATTTTCAATCCCTCGTTCCCCTACCGCCTGGTCCACATGCTGCTGGCCTCGGGCCTGACGGTGGCCTTTCTGGTGGCCGGCATCTCCGCCTACCGCTGGCTGCGCCAGGACCGCGGCGCCGAGGTCATGGCCAGCCTGAAGACCGGTGTCTACATGGCGGCGCTGCTGATTCCGCTGCAGATCATCGCGGGCGACCTGCACGGGCTGAACACGCTGGAGCACCAGCCGGCCAAGCTGGCAGCCATGGAAGGCATCTGGAAAACCGAAAAAGGCGCGCCGGCCGTGCTGTTTGCCCTGCCCGATGAAAAGGCGAAGGCAAACCGCTACGAAATCGCCATCCCGAAACTGGCCTCGCTGTACCTGACGCATTCGCTGGATGGCGAGGTCAAGGGCCTGGACCAGTTCGAAGGCAAACACCCGCCGGTGGCGCCGGTGTTCTGGGCCTTCCGCATCATGGTCGGCGTGGGTGTGCTGATGCTGCTGGTCAGCTGGGCCAGCACCTGGCAGCTCGCCCCATGGAGGAAAGACCCGGAACGCAACTTGAGGCCCTGGCATGCGAAGCTGCTGGTGGCCATGACCTTTGCCGGCTGGGTGGCGCTGATTGCCGGCTGGTACGTCACCGAGATCGGCCGGCAGCCCTGGTTGGTGACCGGTGTGCTGACGGCGGCCGAGGCGGCATCCAGCGTGCCCGCGCCGCGCATCGCCCTCACGCTGTCCCTTTACCTCACGCTGTATGCGGCGCTGATCGTGGCCTACATCTCGGTGGTGTTTTACCTGGCGCGCCACAGAAAACATACCGACAAGCCGTTTGGCACCGGCCTGGAAGACACGCCCAATCCCGTGACCTACCCTGAACAGGAAGGAGCTCCCCGTGCTTGACTTTGCGCCCGACCTGACCCAAGCCGCGGGCTGGATGCCCATTGTTTTCCTGGTGGTCATGGGCCTGGCGATGCTGGCCTACGTGATCCTGGACGGGTACGACCTGGGCGTGGGCGTCTTGATGCGCCGCGCCAGCGACGACGACAAGGACACCATGATTGCCAGCATCGGCCCCTTTTGGGACGCCAATGAAACCTGGCTGGTGCTGGGCGTCGGCATTTTGCTGACGGTGTTCCCGCTGGCGCATGGCGTGATCCTCGGCGCGCTGTATCTGCCGGTGGCCTTCATGCTGATCGGGCTGACGCTGCGCGGTGTGGCCTTTGACTTCCGCGTGAAGGCGCGCGCCGCGCACAAGCCGCTGTGGAACCGCCTGTTCTACACCGGTTCGTTGCTGGCCAGCTGGGCCCAAGGCTACATGCTGGGTTCGCTGATCACGGGTTTTGCCGACACCTGGTGGACCATGGTGTTCAACGCCGTGATCGGGTTGGCGCTGGTGGCCGCCTACTGCCTGCTGGGTGCCGGCTGGCTCATCATCAAGACCGAAGGTGCGCTGCAACTGCAGGCCGTGCGCTGGGCGCGTGCCAGCCTGCTGTTCACCATGGCCGGCGTGGCCGCCATCTCGATCGCCACGCCGCTGGTCAGCCAGCGCATTTTCGAAAAATGGTTTTCCTTTCCCAACATCGTGTTGCTGCTGCCGATTCCGGCGGTCACCGCCGTGCTGTTCGCCATCATTTTCCGCAGCCTGCAGCGGCTGCCGGTGCGCCTGGGCCAGGGCAATGAATACGGCGCCTGGGTGCCCTTCGGCGCGACGGTGGGCGTGTTCCTGCTGGCGTTTTACGGCCTGGCCTACAGCCTGTTTCCGTGGCTGGTCATTGACCGGATCACGATCTGGCAGGCGGCCACGGCGCCCGAAGCGATGGGTGTCATTCTGGTGGGTGCGCTGGTGGTGCTGCCCATGATCATCGGCTACACGGTGTTTGCCTACCGCGTGTTCTGGGGCAAAAGCACGGCGCTGAAATATTAAGGGCGTTGCGGCCGGCTGGCGATAGAATCCAGCCTTTCCTCACGTTGCCAACCCATCCTCATGAGAACGCAGAGCAAATACAACGCATCCCTGCAGTCGGCCGTTGGGCTGACAGACGCGCAGCGCCAGACCGCCGAGCAAAAATTCCTTGACGTGATGGAGTACGCGCTGGGCGGCGCGTCCGCGGTGCGCGGCGCTTATGTGGAATGGCTGGCGGCGCGTTCGATGCGCGCCGAAAACCCCGATGTCCCGCGCTCGGCCGAAGAAACCCTGGCGATTGCCCGCTGGGAACAGGCCGCAGACCACGCCACGCGTGCAGTTTTCCGTCAGATGAAAATTGCAACCCAGAATGCTTTTTTCGAACTCCACGTCTGGAATTCGAGAACCCACTGAGACCGCCCGGAGGGCAGGGGAGACGCAGCGACGAGCATGGGCGCATCCCCTTCAAGCAGGGGCCGCAGGCGCAGCGCATGACACGAAGTGAAAAGCGTGGGGGCCCTGAAATCTAGCGGTCGTCGTAGCTGATGCGCACGCTGTCGCTCAGGGGCCGCGCCTGGCAACTCAGCACAAAGCCTTTTTGCACTTCCCAGTCTTCCAGCGTGAAGTTTTTTTCCATGGAGACTTGTCCCTCGAGCACCTTGGCTCGGCAGGTGCAGCAGACGCCGCCCTTGCAGCTGTAGGGCAGGTCCAGGCCGGCGGCCAGTGCCACGTCCAGCACGCGTTCATGCGCAAACATGCGCAACTCGTGCGCCTTGCCATCCAGCTGCACCGACAGGCGGATGGCACCCATGGCCTCCCTGTTTTTCAAGCCTTTTTGGCCTCCAGCGCCCTCCTCTGTTGCGCTAGCAGCTCCTGATTTCATAGCATTGGCGGGTTGCGCCGCGCTGGTGAAACGTTCGGCGTGGATGCGTTCCTTCGGTACGCCAGCCGCCAGCAGGGCCTGCAGGCAGCCTTCGATCATGGCTTCCGGCCCGCAGACAAAGGTTTCGTCGATGCTGGCCGGCGGGATCAGCGTGGTCAGCAGTTCGCTGACCTTGGCCGCGTCGAGCCGGCCGTTGAACAGCGGGACATCCTGCGACTGGCGCGAAAGCAGGTGGACCAGGCTGAGGCGGGACGGATAACGGTCCTTGAGGTCCTGCAGCGCTTCATTGAACAGGATGCTGCTGCTGCGCTGGTTGCAGTACACCAGCGTGAAGGTGGCGCCGGCTTCGCCGGCCAGCGTGCTGGCGATGATGGACAGCAGCGGCGTGATGCCCGAGCCGGCCGCCCAGCCGACGCGGTGCACCGCACCGCTCAGGCGCGGCGTGAAGCGGCCGTCCGGCGGCATCACGTCCAGGGTGTCGCCGGGCTGCAGCTGCGTGGCCCAGTTGGAGAAGACGCCGCCTTCGACCGGCTTGATGCCGACCTCGATGTCGTGTTCGGCGGCCAGGCGCTGCGTGCTGCTGCAAATGGAATAGCTGCGGCGCACCGGCGCGCCGTCTATCGTGGCCCTGAGCGTGAGGAACTGGCCCGGCGTGAAGCCATACAGGTTCCGCAGTTCGGGCGGGATGGCAAAGCTGACGGCCACAGCGCCGGCCGCTTCGGGCGTGACGCGTGAAATGGTGAGTGAATGGAAGTAGGACATGTGAAGTCAGTTGCCGGTGTTTTCTTGACCAGCCGGGGCCGCGGAACCGGCTTTGCCGGGCCGCAGGCGCAGCGCCCCCTCGGGGGGCAGAGAGCTACACGGAGTGAGCGAACGTGGGGGCATCAATAACTCTTGAAGTAGTCGAAGGGCTCCAGGCAGTCCAGGCACTTGTACAGCGCCTTGCAGGCGGTGGCGCCAAAGTGCGAGGTCTCGGTCGTGTTGACCGAGCCGCACTGCGGGCAGGCCACGGCCTCCGCCGCCTGGTGCCGGGGCGCAAAGCGGATGACCTTGTCGCTGCCGGGCGTGGTGGTGTGCGGCGGCGCAATGCCGTAGCTGCGCAGCTTGGCTTTCGCGGCCGCGCTCATCCAGTCGGTGGTCCAGGCCGGCGCCAGCTGGGTGGTGATGCGCGCGCTGAGCTGGTGCTGCGCCAGCGCGGCGCGGATGTCGTCCTCGATCTGCCCCATGGCCGGGCAACCGCTGTAGGTCGGCGTGATGATGACTTCCACGCCGCCCTCGACATGGCGCACGTCGCGCAGAATGCCCAACTCGCGGATGGACACCACCGGGATCTCCGGGTCGGGCACGGCTTCGAGCACGTCCCAGACCTGTTGCAGGGTGTTCATCACCACCACCTTCCCGCTTGCGGGAGGTGTTCCATCACGGCTCTCTGGAGCGCGTGGTGGGTGCGAAGCGCTCACCATAGAGCGTCCGGATGGGCGCGCGCCAGGCTTTGCATTTCGGCCAGCAGCGGCGCCAGGTGGTCGCCGTGTTGTCCGTTTTTGCCCTGCGGCAAGGCTGTGCCGGGGGCCGGGCGCTGCAGCCCGGCTTCCTGCAGGGCGTCGTTGACCAGTTCGTCCCAGCGGTTTTGCAGGGACGCGGTGGCTGTTGTCAGCCCCTCTGCCGAGGCTTCTTTTTCCACAGCGCTTGGCGCCCAGAATTCAGCGGTGTAGGGCATCAAACGGTTCAGGGCGGCCTGGGTGCGGGCCTGCGAGTCGGCGGTACCGTCGCCCAGGCGCACCAGCCAGTCGCGCGAGTGGCGAAAGTGGTAACGCACTTCCTTGAACGACTTGCCGGCAATCGCGGCCAGCTGCGCATCTTTCGATGTCTGCAGCACTTCCCACTGCAGCAGCATCAATGCGCTGTAGAGAAAATTGCGGACGATGGTGGTGGCGTAGTCGCGCTCCGAGGTGTCGGACGCATGCGGCAGTTCCAGCAGGGTGTAGTTGCGGAAGTCGGTGGCATCGCGGAAGTAGGCCAGCGAATCTTCCGTCGCGTCCTCTCCTGCCACCACGGCGGCATGCTGGTACAACATGCGCGCCTGGCCGATCAGGTCCAGGCTCATGTTGGCCAGCGCGATGTCTTCCTCCAGCACCGGGCCGTTGCCGCACCACTCGGCATTGCGCTGGCCAAGCACCAGCGCGTTGTCGGCCAGGTGCAGCAGGTGGTCCAGCGGGGCCGTTCTAACGGGAGCTTCAACGGTATTCACATGTGGCCCACTTCGTCAGGGATCTCGTAAAAGGTCGGGTGCCGGTAGATCTTGTCGGCCATGGGCTCAAAAAACGCGGCCTTGTCGTCCGGCTCGCTGGCGGTGATGGTGCTAGATGGCACCACCCAGATGCTCACGCCCTCCTGGCGCCGTGTGTAAACGTCGCGCGCCATCTGCAGCGCCTGCTGCGCATCGGCGGCGTGCAGGCTGCCGCAGTGTTTGTGTTCCAGTCCTTGTTTGCTGCGTACGAACACTTCCCACAGAGGCCAGTCGCCCACCACCGTTCGGGCTGAGCTTGTCGAAGCCCCGGCAAGCCCTTCGACAGGCTCAGGGCGAACGGGAGAGATGGTATTCATGCGGCCTCCTTCAGTGCGCGTGCGCGTTGCTTGGTGGCATGCGCCTGTGCCGCATCGCGCACCCACTGGCCATCCTCATGCGCTTTCACGCGATTCGCCAGGCGCTCCTTGTTGCAGGGGCCGTTGCCGTTGACCACGGCCCAGAACTCGTCCCAGTCGATCGCGCCGTAGTCGTGCTGCTGGCGTTCCTCGTTCCACTTCAGATCGGGGTCGGGCAAGGTCACGCCCAGCACCGCGGCCTGCGGCACCGTGGCGTCGACAAACTTCTGGCGCAGCTCGTCGTTGGAAATGCGCTTGATGCCCCAGCGCATGCCTTGTGCGGTGTTGGTGCTGGCCGCATCGGGCGGGCCGAACATCGCCAGCACCGGCCACCACCAGCGGTTCACCGCGTCCTGCACCATGGCGCGCTGCTCGGGCGTGCCCTGCATCTGCACCATCAGGCTTTCAAAGCCCTGGCGCTGGTGAAAACTTTCTTCCTTGCAGATGCGGATCATGGCGCGCGCATACGGCCCGTAGGAGCAGCGGCAGATGGGCACCTGGTTCATGATGGCCGCGCCGTCGACCAGCCAGCCGATCACGCCGACATCGGCCCACTGCAGCGTCGGGTAGTTGAAGATGGAGCTGTACTTGGCCTTGCCGGTGTGCAGTGCATCGAGCAACGCATCGCGGCCCACGCCCAGGGTTTCGGCGGCCGAATACAGGTAGAGGCCGTGGCCGCCTTCGTCCTGCACCTTGGCCAGCAAAATCGCCTTGCGTTTGAGCGAGGGTGCGCGCGAAATCCAGTTGCCTTCGGGCTGCATGCCGATGATCTCGCTGTGCGCGTGCTGGCTGATCTGGCGCACCAGGGTGCGGCGGTAGGCCTCGGGCATCCAGTCCTGCGGCTCGATCTTCTGGTCGGCGTCGATTTTTTCGTCGAAGCGGGTCTGCAACGCGTCGGGGGCTGCCGGGACCGACGCCAGGGCCGGGGCCGACGCGTCGGGCACGTCGAGTGATTGTGTGTACATGTCTTGTCTCCTGTCACCCGGTCTGCAGGACGGGGTAGGCCGGAGTATAGCGAATTAACCGACCGGTCGGTCGGTTAATTGTTGACTCCGCCGCAGGGGGCTTTCAGCTCGCCCGTGCGAGGTCCGCGAGCAGGGCGTCGGCCGATGCATACCGGTGGTCGGGGTTTTCGCCATCAGTTTGTTGACGATGTGCAGCAGCGCGGCGTGCGCCGCGGGCAGCACCGGCGTGTCGGCGTGCAGGTGCCTGGCCAGCAGCAGTTCCAGCGATTCCGCGATGAAGGGGCGCCGTCCGGCCAGCATCTCGAACAGCATGACGCCCTGGCTGTACAGGTCGGAGCGGGCCGTCACGGCTTTGCCGCTGACCTGGGCGAGGCCGGACCGGCCATCGGCGGCCGCGACCGCCTCGAAACCCTCCAGCGTCAGCAGGCGGGCGAGGTTGCTGCGGATCGCGTCGCCGTCCTCCACCACCAGGATCACATGCATGCGCAGATCCTTTGCCGGCGGCAGTTGCCGGTCAGCCGCCGTGGTCCAGCGTGAAGCCGGCGTTGCGATCCTGTCCCAGGCGCGCCACCAGCTGTGGCAGGGCCGCCTGCAGGTCGGCCTTGAGCGTGTGCGGCGGGTTGATCACAAACATGCCGCTGGCCGGCAGGCCCGGGCGTTTGACGTCGCCGGCCTCGTCGGTGGTGAGCTTGCTGGACTTGACCGTGAGCGTGGCGTTGAGCCAGCTGCGGCCCGCCTTGGTCGCCAGCGTCTTGAGCTTGCGCGGCAGGTCATGGGCCTCGGGGCGCGGAATGATGGGGTACCAGACCACGTAGGTGCCGGTGGCAAAACGCTTGACGGCATCGCCCATGCAGGCGGCGACGCGGGCATAGTCACTCTTGATCTCGTAGCTCGGGTCGCACAGCACCATGGCGCGGCGCGCCGGCGGCGGCAAGAAGGTCTTCAGCACCTCAAACCCGTCCTCGCACGCCACCGTGACCTGACGGCCCACGCCCAGTTGTGCGATGTTGCCGGTCAGCGACTTGAAATCGGTCGGATGCAGCTCGAACAGCTTGAGCTTGTCGCGGCCGCTGAGAAACTGCTGTTCGATGAACGGCGAGCCGGGGTAAATCTTCAAGTGCGCCGGATCGCCGCTTGCGGCGAACTGTGGGTTCAGGCCGCGCAGCAGGTCGACATAGTCCTGCAGCGCAGGGGCCAGGGGCTCTTCGGCCGGTGCTTTCGTTGCGCCTGGGGCTTTGGGGGCTGCTGCTTTTTTGATAGCTGCTGGCGTTGATGCAGAAACGGCTGCAGGCGGTTTTGATGCGGAAACCAGGCGGAAGATGCCTTCCTGCGCTTCGCCGCTGGTTTCGGTGTAGTCGCCGTCGAGGCGGTACAGCCCGGCGCCGGCGTGCGTGTCGATCACGGTCAATGCCGTATCTTTCTGGGTCAAATACTTCATCAACGCAATCAGCGTGGTGTGCTTGAGCACATCGGCATGGTTGCCGGCATGGAAGGCGTGGCGATAACTGAACATGTCGCTATGTTAACGGGCGCCGCCCGACAGGCTCTTTTTAATCGCGCCGGGCTGCCAGGCCGGATGCTTGCAATCTGCAACACAATACCGACGGCCGCCGCGCTGCGGCCGTCCGGGCGCCTTGACGGCAGCAGGGTGTCCATGCCTAATTACAGCCCTTACATTGCCCCAGCCCGTTCCCGTTCATGACCGCCCCGCCCAGTCCGACCCCCGTTTCACTGATCACGCACGTGGATGCCTTGCCGGTGGGCACGCGCCTGGGCGAGTTTGAAGTGCTGGGGTTGCTGGGGGTCGGCGGGTTTGGCATGGTCTACCAGGCGTTTGACCACTCGCTGCAGCGGCCGGTGGCCATCAAGGAGTTCATGCCGGCTACGCTGGTCTGTCGCGGCGCGGATGGCGCGGTGGTGGTTCGCGACCCGGCCGACCAGGCGGCCTTTCAGGCCGGGCTGCAGTCGTTTGTGGCCGAGGCGCGGCTGCTGGCGCAGTTCGACCATCCCTCGCTGGTCAAGGTTTTTCGTTACTGGGAGGCGCACCAGACCGCCTACATGGTGATGCCCCTCTACCGCGGCATCACGCTGCAGGCGGCGCGCAGCCAGATGCGCAGCCCGCCGACCGAGGCCTGGCTGCGCAAAGTCCTGTGGGCGGTGCTGGGCGCACTCAAGACCCTGCACCAGGGACGCGCGGTGCACCGCGATGTCTCGCCCGACAACATCTTCCTGCAGGACATCGGCCCGCCGGTGCTGCTGGACCTGGGCGCGGCGCGCCATGCCATGGGCGGCAAGACGCAGGACCTGACCGATGCCTTCAAGCTCAGTTACGCGCCGCTTGAGCAGCACGCCGGCGCGCCCGACATGCGCCAGGGGCCGTGGACCGACCTGTATGCGCTGGCCGCCGTGGTGCACGGCGTGCTTTGCAACAAGCCACCGCTGCCGGCCACCTTTCGGGCCGTGCGCGACCGCCTGCCGCCTTTTGCCCGTGTGGCGCGCACGGTGCAGGAGCAGTTTGGCCTCGGTTATTCGCAGCCGTTTGTGCAGGCGATCAGCCAGGCGCTGGCGATCGACGCCAAGGACAGGCCGCAAAGCGTGGGGGCCCTGGTGCAACTCATGGCGCTCGAAACGCCCAATGGCATGTCCCGTTTCGACTGGCGTGCCGAGCTGGGCCCGATCTGGGCGCTGCCGGGTTTGTCTGTCCCGCGGCCGGCGACCAGGGCGGAGTCGCCGTCGCCTTCACCGCAGCCCCCGGCAGCGGCGCCCCGCAATGATCCGACACAGCCACTGGCGGCTGCGCCCCGGCGACGGGATCCTGCTGCCCCGCGGCCGGTTGCTTCCGTCTCGGCGTCGGCTCCCACCGCGGCCGCGCCCGCCCGGTTCGGTCCCTCGTGGCGTGTGGGTGCGAGCGTGGTGGCCGTGGCCTTCGTGGCCCTGTTGCTGGGGCTGATGCTGGGACGCGGCGTCCGCGCGCCCGAGACCGGGGTCGCGCAGTCCCCGGCCCTTGCTGCGCCCGTGCAGCGGGTCGCGGAACTACCGCCCGCCAAACTTGCCCAACCCGTGGCGGTGGCACCGGTGCAACAGGTCGCAGTTGCTGCCAGGGCACCTTTGCCAACGGAACAGCGGCCAAGCCCCGCCGCCAGGCGCGCCCCACCGAAAAAGACAGCGCCGACTGTCGATACCGCGAGCCCGTCGCCACTACCGCCACCGGTGGTTGCCGTGGCACCGGAGCGGGTGGAGGTGTTGCAGCGTGTGAAGCCCCCCGATCCGCTCGCCTTGTGTGCCGACAGCAACTTCGTGGCCCGACCCATGTGTATTTTCCAGCAGTGCCAGAAGCCGGAGATGGCCAGGCTCCCCCTGTGTGTTGAAAACAACGCCCGGCTGCAGAACAGCCGGCGGGCCGACGGGTTCTAGGAGCCTGTCGGGCTTGGGAATCGTCGGCTGCAAATCGACCGCAGCGGTCCATTTTTCACCGTCTTTTTGTCCCATCGCTGGGCTATGGGCCTGCACATCCGGCAAAAACTGTCCTCGCTGGGGCCGATTTTCGCTTTCGACGCCCCAAGCCCGACAGGCTCCTCGCTCCAAAAGGCCCCAAAAGACCCGGAACCGGCCGCCGAACGGCCGGAACAGGGCGTTTCGGCGGCGCGGACCCGCAATGCTGCGCACGCAGCCCCGGATTTTGTATAATGGAAGGCTTCGCAGCGATCGGCTGGCCCCGCGGCGAAGCTTGAACCCCACCTAAGAGGTTTCCATCAGAGAAACACCGACCGTGGAAAAGGGCTGCTCAAACCAACTTTTGAAAAGTAAACCATGACAACTTTCAGCGCAAAACCCGCTGACGTGGTGCATGAGTGGTTTGTGATTGACGCGACCGACAAGGTCCTCGGACGAGTAGCCAGCGAAGTTGCTCTCCGTTTGCGCGGCAAACACAAGGCCATTTATACGCCTCACGTCGATACCGGTGACTTCATCGTCATCATCAACGCAGCCCAGCTTCGTGTCACCGGCGCCAAGTCGACTGACAAGATCTACTATCGCCATTCGGGTTACCCCGGCGGTATCTCGGCGACGAATTTCCGCGACATGCAAACCAAGTTCCCGGGCCGCGCCCTGGAAAAAGCCGTCAAGGGCATGCTGCCCAAGGGCCCGCTCGGTTACGCCATGATCAAAAAACTCAAGGTGTACGGTGGTGCAGAGCATCCGCACACCGCCCAACAGCCTAAAGTGCTGGAAATTTAAGGAGCCTTGAGATGATTGGTGAATGGAACAATGGCACCGGCCGTCGCAAATCAAGCGTCGCCCGTGTGTTCATCAAAAAAGGCACTGGCAAGATCACGGTCAACGACCGTGACATCCAGACCTTCTTCGGTCGCGAAACCTCGATCATGATCTGCAAGCAGCCCCTGTACCTGACCAACCATGTCGAAACCTTCGACATCATGGTCAACGTGCACGGCGGCGGCGAGTCCGGCCAGGCCGGTGCGATCCGCCACGGCATTACCCGCGCGCTGATCGACTATGACACCACCCTCAAGCCGGCGCTGAGCCAGGCCGGGTTTGTCACGCGTGATGCGCGTGAAGTCGAGCGTAAGAAAGTCGGCTTCCGTTCGGCACGCCGTCGCAAGCAGTTCAGCAAGCGTTAATCCGCTTTTGCTGTCCCCGAAAAGCCGCCTGGTTTGCGCCAGGCGGCTTTTTTCATGGCATTTGCAGCAAGCCCTCGGGGCTGCTGCCGATACAAATCCTTGCCGTTGCCTGCCGGGCAGCGTTCAGCGGAGGCGACATCTGAGTGCACAATGCACTCCCTGGAAGACAACCCAAGGTCGCTTTTGAAATTCCGTCTGTTTCGCCGTCGCCTGACCATCAGCTCTCCGCGCATGGCCATTCGCACGTCTTTGCCCTGGCCGCTGCGCTGGGCGCTGGGCGCGATGATGCTGGGGTTTTCTGCGGCCATCGCGCTGTGGACCTTCGAGCTCGGCGTCAGCATCGCGGGGCTGGACAAGGATGCCAAGCTGGAGCTGACCAGGCTGCGGGAAGAGGTCGCCGCACTGCGCGCGGAGCGCGACAAATCGCAATCGATCGCCAATATTTCGGGCAGCCTGCTGACCACCGAGAAGGCCGCGCAGGACAAGATGGTGGCCCAGATCCGCCAGCTCGAAGCGGACAACCGGTTGCTGCGCGACGATCTCGGCTTCTTTGAAAAGCTCCTGCCTGCCGGCGGTGCGGAAAGCGCCGCCATCCGCAGCCTGCAGGCCGAAGCCCTGACCGACCTGCAGGTCAAGTGGCAGGTGCTGGTGATCCAGCCGGTCAAGGACGCTCCGGTGTTCAATGGCAAGCTGGAACTGATTTTCAGCGGCACCCTGGCCGGCAAGCCATGGACAACAGGCTTGTCGGGCGGCGCCCAGCTCCTGCAATTCAAGCAGTACCGCCGCATCGAGGGGGTGCTCGACCTACCCCCCCTGGCCGTGGTAAAAACGGTGACCGCCAAAGTCGTCGAGGGAACGGCCGTCCGCTCCGTCCAGACCATCAAGCTCTGAATCCCCGCTTCAACACTCAGAATCTCACAGGATTTGTCCATGTTCGGTAAAAAATCGCAGCCCCCGATCAAAAGCCTGATTGCCCAGGGCAGTTGCATAGAAGGCAACCTGAAGTTCACCGACGGCTTGCGCATCGATGGCGAAGTGATTGGTGACATCCGCGCCAACGAGGGCAGCCCCAGCATTCTGGTGATCAGCGAGTCGGCCTGTGTCACCGGGGCTATCTATGCCGACCATGTCATCATCAACGGTCGCGTCATGGGGCCGGTGCACGCGGCGGAACTTCTCGAGTTGCAGCCCAAGGCCAAGATCCAGGGTGATGTGGCCTACAAAGCGCTTGAAATGCATCAGGGCGCCGTCATCTTTGGTCAGTTGCGTCCCACCAACCACGAGGTCAGCGACAAGCCCCTCCTGAAACTGGCAGCCAACAACGCCTGAGGGTGGGTCCCTGTCAGTAAGTGCTTACAGTCTGGTGGAAGCCAGTATGGGCCTTATGGTTGATCGAATTGCTGTAGTATTAAAAACATCAAGTTGTGAAAAACGGAGTTCCCCATGAGCGCAGTAGCTGAAAACATCCAGACCGAAATGCCCGCCCCCTTTGTCTTTACCGACAGCGCGGCGGCCAAGGTGGCGGACCTGATTGCCGAAGAAGGCAATCCGGACCTGAAGCTGCGCGTGTTTGTTCAAGGTGGCGGCTGCTCCGGCTTCCAGTACGGCTTCACCTTCGACGAAATCACCAACGAAGACGACACCACCATGACCAAAAATGGCGTGTCGCTGCTGATCGATGCCATGAGCTACCAGTACCTGGTGGGCGCTGAAATTGATTACAAGGACGACCTCGAAGGCGCCCAGTTCGTGATCAAGAACCCCAATGCCACCAGCACCTGCGGTTGCGGCTCCAGCTTCTCGGCCTGAGTTTTCCCGGCCGCTTTAAAAAAGGACCTTCGGGTCCTTTTTTCATGCCCGCTGGCTAAAACCTCAGGTCTGCGCCACCTGGCAGGCCCGGTACAGGGCACCCAACACGCGCGGGCCGCGGGCGCCCGTGACGGCTGGCAGGCTACCCGGTTGCCGCAGGTGCCAGGCCCGGGCCAGCCATGCAAAGGCGGCGGCTTCCACCTGCAGTGGAGGCAGGCCGCGCGCGGTGGTGGGCTGGACGCTCACCCCGGGCAGGGCCAGGGCCAGCTGCCGCATCAGTTCGTCATTGAAGGCGCCGCCGCCGCAGACCAGCAGTTCGGTGGTGTGGGGCGCGTGGCGCATCAGGTCGCGCGCGCAGGCCTGCGCCGTCAATGCCGTCAGGGTGGCCTGCACATCCTGCGGTGCGCTGACCTCCGGGCCGCTGAGCTGCCCGGCCAGCCATTCGGGGTTGAACAGGTCGCGCCCGGTGCTTTTGGGCGGCGCCTTGGCAAAGTAGGGCGCCGCCAGCAGGCGCGCCAGCAGGCCTGGAACCACGGTCCCTGACGCCGCCCAGGCGCCTAGCGCGTCGTAAGGCTGGCCGGTGTGCTGCAGGCACCAGAAGTCCATCAGGGCGTTGCCGGGTCCGCAGTCAAAACCTGTGACCGGGCCGCCGTGCGCCGGCAGCAGCGTCAGGTTGCTGATGCCGCCGATGTTAAGGACCGCGACGGCGCGCTCGGTCTGCGCAAAAACGGCTTGGTGAAACGCAGGCACCAGCGGCGCGCCCTGGCCGCCGGCCGCGAGGTCAGCGGTGCGGAAATCGGCGACCACGTCCAGCCCGGTGAGTTCAGCCAGCAGGGCCGGGTTGTTCAGTTGCAGCGTGTAGCCTGCATCTGATCCACCACTGAGCGTGTCGTCCCCGAATTCCTGCGGCCGATGGCGCACGGTCTGCCCGTGGGCGCCGATGGCGCGCACCTGGTCTGTCGTGATGCCCTGGCGGCCCGCCTGCGCCAGCAGGGCACGGACCACCTGTGCGTACACCAGGGCCAGCTGGTTGGCCGCCAGCGCAGCGCGGTGCAGTTCGTTGTGGCCGGCGGTGTTGAGCGCCAGCAGCTCGGCCCGGAAGGTGGCCGGGAAGGGGGCGGACGCCGAGGCCATGACACGTGGCACCGGGGGGCCGAAATCCACCAGAACGCCGTCTGCGCCATCGAGCGAGGTGCCCGACATCAACCCCATGTAGTAATCAGCCATGAGGCATTTTGCCGCAAGGGTGACTAGAGGAGTGATTTATGGATGAGCGACCGTGGGAGCTCTTCAGACCAGCCAGGGCCGCGGGTCCGGCTTTGCCGGCCCGCAGGCGCAGCGGCCCCCTCGGGGGGCAGGAAGCGACACGCAGTGCGCGACCGTGGGGGCCTGTTTATTCAGCCCGGGTCTGCGTGATGTCCGCTGCAGCCTGCAGCTGTTGCTTCACATTGCCTGCGAGTTTGCGGAACAGGGGTTGCGCTGCCGCCGACAGGGGAACGGTTTCGTTCTGCTGGGCAATGGTCATCGGGTCCTGGTGGGCGCCGTTGACGCGGAATTCGAAGTGCAGGTGCGGCCCGGTGGCCCAGCCGGTCGAGCCGACGGCGCCGACGTTCTGCCCCTGGCTCACGCTTTGGCCTCTTTGCACGTTGATACGGCTCAAATGGGCATACACGGTGGTGTGGTTGTTGCGGTGTTTGACAAACACGACGTTGCCAAACCCGTTTTGCACGCCGGCAAACTCGACCACGCCATCGCCGATGCTGCGCACGGCCGTGCCTGTCGGCGCGGCGTAGTCGACACCGAGGTGGGCGCGCCATGTCTGCAGGATGGGGTGAAAACGCATCTTGAAGCCGCTGCTGACACGCGAGAACTCCATGGGCGAGGCCAGGTAGGCGCGGCGCAGGCTCTGGCCGTCGAGTGTGTAGTAGCCACCTTTGGCTGTGCTGTTGCCGCCCGCCTGGTCGCGGAACCACATGGCCTGAAGTGTCTTGCCGTTGTTCATGAATTCGGTGCTGACCACCCGGCCGGTACGCAGCGCTTCACCGTCGGCTTCCAGCGTTTCGTAAACCACGCTGAAACGATCGCCTTTGCGCAGGGCGCGGTGGAAGTCGATATCGCCCGAGAAAATTTCTGCGATCTGGACCGCCACGGCGTCAGGGATTCCTGCATCGTCGGTGGCGGCAAACAGGGAGGTACGGATGGTGCCACTGGCCAGCTGGGTCGAGCTGGTGTAAGCCGCAGTTTCCACGCGGGACGAAAAACGGTTGTCCGCCGCACGTTCGACCACCAGCCGGGTGAATTTTTCCTCGTCGTCGGTGGCCCAGCGCACGGTCAGCTTGAGCAGCTGGTTGTTGTCTGTCGCTTCAACCGTGACATTCTTGCCGGGGCGGCCCATCAGGGTCAGGCGACCGTTGGCATTGCTGCGCAAAAAGGCAGCGGCTGCGGCGTCGTCAATGTTCAGGCGCTTGAGCAGGGCGTCGGCCGTGTCGGTGCTGCGCGTGGTTTCGCTGCGAAACAGCTTGAACTGGAAATTGCCCAAGGCTTCGGTCTGTGCCTCGGTGGGCAGGCTCTGGACGGCTTCCAGGACCTGGCGGACCGGCAGGTCCGCAGCATCGGGCGCGAGCGGTGCGACGCCGAAGGCGGTGACCCCGGTTCCCAGCAGCAAGGCTGCCAGCGTGCCTGTGATTCTTTTAGGATGGCGGCGAAGCAGGTTTGTGACTGCTTGCAGCGCGTAAGCGAGATCGGTCTTGATCAAAACTGGGGTTCCCAACCTTTGTAGGCTTCAGGCCGCAGAAGCGGCCTGATAGCGACTGATGATGGTGTTGTGCACTCCCCTGCAAAAGACGGACGGTGCAACAACTTAGAATCGGTTTGCAATTTGCGGGCCAACCTGCTTCGGGCCCCGCAACGGCAGAAACGCGATTATATCTGTCAGACAACTGCCCGACCTGTGAAAAACCCTTATGAATCAAGAGCTTGTTACAAACTTTCCCGTGACGGACCGTGCCAGGGAGGCCTTGGCCGTGTCCCTGCGGGGCTGTGAGGAACTGATTCCCCAGGATGAATGGCTGAAAAAACTCGCGCGTTCGGAGGCTACCGGTGTTCCGCTGCGCATCAAATTGGGGCTGGACCCGACCGCGCCTGACATTCATGTCGGACATACCGTGGTGCTGAACAAAATGCGTCAGCTCCAGGATCTGGGCCATACAGTCATCTTTCTCATCGGCGACTTTACCAGCCTGATCGGCGATCCGTCGGGCCGCAACAACACGCGTCCTCCGCTGACACCGGAGCAGATCAAGGCCAACGCCGACACCTACTACCGCCAGGCTTCCCTGGTGCTGGACCCGGCCCGGACCGAGATCCGCTACAACAGCGAGTGGAGCGACCCGCTGGGCGCACGCGGCATGATCGAGCTGACTGCCAAATACACGGTGGCGCGCATGATGGAGCGCAACGATTTTCATGACCGTTTCAAGGCCGGCACGCCGATCAGCGTGCATGAGTTCCTTTATCCGCTGATGCAGGGTTATGACTCGGTGGCCTTGAAGGCCGACCTGGAACTCGGCGGCACCGACCAGAAGTTCAACCTGCTGATGGGCCGCCACCTGCAGGTCGAATACGGCCAGGAGCCGCAATGCATTTTGACCATGCCGCTGCTCGAGGGGCTGGACGGCGTGGAGAAGATGTCCAAGAGCAAGAACAACTACATCGGCATTTCCGAAGATGCCAACACCATGTTTGCCAAGGTGCTGTCGATTTCGGACGTGCTGATGTGGAAGTGGTTCACCCTGCTGAGCTTCAAGACCGAGGCCGAGATCGCCGCGCTGAAGAAGGAAGTCGAGGGCGGGCGCAACCCGAAAGACGCCAAGGTGGCGCTGGCCAAGGAGATCACGGCCCGTTTCCATTCCACCGCCGCGGCAGACGCCGCCGAGCAGGACTTCATCAACCGCAGCAAGGGCGGTGTGCCTGACGAGATCCCCGAAGTCGCGCTGAGTGGCGCACCGCTGGGCATTGCCGCGCTGCTCAAGACGGCGGGGCTGGCCGCCTCCACCGGCGAGGGCAACCGGCTGATCGAGGGAGGCGGCGTGCGCGTGGACTCCAGCGTGGTCAGCGACAAGGCGCTCAAGCTGGGCGCCGGCACCTACGTCGTGCAAGTCGGCAAGCGGAAGTTCGCCCGCGTGACGCTTTCCTGAAGCGTGGGCAAGCCATGAAGCTGCCCACACTGCAATCCCTGACACCGCAACGCCTGCTGATGGCTTCGGTGGTGGTGGCGCTTGTCACCATCGTGCTGAAAACCGGGGCCTGGTACATCACCGACTCGGTGGGTTTGCTGGCCGACGCCATGGAGTCCTTCGTCAATCTGGCCAGCGCGATCTTCGGGCTGACCATGGTCACGATTGCGCAGCGGCCTGCCGACGACGAGCATCCCTACGGGCACCACAAGGCCGAGTATTTCTCCTCCGGGTTTGAGGGGGTGCTGATCATCGCCGCGGCACTGGCCATCATCTGGGCGGCGGGCCACCGGATTTTTGACCCGCAGCCCCTGCAACAGGTGGGTTGGGGTCTGGCGCTGTCCGTAGCCAGCTCGGGTCTCAACGGCCTGCTGGCCTGGCTCATGTTCCGCTCCGCTAGGGCGCACCGCTCGATTGCGCTTGAAGCCGATGCCAGGCACCTGGTCACCGACGTCTGGACCTCGGCGGGCGTGGTCGTGGGCATCGGGGCCGTCACGCTGACGGGCTGGCTGTGGCTCGATGCGCTGGTGGCGATCGGAGTGGCACTGAACATCCTCTGGGAAGGGGGCCACCTGATGTGGCGCTCGTCGCAGGGCCTGATGGACGAGGCGGTGGAGCCCGAGGTGCTGGCCGACATTCACAAGACCCTGGAGGAGTTCCAGCACCACACCATCCGCTTTGATCACATCAGCACACGCCGCTCGGGCCAGCGCCGTTTTGTGGACATGCACATGCACATGCCGGCCAGCTGGTCACTCGGGCGTGCAGCTGCGGTCCGCGCCAGTGTCGAGCAGGCGCTGATGAGTGCCGTGCCGGGCCTGCGCGCCACCATCGAGCTGCTGCCTTCGGACGTGGAAGCGCACTTTGACGACAAGAAGGACCTGATTTGATCAGCGTGATACAGCGCGTGAGCCAGGCGCGTGTGGTGGTGGGTGGTGAAGTGGTTGGCCAGATCAGCGCCGGCTTGCTGGTGCTGCTGTGCGCCGAGCGCGGTGATGCCGATGCGCAGGCCGACAAGCTGCTCGCCAAAATTCTGAAACTGCGGATCTTTTCAGACGAGGCCGGCAAGATGAACCGCAGCGTGCAGGACGTGGCCGGTGGCCTGCTCGTCGTGAGCCAGTTCACGCTGGCCGCCGATGTGTCGGGCGGCAACCGGCCCAGCTTCACTGGTGCAACGGCGCCCGATGAGGGGCGCCGGCTGTATGACTACTTTGTAGCGCAGGCGCGGCTGGCGCATCCCTTGGTGCAGACCGGGCAGTTTGCGGCGGACATGCAGGTGCACCTGGTCAATGACGGGCCGGTGACGATCCCCCTGCGGATCGAACCGCTGTGAGTTAAAAGCTATTTGCGCCTGTCCGATGTGGGCTGGAGGCCAGCTTTTCAGAATTCTGGTGCGGCTTCCCGCGGCGGACCGCCATCGCGAACCTGCCTCGCTGGCCGCTACAATGCGCGGCAAAAACCCATGGGTGGCTCCCGCCCGAAGGACGCACGCATGAGAAAATTCCTGAGCGCCACCGCCCTTGTGTTGCTGGCCACCCTGTCCCGGGCCGATCCGGTTCCGCTGATCGACACGCACGCGCATTTCCAGACGATCCCCTACAAGGACCTGGAAGCCTCGCACAAGGCCGCGCTCGCCAACATGGACCGGATGAACATCGCACGATCTCTGCTGATGCCGTCGCCCTTTGCCACCTTGACGCCGCAGTGGTTCTACGACATCGAAGACCTGCAGTTCGCCGTCAAGGCCAATCCCGGGCGGTTTGCCCTGCTGGGTGGCAGTTCCCTGAACATCATGATCCACGGCACGGCGCCAAGTGCGGTGACCGATGAAGTGCGCGCAAAATTTCGTAAACGCGCGCTGGAGATCGTTGCTGCGGGCGCCGTCGGCTTTGGGGAAATATCTGCGCTGCATGTGTCCATCCCGGCGATGGGCCCCAAGCATGCTTATGAAGATGCCCCACCAGACCATCCCCTGCTTTTGCTGCTGGCCGACATCGCCGCGGAAAACGGCATCCCGATCGATCTGCACTGCGACCTGGTGCCCGAAGACATGCCGCTACCCGAGGCTCTGCGCCCTAACCTGCTCAATCCGCGGCAACTCCAGGCCAACCTGCCGGCGCTGAAACGGTTGCTGTCGTACAACCACAAGACGCGCATTGTTTGGTCGCACGTCGGCCTGGAACCGGTGCCGACGCGCCAGCCCGAGTTGGTGCGGCAGATGCTCCAGGCGCATCCCAATCTTTTCATGAGTTTTCGGCTGAACCGCGGTTTGCCGCGGCCGTCCGCCGCGCTCGACCCTGACGGCAGGCTCAAGCCCGTGTGGATCGATCTGATAAGGGAATTTCCCGACCGGTTCATGCTGGGCAGCGATGCTTTTTATGGCCGCAATGGCATTGTGCGCGGCTCGAGTGAGGAAGGCATGCGCAACCTGCGTGGCCTGATCGAGCAACTGCCGCCAGAACTGCAGAGCAAGGTCGCCAGCGAGAACGCCATCCGTCTGTACCGCTTGGCGCCACTGGCCAACTAGCGTTGCGTGACAGCCGTAAGCCGACCGCAAGGCGGTAGCGGTGCCTCAGTAGGGATTGTCAAACCCCAGCGCCGCCAGCAGCAGGATTTCCAGCGTTTCCATTTCGAGTGCATCCCACTCGCCGGTTTCATGGTCCCAGCCCTGGGCGTGCAGCGTGCCGTGCACCAGCAGGTGGGCGTAATGCGCCTGCAGGGTTTTGCCCTGCTCGCGGGCCTCGCGTTCCACCACGGGCGCACACAGCACCAGATCGGCCGTGACCAGCGGTGCCTGCGTGTAGTCGAAGGTCAGCACGTTGGTGGCGTAGTCTTTTTGCCGGTAGCTGCGGTTCAGCGCCTGGCCTTCTTCGGCGTCCACGATACGCACGGTGATTTCGGCATCGCTGTCCAGCGCATGGCGTATCCAGCGCGCCACGCTGTGGCGCGGCAGGGCTGCGCGGTGGCGACGGGCGTCCTTGATGTCGCCGAATTGAAGCGACAGGGCCAAATTTTTAAGAGCCATTTCGGCTCTTTGTCCTTGTGGGGCGGGCGACAGGCACTATCGAATCGATAGCGTCGTCGATGCCCGGGGTTTTGCCCTTGTAGCCGTCATAGGCGTCCACAATGCGCGCCACCAGGGGGTGCCGCACCACGTCGGCGCTGGTCAGGCGGGTGATCGCAATGCCCTTGACGCGCTTGAGCACACGTTCGGCATCAATCAGCCCGCTGAGCTGCGTGCGCGGCAAATCGACCTGGCTGACGTCGCCGGTGATCACCGCCTTGGCGCCAAAGCCGATGCGGGTCAAAAACATCTTCATCTGCTCGGGTGTGGTGTTCTGCGCCTCGTCAAGGATCACAAAGGCGTGGTTCAGCGTGCGGCCGCGCATGAAGGCCAGCGGCGCGATTTCGATCTGCTGGCGCTCGAAGGCCTTCTGCACTCGCTCAAAACCCATCAGTTCATACAAAGCGTCATACAGCGGGCGCAGGTAAGGGTCCACCTTCTGGTTCAGGTCGCCGGGCAGAAAACCCAGGCGCTCACCGGCCTCGACCGCCGGGCGCGTCAGCACGATGCGCTGCACCGCGCTGCGCTCCAGCGCATCCACCGCGCAAGCCACGGCCAGGTAGGTTTTGCCGGTGCCGGCCGGGCCGATGCCGAAAGTGATGTCGTGGGTGGCGATGTTTTCCAGGTAGGCGCCCTGGTTGGTGGTGCGCGCGCGCAGGTCGGCACGGCGGGTGGACAGCGCCATCGCACCGTCGGGGGCGATGCTCAGCGCGGTGTCGCCGGCCAGCATCAGCTGCACGGTTTCCTCGGGAATCGGGCGCTGCGCCATTTCATACAGCGCCTGCAACACTTCCAACGCCTGCTGCGCCTTGGCCTTGGGTCCGTCGATCTTGAACTGCTCGAAGCGGTGCGCAATCGTGACCTGCAGCGCCGCCTCGACGGTGCGGATGTGCGAGTCCATGGGGCCGCACAGGTGGCCCATGCGGGTGTTGTTCGGCGGGGTGAAGGTGTAGCGGAGGATCAAAAGGGTGTTTTCCTTGAAGCAAGGCAGACAGATGGGTGATTGTCCCCCGATATTCAAGTCAGCGGGCGTGCGGGCACGACTGCTAAGATTTGCCCATGATCGGAAGAATAAGTGGCCTGCTGGCCGAAAAGAACCCCCCGGAACTGCTGGTGGACTGCAACGGCGTGGGTTACGAGGTGCTGGTGCCCATGAGCACCTTCTACAACCTCCCCGGTCTGGGTGAAAAAGTCTCGTTGCTGACGCACTTTGTGGTGCGCGAGGACGCACAACTCCTGTACGGCTTCGGTAGCACCAGCGAACGTGCCGCCTTTCGCCAGCTGATCAAGATTTCCGGCGTCGGCCCGCGTACCGCGCTCAGCGTGCTCAGCGGCATGAGTGTGGACGAGCTGGCCCAGGCCGTGACCCAGCAGGAAGCCGGCCGCATCATCAAGGTGCCCGGCATCGGCAAAAAAACCGCCGAACGCCTGCTGCTCGAACTCAAGGGCAAACTCGGCGCCGACATGGGCATCACGGTCAGCGTGGCCGACGACATGCAGTCCGACATCCTGCAGGCCCTGGTGGCCCTGGGTTACAGCGACCGCGATGCGGCGCTGGCGCTCAAGGCGCTGCCGAAAGACATTGGTGTCAGCGACGGCATCAAGCTGGCTTTGAAAGCCCTCGCTAAATGAGCATACAAACCGACGACTTCGACATGTCCGGCGTGCCGCCGGTGAAGCGGGTCATGTCGGCTGCGCCGGCCTCGCCCAACGAGGAAGCGATAGAACGCGCCTTGCGGCCCAAGCTGTTCGACGACTACGTGGGCCAGTCGAAGGTGCGCGAGCAGCTCGAGATTTTCATAGGCGCGGCCCGCAAACGCAGCGAAGCCATGGACCATGTGCTGCTGTTCGGCCCGCCCGGCTTGGGCAAGACCACGCTCTCCCACATCATTGCGCACGAGCTCGGCGTGAACCTGCGCCAGACCTCGGGGCCGGTGCTGGAAAAGCCCAAGGACCTGGCCGCGCTGCTGACCAATCTCGAGAAAAACGATGTGTTGTTCATCGACGAGATCCACCGCCTGAGCCCGGTCGTCGAGGAGATCCTGTACCCCGCGCTGGAGGACTACCAGATCGACATCATGATCGGCGAAGGCCCGGCGGCGCGCTCCATCAAGCTCGACCTGCAGCCTTTCACCCTGGTGGGTGCCACCACCCGCGCCGGCATGCTGACCAACCCGCTGCGCGACCGTTTCGGCATCGTTGCGCGGCTGGAGTTCTACAGCGCCGACGAGCTGGCGCGCATCGTGCGGCGCAGCGCGGGCCTGCTCAAGGTACCGATGGACGAAGACGGCGGTTTTGAAATTGCACGCCGTTCGCGCGGCACACCGCGCATTGCCAACCGCCTGCTGCGCCGCGTGCGCGACTATGCCGAGGTCAAGGGCGCAGGCCACATCACCCTGGACATCGCCAACAAGGCGCTGGCCATGCTGGATGTCGATCCCCAGGGGTTCGACGTGATGGACCGCAAGCTGCTCGAAGCGGTGATCCACCGCTTTGACGGCGGCCCGGTGGGCCTCGACAACATCGCCGCCAGCATCGGCGAAGAGCGCGACACGATTGAAGACGTCATCGAACCCTATTTGATCCAGCAGGGTTATCTGCAGCGCACGCCGCGCGGCCGCATCGCGACGCTGGCGGCCTACCGGCATCTGGGCGTGACACCGCCCGGAACCGGCGCAGGGTTGTTTGAACCCGGAACCTGAACTCCCCATGAGCCTGGCACACACCCTTTCCCTGAAGCGCGGCTGGATCTGGATGGGGGTCGCGGCCATGGTTGTGGTGGCAGCCGGCGCGGCCTGGTTTGTCCAGAAAAGTCCCCGGGTCGATGTGCTGGAACTGCGTTATGCGCCGCTGCTGCGGACCCTGCAGTTTTCTGCCCGCGTGGCGACCCTGTCGCGCGTGGACGTGGGCAGCACCGTGACCGGGCGCGTCGCCCAGGTGCGGGTGGCCGAAGGTGCGCAGGTGCGCCAGGGCGACGTGTTGGTCCAGCTCGAAACCGAGGAGCTGCGCGCCGCCGTGACGCAGGCGCTGGCTTCCGAGCGCCAGGCCCAGGCGCGGCTGGCCGGCTTGCGCAGCACCGGCCGGACGGCCGCCCAGGCCAGCCTGGCGCAGGCCGACTCGACGCTGAAGGCGGCCGCGGCCGAGCTGGCACGCACCCAGCAGCTGGTGGCGCAGGGTTTTCTCAGCGAAGCGCGGCTCGATGAAGTCCGGCGCGCCGTCGAAGTGGCCCGTGCGCAGCAGGCCGGCGCCCGCGCACAGACCCAGGCCAACGCCGATGCCGGGACCGACGTGGCCCAGGCCCAGGCGCAACTGGCGCTGGCCAGCGCCGCCACGGCGGCGGCGCGCGCCCGCCTGGCGCAGGCGGCCGTGCTGGCACCGACCGATGCACGTGTGTTGACACGCGATGTCGAGCCGGGGCAGATTGTGCAGCCCGGCAAGGCCCTGATGAGCCTGGCGCTGGTCGGCCCCACGCAACTCACGGCGCAGGTGGACGAGCGTTTCCTCGACCAGCTGCAGCCGGGGCAGAAGGCGGCTGTGGTGGCCGACGCTTTTGCCGACCAGCGTTTTGCCGCCCGCGTGTTGTCGATTGCCCCCGCGGTCGATGCCCAGCGCGGCGCGATCGAAGTCAAGTTTGCGCTCGAGCAGCAGGCACCGGCCTTTTTGCGGGAAGACATGACCCTGTCGGTCGAGGTCGAAACCGGCCGGCGCGAACGCGCCCTGGTGTTGCCGCTGAGCGCCCTGCGTAGCCAGACCTCGCCCGCCACAGCGACGGTGCTGGTCGCCGACGCGGGTCGCGCGCAGGAGCGCCAGCTGCGCCTGGGCCTGCGCACGCTGGACGCGGCCGAGGTGCTCGAGGGCCTGGCTGAAAGTGACGCCGTGCTGCTGGGCAGCAACGTCCCGGCCGGCGCCCGGATTCGCGCGCGCGCCGTGGCCTGGACGCCGGGGCAGCCGGTCGCCAGGGCCGCGGCCACGTCCGAAGCGGGCTCGGCCATGAGCAACGCTATCGGGCGCTGAAGCGGCATGATCCCCGGGCTTGGTTTTGAATGGCGCGTGGCGCTGCGTTTCCTGCGCGAGGGGCGCATGCAGACCGTGCTCATCATCGTCGGCGTGGCAGCCGGTGTGGCGGTCATCGCCTACATTTCGGCGCTGATCAGCGGCCTGCAGGGCAGCACCTTGACCAAGACCCTGGGCGCGCAGGCGCACATCAGCGTGCGTGCGCCGGACGACGTGGTCACGCCCGCCTGGCCGGCCGAGCCGGGCACCACCGCGCTGACCGACACCCAGCCGCGCGCCCAGCGCCTGCGCTCTGTCGCCAACTGGCAGGCGCTGCTGCCGCTGCTCGAAGCCATGCCGGGCATCGCCGGCGTGTCCCCCATGGTGTCGGGCGCCGGCCTGGCCCTGCGCGGCGAAGCCACCCAGGCGATTGCGCTGATGGGCGTGGACCTGGACCGCTACGACCGTGTCGTCGGGCTGCGCAGCAAGGTGATCAGCGGCACCGCGCGGCTGGCGCCGGGCGAGGCCATCGTGGGCCGTGAACTGGCGGCCGATCTGGGCGTGCGCGCCGGTGACCGCCTGACCGTGCAGACCGGCCTGGTCAGCGACTCGGTGCGTGTCACCGCGCTGGTGGACCTCGGCGTCAAGGACCTGAACCGGCGCACCGTCATCGTGCCGCTGCGCGCGGCGCAAAACCTGCTGGGCCTGCCCGGCGGCGCCACCAGCCTGGACCTGACCGTGAAAGACGTCTGGTCGGCCCAGGCGCTGGCCAGTGACCTGCGCCAGCAGTTTCCCTACAAGATCGAAAGCTGGCAGGAGAGCAACGCGCAGCTGGTGTCTGCCCTCAACGCCCAGTCGGTCAGCACGGCGCTGATACGCGGGGTGGTGCTGGTGGTGGTGGTGCTGGGCATTGCCAGCGTGCTGGTGGTGTCGGTCGTGCAAAAGCGCCGCGAGATTGGCATCCTGCGCGCCATGGGTGCCACGCGCGGGCAGATCCTGCGGCTTTTCCTGGTGCAGGGCGCGGTGGTGGGCGCGCTCGGCTCGGCGCTCGGCATTGCACTGGCCGTGCTGATGATCTGGCTGTTTACGACCTTCGTGCGCGGCTCCGACGGGCTGCCGCTGTTTGTCATCACACTGCCGCTGGCCACGGCGCTGCAGGTGGCGCTGATCGCTACCGTGTGTGGTGTGCTGGCCGCGGTAGCGCCGGCGCGGCGCGCCGCGGCGCTGGACCCGGCGCAGGCGATACGGATGTGACCCCATGACGGCAGCCACCGACTCCCGCGCGCTGATCGACATGGGTGAGGTCCGCAAGAGCTACAACCTGGGCCTGCCCAGCGAGGCCGAGGTGCTGCACGGCGTGTCGCTGCAGGTGCAACGCGGCGAATTCATCGCACTGATCGGCCCCTCCGGCTCGGGCAAAAGCACCTTGCTCAACATCGTCGGCCTGCTCGAGGGTATGACGGCCGGCAGCTACCGGCTGCAGGGCCAGGAGGTGCACGGTCTGGACGACGCGGCCCTGACCCTGCTGCGGCGCAGCACCCTGGGCTTTGTGTTCCAGTTTCATCACCTGCTGCCGGCCTTCACGGCGCTGGAAAACGTCACGCTGCCCGCGCTGATGCGCGGCGGCCACGTCAGCGCGAAGCAGCGCGAGCATGCCCGTGCGCTGCTGGCCTCGGTCGGCCTGGCCAACGCCATGGACAAGCGGCCGGCCGAACTGTCGGGCGGCATGCAGCAGCGCGTCGCGATTGCCCGCGCCCTGGTGATGGAGCCGGCGCTGGTGCTGGCCGACGAACCCACCGGCAACCTCGACACAGCGTCGTCCGACGAGGTGTTTGTGCAGTTGCGGCGTATGCACGTCGAACTCGGTACTACCTTTGTGGTGGTCACCCACGACCCGCGTCTGGCAGCGCGCTGCGATCGGCTGATCGAGTTGATCGACGGGCGCATCGCGCGCGACGAAGCTGTGACCCACGCGCCGGCAGGTTGATCCGCGGGTATCGCTGGTTAAACAGCAGAAACGCGACCCTTCTTGAGCGTCCTCAGAAGACAGTCACCATCGATTGGGCTCAGAAAAGTTGTTTAAGAAAAGGGTGAAGAAGTCCACCGGGAAAAGCAGACATTTAACGTCCCAGGTTAACCGGCGCCGGAGCCCGAAGGCGGAGGGCACCAACATGGGCCATGGCCCTTATTCGCGTCCGCGTTGAACTGCCCGTTAGGCCGGGGCTCGCGGGCACGATGTTGAACTTTCGTTGAAATCAACGTGGCATTCAGAGATTTTCGGAAGTGCTCGACGCATCTGTTTGTTTAAAGCTTGCCCTGATTTGATCTAGGTGGCGCCTGCTCTCTTGGAAGTCATCGAAGACGCTCGCTTCTGATTCGATCTCTTCCCCACGGATCAGTTTTCCTTCTGCACCTGTTGCCTCGTACAGGCCTAGCCAGCATTCCCGTGCGGCATTCATCAAAGCTGCGCGAATGACCTCCTCTACATGCTTGGGGCGCGGTGTTACAAGCTCTTCGGTTAGCTTCACGCAGCTCTGAAGCCTCATTACGCATTCTTCGATAAGAAGAACGAGCTTCCCCATTGGAATTTGCATCGGGTCCAGAGACAGGAGGCGTGATCTGACTTCTCGGAGTTGTGTAGCTTCCTCTGGCCAATAGACATGGGGGCGACCGACGGAGCGAGCGACACTTTCGCAGGTCCGCGCCGCAGAAAAGAATACGACTCTCAGCGTTCTCACTCTTCGGATTTGCTCGGCTCTTTCATCGGCCTTCTTTCTTTTGATCTCTAGTGAATGTTGGCGTTGAACGACTGCGAGCGCAGCCACGATTGCCGCGACCGATCCAATTGCTTGGATCCAAGCAGGAGCACTTGATTTGAGGAATTCGGCTACCCAGGGCCACCCAGCGACGGCGGTGAGCGCAAGGAGGGAAATTAGTCCGAGCACCGTTCCAGCCCCAAGGACGGCAACCCATCCCCCCTCTGGTTCGTGATCAGGCTGGTTTTTTATCAAGGATAGGTCGCTTCCATCAAAATATGCTGATTTGGGACACTATAAAAAATCCTAACTCTGATATATCCCGCAAAACTGCGGAATAACATGGCGCCTTGTCAGATAACATGGCACAGAAAAATCGAAAAAGATGCTTGTAGTCATGGAATTAGCTTGATCGACTGCATGTTTACACAGGAAGATTGAATCTGACAAAGTCGCCGTCACGATTTCAGTTCAAGGTGTGCCATTCTCAGGCAACTGCCGCGTTTAGGCCAGCTCTGCGGTCACACCCTTGCTCGGGGACTCGCGCCGCCTGACTACACTGGTGCAGATGAGCACCTCTCCACCACCACCCCGCGTGCGAGACCGCCTGGCTGCCTATTTCCGCAGTGGCGATGCCATGCGCAGCCGCAGCGTGAGTGATGTCGTGCTGTCGGGCACGGTTGACGTGCCTGCGCCTCCTGCCAGGCTGGTGGCCGACTGGGAAAGGGATATCTTGCTGCACCTGGAACTGGAGCCCGGCGACGTCGAGGCCTTGCCTTTGGTGCGAGCGCGTGCGCGCTGGCCGGACTACCGGCGCTGCGTGCAGGCGGTGTCGGACTGGGTACACACGCTGGGCCTGCAGGAGGTGCTGGCTTCTTCTGAGGTCGCCCTGATGGCCTGCCGCGGCGCGAGGTACCACCACGACGGCGCGCAGTATGGCGGCGCGGCCTTCTGCAATCTCTTTCTGAGCGAGGACAAGGGGCTGGACCTGCATTTTCCGGCAACAGGTTTTCGCATTCCCCTGCGCCGGGGCACGGCGGTGGTTTTCGATACCGGTCAGCCGCATGCCGTGATCGAGCGCCGCGGCCCCGGCTTTGATGCCGCCGATTTCCCAGCTGGGCAGGACTGCAGCCTGGTTTTTCTGAGCTGGGAGCTGCCCATGGAGAACACCGCTGTCGGGCAGGCATTGGGGATCCGCTTCGACACCGACCCTTCGACTGCCCTGCTGCTGGACGATGAGCAGGTCTGGCTGAACGGCGGCCCGGCCAGTGTGTGCCCGGCGTCCGGTCGGTGGTGCCAGGCAGACTGACCACCCCGGCGCACACTGCTTGGTGGCCCTGCCGGCTAACGCTTTCTGGCCCGTCGGCCCCCACGGATGTTTCCGTAATTCGTGACACCCCACCGTTCGGGCTGAGCCTGTCGAAGCCTTCCCTGAGCTTGACGAAGGGCCCTTCGATCCTTCGACAAGCTCAGGACAGGCCAAGCTCAGGGCGAACGGAAGTGGATTGCTGTCGTGATTTATGGAAGTCTCAATGATTGCCCATTTTTCCCTGGAGCACGGCCACCAGATGGCCCTTGGCCTCGGCCAGCTGTGCCTTGTC
Organism: Polaromonas sp. AER18D-145; assembly: GCF_002379095.1. Taxonomy (GTDB): domain Bacteria; phylum Pseudomonadota; class Gammaproteobacteria; order Burkholderiales; family Burkholderiaceae_C; genus Polaromonas. The sequence goes on from NZ_NBZV01000034.1 coordinate 57,402, forward strand.
GCTGTCGTGCACCTTTCGGAAAAATGCGGCGCATTCGGCGGAGCCGGCCTGCTCGGCATCCTTGATGTACTGGTCGTAGGCCATGAGCGCTTGCGCCTTGTTCTGGATCAGCGTGATCCAGTCATATTCCAAGTTGCTGATGGGGTGGCGGTCGGTGGATTGCTCTTGCATGAAAACTCCTGTTGAAATGCAAAAGCATAGGAAGCCGGGGGGCCGCCATCTGTAGGCCCGCACCGACGGATGCGCTTCCCTATCGCCGCGAGATGCACGTTGCGGCTGTGCGCTCAGCTCGTTCGCTGCCCTGAAGTGGCGGGCCGCGCGTTGTGCACGATCAGGAGCTGCGCGATGTAGTAGGTGCCCAGCACCCACAGCTGTGCCATGGGCAGGGGCTGGGCGAACTTGTTGGTTGCCAGCAGCGCGTCACTGAGCATGAAAAAGCCGGCACCGATGGCCACGCCCAGCGATGCACGGTCACGCAGCACCGTGGCCCGGCCGATCGCCTGCGCGGCCATCAATGCAATCACGATCACGTAGGCGGCCACGGCAAAACGCAGCACCGGGTTGAGCCCGTTGAGCAGGAAGGCGTACATCAGCGCACCGACGCCCAAGGTGGCGGCCAGCGCGCGCCGGCTTGGAAACCAGGGCTGGCCCTGCTTGAACAGGGCGATGTAAAACAGGTGTGCGATCAGGAAAGACAGCAGACCGGGGATGAAGAAGCCCGGAAATATCAGAAAGCAGTCACCAGCCAGTGAAAAGGCCAGCCCCGCCAGAAGATATATATCAAATCTGCCTGAAACCCTTGTGGAATAAGCGCGAGTAGCTACAAAAACAAGAGCAAAACCAAGCGCCAGCGGCTTGAACACGCGGTGCAGTTCCACCAGTCCCAAGGTGCTGGTTGCCGTTGCCAGTGCCGCGGCCTCGATCAGCAGCACCTCGGTCATCGTCAGGCGGCCCTGCAGCGCAGCGCCCACGGCCCAGAGCCCGGTGGCCAGCACCCCCAGCCAGATCGCCGAGTGCGAGGCCGGCAGGCTGTCGGCGTACCAGAGGAACAGGGCGACGCCCTGCAACAGCAGGACAAACTGCACGGCGCCGAACCACATCAGGGGGCGGCTCATGGTCGGGTGGTAACGCTGCAGCCGCGTGATGTCAAAAGGCGGTTTGGGAAAACGCGCGCTCACGTCAGCCGGGCGCCAACCGGGCGGCTTGAACCAGATGCGGAGCTTGTCGCCCCAGTTCCTGGCGTGCCAGGCGTCTTTGGCGAGGGCCCAGTACACCTCGGCGTTGGACCACAGCGGGTCCCAGCTGTTGAGCGGGCTGCGTGTGCCGTAAATACATTTCTCGTCTTCCTCGCGGAAGCTGCCGAAGAGCCTGTCCCAGACGATCAGGATGCCGCCGTAGTTCCTGTCGACATAGTTGTCGTTGACCGCGTGGTGCACCCGGTGGTTGGACGGCGAGCAGAACCAGCGGTCGAACCAGCCGAGCTTGGGCACGTGTTCGGTGTGCACCCAGAACTGGTAGAGCAGGTCGATCAGCACGACCACGCCGAAGACCAGCGGCGGCACGCCGGCAATCGCCATCGGCACGTAGAAAATCCAGCCGAGCAGGGCGCCGCTGCTGGTCTGGCGCAGCGCCGTGGACAGGTTGTAGTCCTGGCTCTGGTGGTGCACCACATGCGCGGCCCAGAAGACCGCGCTTTCATGGCCGGCGCGGTGCAGCCAGTAGTAGCAGAAGTCGTAGAAGACCAGGGCGATCAGCCAGCCGTACCAGGTGGTCCAGAAGGCTTCGTCGGGAAACAGCGCCACCGACGAATAGATGGCGGTGTAGATGCCGATGCGGAACAGCCGCGTGAACACCGCGCTGATCTGGCTCAGCATGCCCAGGCTGATGCTGTTGATCGCGTCGCTCAGGCGGTAGGTGTTGCGGCCCTTCGCATAGCCCCAGGCGAACTCGATCGCGATCAGCAGGAAAAAAACCGGGGTGGCGAGGACGATGATCTGGCTTGGGGTCATCCTGCCATTTTGTCGCAGCGCAGGTCAAAGCGCCTCTGGCAACAACCCTGATAACGGGCTTAGCCAAACCGTACTCTTTGCAGTCTCTTGCCCAGCCTGCAAGGCAGGACCGACAGTGAGACCCCCAGCGGTTTCGTTACGGACAAACTGCTCTTCGCGGTAATCTATTGGCCATACAGAAAAACTTCAGCCCGCCATATTCAATTCAACGCCGGTCACGTTACATTCCACGTAAGCATCCGGCCAAGTGCTGTGGAGTGGGAAAATAGACATACATGACAATCGAACGCAGTACTTTCGCGGGGATGACCGATTACACGGGCGTCTCGCTGGCTGATATCTTGATGCATTTACGCGACTGGGAGCGAAACACCAGTCAGGCTGCGGCCAACTTGCGGGCTCATTCGATTCGCGTTGAGGCAGAAAAAGAGCGCCTGCAAAATCCTCGAGCCGTTCTCGCCTTCTGTGCGAAGTTTTCCGAGCTGTTCGGCAGATACGCGGCAGATCTTAAGAGATTGGTTTCCGAACTACCCAGCGGAGTTCGCGATGCTCATGTGAAGATTGTGCGGCAGCTCTATGACAGTGCAAAGCATGAAGACGACTCAATCCTCCGGTTTAGGAACGACTACGTTTATGGGGCGTTGAAGGACGAATCTTTGCGCCACTTCTTGGAGGACATCTACACTGATGCTCGCGAAGTTATGGTGGATTTTCAAGACCTTTCTAACCTCGCACCGCGGCTAGAAACATTTGTTGGAAGCGAACCGCCTCGAGAGGTGTTGACGGATTTTCATCTGAAGCCAAATGTATTTGGTTTGGGATGGAACATAAACAGAACGCTTGCAAGAATCAACAGATGGTGGAGAAATCGGTGACGCTCTCTAACAAGTCCATCAAATCCATTCCCGTGTAGCAGCTTAGTCAGGGCCGACGTTGGGTTTCCTGTTTACTCAGGTCAACGCACCTCTGGCATCCACCTTAATGATCTGCTCGACCTTGCCATGTTCCAGGCCGCCACGCACGCCCAGCAGGTGCTCGTGCAGGTTGACGGTCGGGTCGCAGTGGCCGGGGATCAGCCACACCGTGTCGCCCAGCGCCGGCAGCACCGCGCCGCGCAGGATGCCGTGTTCATCGCCGCCGTTGGCGTAGTCCAGTGCCAGGCCGTGCACCGCCGGCAGGCCGGAGTCGATGGCGTGGCTTTTGTGTCCGGCATCCACCACCGCGTGGCTGGCGCAGACGCTCATGACCTGGCTTTTGACAAACAGCGCGTGTTCGAAGGGCGGTTGCGCCGGGTCGCGCTCGTTGTCGGCGTAGTCGCTGTCCATGAACAGGTAGGAGCCCGCCTGCAACTCGCCGTACACGCCGCTGGCGGTTTCCAGCGCAAAGGTGCCGGTGCCTGCGCCGGTGACCAGCGGTACCGCGTGGCCGGCCGCCTGCAGCGCGGCCCGGGTGGTCTGCACATGGGTGATCACCTGCGCAATCGCGGCCTGCCGCTCTGCCACGGTGCGCAAATGCTGGGCACGACCGTGGTAGGCCTGCAGGCCGCCAAACTGCAGCGCCGGGTGCAGAGCCATCTCATTGGCCAGTGCGACGGCGGGCGCGCCTGGCGCCAGGCCGCAGCGGCCATGGCCGACGTCGATTTCGATGAAGACGCGGATGGCCGCATGCTGGCCGTGCGCGGCCTGGGCCAGCCGGCGCAGGCCTTCGAGGCTGTCGACCGCGATGGCCAGCTGGCCGCCCAGCGCCTGCAGCTCCCTGGCGACCGCCATCACGCGCTTGAGCTTGAAGGGCGAGACCACCTCGTTGCTGATGTAGATGTTGTTCACGCCCAGCGCCGCCAGCGCTTCGGCTTCCGAGGTTTTCTGGACGCAGACGCCGACCGCGCCGCGGGCCATCTGCAGCCTGGCCAGGGTGGCGCTTTTGTGCATCTTGGCGTGTGGCCGCAGCATGACGCCGTGCTGCGCCGCGAACGCCGCCATGCGGTCCAGGTTGCGCTCCATCGCGTCGAGGTCGATCACCAGCGCGGGGGTGTCGATGGCCGCGGCAGGGCGGCCCAGCAGGTCAGACAGCAGGTGCATCAGGTGGTCGTTTCATCGAGGGAGTTGTTGTTGTCCAGGTGCTGGGTGTCGGCCCAGCCGACCAGTGTGAAACCGTTCGGCGTCCAGAGCAGGCGGTTGATGGCCGCATTGCCCAGTGCCCAGGTGCGCGGCGCCTGGATGTCCAGCCGGGTCGCGGCCCGGTACAACACGTCCATCACGCCGCCGTGGCCGACCAGCACGATCAACTCGCCGGCATGGCGCGCCGCGAGTTTTTCGGCGGTGGCGACCACCCGTTCGCGCAACTGCAGCAGCGACTCGCCGCCGGTCGGGGCAAAAGCCGGGTCGCGTGTGCGCCAGCGCCTGGCCTGTTCGGGCAGAACGGCTTCGATCTCGGCAAAGGTCTTGCCCTGGAATTCGCCAAAATGCCGCTCGCGCAAGCCTTGTTCGGCGGTCACCGCCACACCGGTGGCGCGGCTGATCGCCATCGCCGTTTCATGGGCGCGCCCGAGGTCGCTGGCGTAAATGGCGCGTATGGGTTCCTCCGCCAGCGCACGGGCCAGGCGCTCGGCCTGCCAGCGGCCAGTGTCGTTGAGCCCGACATCGAGCTGGCCCTGGATGCGGGTGTCCACATTCCAGGTGGTTTCACCGTGGCGGATGGCCAGCACGCGCGCGGATTCACTCACCGCGCAGCCTCGCAAAATGCCGCCGATCGCGAAGCGCAGGCGGCCTCTCCAGACCAGCAGGGGCCGCGGAACCAGCTCTGCCGGGCCGCAGGCGCAGCGCCCCTCTTCTTCGTGCAAGGGGCAGCGCACCGCCGTAGGCACGCGAAGCGACAAGCGTGGGGGCCGACATGGTTAGCGGGGTATTTCCACGCTAACACGGCGCGGCCCGGCCGGCGGCACCGGAAAGCCGCGTAGGGCGGCGTCCAGCATGGCCGACAGCACCGGGTCGGTGTCCAACCAGGGCTCCTCGCTGACCGCGCGCGTTTCATACACGGCCACGTTGCTGCGCAGCTCGCGCATCACGATGCTGACTTCGCGCCGGTAAATCGGCGTCTCCATGCCGCCCAGCGGAAAACCGAAACTGAAGCCGACATTGGCGCCGCCGCCACCGCTGCCGCCGCCGATGAAGATGTTGGGGTTGCCATAGGGGTAGTAGCCGCCGTCCCAGCGCGAGCGCAACATGGGCTGGGAGCTGGCGCTGACCTGCACGCTCAGGCTTGCGGCCTGCGGGTTGTGCTGCAGGCCGACCCTGGCCAGCGCGGCCTGGGCCAGGCCTTCCAGCCGGGCCTGGGATATGTCCGCCTGCTGCGAGGGCAAACGCTCGAAGCGGTAGCCGCTGCCCGGTGCCGGCGGTGTAGGTGCCCACCGGGCGAAGCTGTTGACCTCGCTGCCGACCACGCGGCTGCTGGCGCAACCGCCCAGCAGCCCCACCAGCGTTGCTGCAAAAATGATAGCTTTCAGCGCTCTGTACATAAGGCCTCCAGGTCTGAATGGCTTGTAAGACTTACAGCGTCACGACGCCCAGTCCGGGCCGGACGGGTTCAAAAAACTCTTCCATGTCAAAGGCCTTGTCGCCTTCCGGGTCCGGCATGCCGGTGCTGCGAATGCCCTTGAAGTCGTGCAACTTGCCGTCCATCAGGTGCGAGGGCACGACGTTTTGCAGCGAGGTGAACATGTTCTCGAGGCGGCCCGGAAATTTCTTGTCCCACTCGCGCAGCATGTTGCCGACCTGCACACGCTGCAGGTTCTGCTGGCTGCCGCACAGCGTGCACGGGATGATCGGGAAGTCGCGCACCTGCGCCCACTTGATCAGGTCTTTCTCGGGTACATAGGCCATGGGCCGGATCACCACGTGTTTGCCGGTGTCGCTGACCAGCTTGGGCGGCATGCCCTTGAGGCGCGAGGCAAAAAACATGTTCAGGAAAAAGGTCTGCAGCATGTCGTCGCGGTGGTGGCCCAGCGCGATCTTGGTCGCGCCCAGCTCCTCGGCCACGCGGTACAAAATGCCGCGGCGCAGGCGCGAACACAGCGAACACATGGTCTTGCCCTCGGGGATCACGCGCTTGACGATGCTGTAGGTGTCCTGCGTCTCGATGTGGAAAGGCACACCGAGTTTTTCCAGGTACTGCGGCAGGATGTGGTCGGGAAAGCCGGGCTGCTTCTGGTCGAGGTTGACGGCGATCAGCTCGAAGTTGATGGGCGCGCGCTTTTGCAGCTTGAGCAGGATGTCCAGCATCGCGTAGCTGTCCTTGCCGCCCGACACGCAGACCATGACCTTGTCGCCTTCCTCGATCATGTTGAAGTCGACAATCGCGCGGCCAACCTCGCGGCACAGGCGTTTTTCGAGCTTGTGTTCCTCGCGTTCTATCTTCAGGCCCACCTTGGCCGTGGCCGCAGCGTCTTCACCGGCGGCGTCATTCATCATTTCATTCAATACGGCACTCATGGATTTACCTCAGGTTGTCGGTGTGGTGCTTTACCACTGGCCGGTCTCGACACGAATGGCCACTTCGCAGTCGTCAAAAATTTCAAGTTTGGCAATTTTCACGCGCACACCCAGCACGCCGGGCAGCAGCATCAGCCGGTGCGCCAGCTTGCCGATCAGGCTTTCCAGCAGGTTCACATGTTCGGCCGTGCATTCGTTGATGATGATCTGGCGCACCTTGCGGTAGTCCAGCACATGGTGGATGTCGTCGTCGCTGGGCAGCAGCGGCTGCGTGCCGAGGTTGAGTTCGGCGTCCACCTGGATCGGCTGCGGCGCACTTTTTTCCTGCTCCAGGATGCCGAGGTTGGCGTCGAAGCGCAGTCCGGTCAGCGTCAGGATCTGGGTGCCACGGGTGTTGAACATGGTGAAGTCAGTCTGCATGGAGGGCAAGAGGTGGCGGTGTAGGAGGGTGCGCTCACATCAGTGAGAAATCGCGCTCGAATTTCAGCAGGTGCTGTCCGCCGTCCACCAGCAGCGTGGTACCGGTGATGGATGCATTTTCCAGCGCGAACTTGACGGTGGCCACCACGTCGGCCGCGCTGGACGAGCGGCCCAGCGGCGAGAGCTTGTGCAGGGCCTGGAATTTTTCGTCGCTCAGCAGATGGCTGGTCAGCGTCAGTCCGGGGGCCACGCCCACCACCCGCACCTGCGGCGCCAGCGCCATGGCCAGCATGGTGTTGGCGGCTTCGAGCGCCGCCTTGGACAGGGTGTAGCTGAAAAAATCGGGGTTGGGGTTCCAGAGTTTCTGGTCCAGCAGGTTGATGACCGCAAACCGGCCGGTTGGCTCAGTCACCGCCCCGCTGGCCTGCCGCGCCAGCACGTGGGCGTGCAGGGCCTGCGCCAGCACGATCGCCGCGCCGGTGTTGCTGCGCATGTGTTTTTCAAGGGATGCAAAACTGAAACTGGCGGCGCTGTCGTGTTCGAAGGTGGAGGCGTTGTTGACCAACGCATCGACCTGGCCGAAGTGCTGGATCACTTGTGGCAACAGGCCGCGGACGGCCGTCTCGTCCTCAAGATCAGCATAAAAAAGCTCTGAATCCACCGCCAGTGCTATGCAGTCAGCTACTGTTTTGGTAGCGTCCTCCTTCGAGCCGCGGTAGTGCACGGCCACACGCCAGCCGCCTGCGGCCAGCGCCAGCGCGATCTCGCGGCCCAGCCGCCTGGCGGCGCCGGTAACGAGAACAACAGGAGCGGGAGACGCTGGTTTCATGTGGTGAAGGTTGGGCAAGCTGGAGGCAGGGCAATCGCCGACAATCCGGGGGTGAGCACCTCTCCCATGACGACACCCCCTAGTTTAACGAGCCCCCTGGCCGCCCACATCCGCGAGGCCATCACCGCGGCCGGTGGCTGGATCGGTTTTGACCGTTTCATGGCCATGGCCCTGTACACCCCGGGGCTGGGCTACTACGCCCGTGATGCGCGCCAGTTCGGCCTCATGCCCGCGGGCGTGAAGGGCGGCGGCAGCGATTTTGTCACCGCGCCCGAGCTTTCCCCGCGTTTTGGCCTGGCGCTGGCGCGCCAGGTGGCGCAGGCCCTGGCAGCCACCGGGACCACGGAGGTCTGGGAATTCGGCGCGGGTTCCGGCGCGCTGGCGCAGCAACTGCTCGAGGCCCTGGGGCCGCAGCTCAGGCGCTACACGATTGTGGATCTCTCCGGCAGCCTGCAGGCGCACCAGCGCGAGCGCCTGGCCGCCTGGGGTGACACCGTGCAGTGGGTCAGCGAACTGCCGGCGCAGATGCAGGGCGTGGTGGTCGGCAACGAGGTGCTGGACGCCATGCCGGTGCAGCTGCTGGCCCGCGTGGGCGGCGTCTGGCAGGAGCGCGGCGTCGCCGTTCACGACGGTGTGTTTGTTCCGGCGGATCAGCCGACCGCCTTGCGGCCGCCGCTCGACGTGGCGGGCAGCCACGACTACCTGACCGAAATCCACCCGCAGGCCGAGGCCTTTGTGCGCACCCTGGCCGACCGGTTGCAGGCCGGCGCGGTGTTTCTGCTCGACTACGGTTTCCCCGAACACGAGTATTACCACTCGCAGCGCAGCATGGGCACGGTCATGTGCCACCGCGCTCACCTGCTGGATGCCGATGCGCTGCAGGACGTGGGCGAGAAGGACGTCACCGCGCACGTCAACTTCAGCGGCATTGCGCTGGCCGGGCAGGAGGCCGGTTTCCAGGTGCTGGGTTACACCAGCCAGGCGCGCTTTCTGCTCAATTGCGGCGTGCTGGACGGCATGGAAGATACGCCGCTGGCCGAGCGCGTCATGGTGCAGAAACTGATCAATGAACATGAGATGGGGGAGTTGTTCAAGGTCATAGCCTTTGCCGTTGACTCGAAGGACTGTCCGTGGAATGGCTGGCAGGCGCTGGGGTTTGCGCAGGGCGACAGGAGCCACACTTTGTAGCGGGTTGCACTGCTTCGAGCTGCTTAGGCCGGATTTGTTGAAGCTTTCGTTGCTTCTGATGTTTGGGGTTTGCCTACAAGCCGGGGGTTGCCCGGCGGCAACTCACTTTTCTTTTGCGTCGCCAAAAGAAAAGTAAGCAAAAGAAAAGGCGACCCGATGGTCTGGGACCCTTCGCTTCGCTGCGGGCAGCCTGCGGTGCTCGCCGAAAGCGGGGTCGAGCTCGAACTCGGCTTCGCCTCAAACAATCACTCGCCCTGATCCGCTTTCGGCTGCGCTCCTCGGCCCAGCCCGACGGGTGGGGGAACGAATGCGGGTTCGGGTGCGGGGAGACATGACGCGCGCAGCGCGTCATGTCGAAGTCAAGCGTTTTTCATGTTTGCACGCGAGCGCAGCACACGCAGCCAAATGAAGTCCCCCTCCATCGCCCAGCGGGGCGAGGGCAGGGGATAGGGG
>NZ_NBZV01000035.1 GCF_002379095.1 Polaromonas sp. AER18D-145
GGCAAGTCACGCACCGCCGAGCCGCTGTACCCAGGCTCGTCTGTAGGCAGGTGCCTTGTCCACGGCGGGCGGGATATCTAACCCACTGGAAAATCCATGTCGTTATCCCCAAACCCTCAGAAACTACCCACAGATTCCCCGGACGAGCCGTATTTCTTTTCCTTGCTGGCGGGCAATGGGCAGACCATTCTGGCCAGCGAGATGTACGACACCAAGGCCAGCGCCCTGGCAGGCATCGAATCCGTCAAGAAAAATGCCGCGGACGAAGCAAAGTATGTGCGCCTGGACGGCAAGGACGGATCGCCCTATTTCACCCTGCGCGCCGGCAACAACCAGGTGATCGGCCAGAGCCAGATGTACGCCAGTGCCGCCGCGCGCGACAGCGGCATCGCATCGTGCAAAACCAACGGGCCGGGTGCGGCAATCAGCGACCTGAGCGCCTGATCACCGCCAGCGGCGGCCGGTGTCTGGGGGCGTGGCCCGTCCAGGCGGACAGAAGCCTTGCGGGGGCGGGGCCGGGTCAGACTGCCTACAATGACCGCATGACCTCACTCAAATCCTCGCCGGCCTCGGCACGCAAGCCTGCCTTTACCGCCGCCCGCGCCGCCCGTCCCAACTCCGACGCCACGTCGGAGCGTCTGGCGATAGCGCAAAAGCTGCTGCTGGCGCCTTTCGGGCTCACCGAGGCCCATTTGAGCCGGGCCCTGGGGGAAATCACTTCGCACGGCGTCGATGACGCCGACCTGTATTTCCAGTACACGCGCAGTGAAGGCTGGAGCCTGGAAGAAGGCATCGTCAAGACCGGCTCCTTCAGCATCGACCAGGGCGTGGGCGTGCGCGCGGTCAGCGGTGAGAAAACCGCGTTTGCCTACTCCGACGACATCTCCGAGGCCTCGCTGCTCGACGCGGCGCGCACCGTGCGTACCATCTCGGCGGCCACCCGCGCCGGCCGTGTCAAGGTGCCGGCGCGCAAGGTCGCGCCCGGCCGCTCGCTGTACCAGGACATGGACCCGATCGCAACGCTGGGCAGCACGGCCAAGGTCAAGCTGCTCGAGCGCGTGGAAAAACTCGCCAAGGCCAAAGACCCGCGCATCGTGCAGGTCATGGCCGGCCTGGCCAGCGAATACGACGTGGTGATGGTCGCGCGTGCCGACGGCACGCTGGCCGCTGACGTGCGGCCGCTGGTGCGCCTGTCCGTGACGGTGATTGCCGAGAAAAAGGTCGCCGGCGTGAGCCGCCGCGAAATGGGTTCCGGCGGTGGCGGCGGGCGTTTCGGCCTGGCCTACTTCGACGAGGCGCAGATCAACGAATATGTCAATGACGCGGTGACCGCGGCCCTGTCCAACCTCGAGGCGCGTCCGGCCCCGGCCGGCGAAATGACCGTGGTGCTGGGCCCCGGCTGGCCCGGCATCCTGCTGCACGAGGCGATTGGCCACGGGCTGGAGGGCGACTTCAACCGCAAGGGTTCGAGCGCGTTCTCGGGCCGCATCGGGGAGCGTGTGGCCGCCAAAGGTGTCACCGTGCTGGACGACGGCACGATTGCCGACCGGCGTGGCTCGCTCAACGTCGATGACGAGGGCAACGCCAGCCAGCGCAATGTGCTGATCGAGGACGGCATCCTCAAGGGCTATATCCAGGACTCGCTCAATGCGCGCCTGTCCGGCGTCAAGCCCACCGGCAACGGCCGCCGCGAAAGTTATGCCCATGTGCCCATGCCGCGCATGACCAACACCTACATGCTCGGTGGCGACAAGGCGCCGGAAGAAATCGTCGCCAGCATCAAGAAAGGCCTGTACGCCACCAATTTCGGCGGCGGCCAGGTCGACATCACCTCGGGCAAGTTCGTGTTTTCCGCGAGCGAGGCGTTCTGGGTTGAAAACGGCAAGATCCTCTACCCGGTCAAGGGCGCGACGATTGTCGGCAACGGCCCGGACGCGCTGACCCGCGTCACCATGATGGGCAATGACCTGCAGCTCGACAGCGGTGTCGGCACCTGCGGCAAGGAAGGCCAGAGCGTGCCGGTGGGTGTCGGCCAGCCGACCCTGCGCATTGACGGCCTGACCGTGGGCGGCACCGCCTGATTTTCCTGCTTGGTTCAGTTCGCTGAAAGCAGGCGCTCGCGCAATTCTCGCTTGAGGAGTTTGCCGTTGGCGTTGCGGGGCAGCGGCGACGGCATGATGCTGATCGCATCGGGTACCTTGTAGTCCGCCAGGTCACGGCGGCACAGGTCCTTGAGCTCTTCCGCGAGCGCCTCGCCGGACACACCGGCGGCGCTGACATGCACAAACGCATGGACCCGTTCACCCAGAACCGGGCAGGGCACGCCGACGGTAGCGGCCTCCAGCACGCGGGGGTGTCCCATCAGGCAGTTTTCCACCTCGACCGAGAACACCTTGTAGCCGCCCCGGTTGATCATGTCTTTCTTGCGGTCGTGGATGCGCAGAAAGCCGTCCGCATCCAGGGTGCCGATATCGCCTGATTTCCAGTAACCGCCACAAAACGACAGCGCGGTGGCTTGCGGGTTGTTCCAGTAACGGGGAACCACCATCGGCCCGCCAATCCAGACTTCGCCGCTCTCGCCAGGCGGCATTTCGCGGCCTTCGTCGTCCATGATGCGGATGTCTGCGCAGGGCAGGGCGACGCCTACCGCGTCCAGCACCCGCGAGCCTGGCGGCGTGATGGTGGCCGGAGAGGTGGTTTCCGTGGCGCCGTAGGCATTGAAAAGCTGCACGGTCGGGCAGTGCTGTCCCAACTGCCCGATGGTGCTCACTGGCATGGGGGCGCCGCCGAACCCGCCCAGGCGCCAGGCGCTCAGATCGAGTGCGGCGAATCCGGGTTCGCGCAGGCACAGCGCATACATGGCCGGCACCATGAGGGTGTAACTCATGCGTTCGCGCGCGGCCAATTGCAGAAATGCCCCCGCCTTGAACTCGCGCAGGATGATCACACATCCCGCGACCGCGCCCATGGCCGCAACGATGGCAATGATGCCGGTCACATGCGAGCCGGGCACCGCCAGCACCGCGCGTTCGCCGGCCTCCAGGCCCAGGCAGGTCTGGTAGTGCAGGGCCGAGTGCACCACATTGAAGTGCGTGATGACCGCGCCTTTGGGCTGCCCCGTGGTCCCCGAGGTGTAGAGAATGATGGCGGGTGCTTCCTCGGCCTCACCCTCACCCTGCCATAAGGTGGCCAGGGGCGGATCCAGAAGGCTGTTCCACGCTGTTGACAGCATGGTCTTCGGGACTGCAGACCCGTCGGCGCCGGTGCACAGCACCTGAATGATCGGCGCGCCGTCGTCGAGTTGCGTTGGCAGCAGGCGCACCAGGTCGGCCTGCGCAATCACGGCCCGCGCCCCGCACTGATGGAGGATGAAGCCGATGCCTTTGGCCGAGTCCCGCGTGCTCATGGGTACCGCCACCGCACCGAGCTGCGCAATGCCATACAGCGCCAGCACGAACTCGGCCCGATTGCCCATCAGCAGCGCCACCCGGTCACCCGGGTTCACTCCCAGGCGCTGCAGGCCCTGGGCAATGCGCAGGCCGGCGTCTTCCAGCTGCCGCCAGGTCCAGCGCTGATCACCGTCCACCAACGCCTCGGCTTGCGGATGGCGCGCCGCGGCCTCATGCATCATCGTGGCAAGCCCCGGAGGGCGGGATGCGAAGCAGGCGACGACGCGTGAATCGAAATGGGCCTCGCGCCGCAACACCTGCGGGGCGTGCAGCTGCCAATGCGTCAGCGTGGTGCTGCGGTCGTCCACGGTTGCCGCCGCGGGTTCAATGCCCGTTTGCGCCACGCTCGATCACAATCTCAGTGTCGAGCAGGTGGCGCGAGTGGTTCAGGTCCGATTGACTGATCAGTACCGAGAGACCGCTGCCGCGCATTTTGCCCACGACCTCCGAGAGCCTTTGCGACAGGGCGGGTGCCACGCCCTCGAAGGGTTCGTCCAGCAGCAACAGGCGCGTGCCCACCGCCAGTGCACGGGCCAGCGCGACCAGCTTTTGCTGCCCGCCGGACAACAGCAGGGCTTTGCGCGTGCGCATTTCAACGAGTTCCGGCAAGACCGAGTAGACCAGTTCCAGGCGTTCGGAAACACGCAGGCTGGGTGACACCCAAAGCGGCAGGCAGATGTTTTCCTCAACCGTCAGCTCCGGCACCAGCCCGCGGTCTTCCGGCATGTAGCCAATACCCAGGGCGGCGCGCTCGTGGCTGGCCAGGGTGCTGAGGTCCACGTCGCCAAAGTGCAGAGTTCCTTCGCGCAGTGCGAGATGGCCCATGATGGTCCGCATGACACTGGTCTTGCCGGCGCCGTTGCGTCCGACCAGGCCGACCAGACTTCCGGGCTCCACCGTGATGGAAAACTGTCGCAGCACATCAACGTTCTGGATGGCCACGACGGCCTGCGAAAGCCGGATCATGCTGCAGCCTCCTCGGTAGGTCGCACGGAGCCGGTCACGTAGCGCTGCACCTCGGTGTCCCCCAGCACCGCCGACGAAGAGCCGTCAGCGATCACACGTCCGCTGTAAAAAGCAATCACACGCGAGGCATAACGCTCCACGATGTCCATGTCGTGTTCAACAAACACCACGGTCACCGGCCGGCCCTGCGCGCCGCGGTCAATCGCGTTCATGACTGTGTCCATGGTCATGAACTTTTCCTCGGCGCTGACGCCGCTGGTGGGCTCGTCAAGCATCAGGAGTTTGGGGTGTCCGGTCAGCGCCATCGCAATGTCCAGAAGTTTGCGCACGCCGCCCGGCAGTTCCATCACGGGCCGCGACGCGTGTTTTGCCAGGTCAAAACGCTCCAGCAGGCTGAGGCATTCGGCCACGGCGGAGGGCTCCCGGCCCGAGCGCAGAAACGAGCGTTCACCGCGACTGCAATGCAGCGATGCCAGCATGTTGTCCAGCACCGGCATGTGCATGCACAGCTGTGGAATCTGAAATGACCGGGCCACGCCCCGGCGCGTGATTTCCCGTGGGGCCAGCGCGGTGATGTCTTCGCCGTCCAGAACGATCTGCCCCGACGCCGGTTTCAGGTAACCGGTGATCATGTTGACGAACGTGGTCTTGCCGGCGCCGTTGCTGCCGATCAGGCACAGGCGCTCGCCGGTGGCAATGTCGATGGAGATGTCGGATGCCGCGACCACGGCACCGAAGCTGCGGTTCAGGTGTTGGGCGGACAACAGGGCTTGTTTGACGGGGTTCACGGCGACTCAGTCCTTGTTGTTGCGTTTGGGAAGCAGCCGGTACATCTGCGAGCCCAGTCCGTCGGGCAGAAAACGGATCACCAGCAACAGGAAGATGCCCAATGCCAGCTGCCAGGTGTTGGGGAAATAGGCACTGGAGAATGAACGCACCAGCTCCAGCAGCAAGGAGCTGACGAGCACGGCGGTCACGCTCTGGTAACCCGCCAGAATGGCCACGAAGACAAATTCGCCGGAGGTTGTCCAGTAGCTGAAGTTGGGGTCGATGTGGCCGAGTGCGAGCACGCTCAATGCGCCGCCCAGCCCCCCCAGAAACGCGGCCAGCAGGTAGTTCCACGCCACGATGTTGACGACCGACATGCCCAGGTATTCCACCCGCAGTTCGTTTTCCCGAACCGCCAGTGACAGCAGGCCGCGCGTGGAATCACAATAGAGGCGCGCCAGTCCGGCCATCAGGCAGGTGATGCCCGAGGTGACGCCCCACAGCAGCAGGGTGGATTGCGCCGCCTCGGGTTTGAAGCCGAACAGGGTCGGGCGCGTGACGTTGAAGCCGTCCGAGCCGCCCAGCGTGTCGGTTTTCATCAGAATCCCGTACAGCACCATCGACAGCGCCAGCGTCAGCATGGCAAAGAAAATGCCGCGGTAACGCGCCAGCAGGGGCGCAAAAGGCAGGGCGACAAAAAAGGCCGTCACCCCGCCCATCAAGGACAGTGCCAGTGCGTCGGTGATGCCCAGCCGGTTGAACAGCAGGGCGGCGGTGTAGCCGCCGGCTGCAAACACCAGTCCCTGGCCGAAGGGCACCGCGCCGCTGCGCATCATCAGCATGATGCCGAGCGACACCAGGCCATTGGCCAGGGCAATGGTGCCCAAAAAAACCAGCCACTTGGGCAGTACCAGCCCGAGCCCGAGCAGCAGCAGAAAGACCAGGACAGAAACCAGAAAAACGCGCTTGGCAGAAGAAACAATCAAGACAAAATCCTCCGGGCTTTATAGGGACGGCGGCTTGCCATCAAATCTTGCGGGCCTGGATGCGCTGGAACATTCCTTCGGGGCGGAACATCAGGATCACGGCCATCACGACGTAGATGCTGAACAGCTCGGCCGGCGGCCAGATGTGCACAGCCGTCGCTCGAGATAGCCCGACGATCAATGCACCTATGGCTGCCCCCTCGATGCTGCCAAGCCCGCCGATGATGACCACTGCAAACGACACGATGATCACGCCAACGCTCAAGCCTGGCTGCACTGAAATCATCGGTGCCGTGAGCGCTCCCCCGAGCGCCGCAAAAAACACGCCGCCCATGAAAGCCAGGGTGTAGATCCGCGACACGTTCACACCCATGCTGGACGCCACCTCCGCGCTGTGAATGACTGCCGTCACGATCTTGCCCTGACGCGTGCGGTTGAGCACCCACCATGTGAGCAGTCCGCATCCGATCGCGAGCCCGATCAACAGCACGTCATAGCCGACGTAGGATTGACCGGCAATATTGAGGATGCCGAAGGCCTGGTAGGTATCCGACACGTAATAGGGATTCACGCCCCACAGCAGTTTGGTGATGTCTTCCAGCATCAAGAACATCGCGTAGGTCACCAGCACCAGCAGCACTTCGTCTCGGCCATAAAACATTCTCAGAATGCCACGCTCCGTCAAGGGCGCCAGGAGGACGGAAACACCCACTGCCGCCGCAAACAATGCGACCACGGTGAAGGCCGGCGCCATCTGCATGGACAGCATCCAGCCCACCAGGCTGGCGCCAGCATATGCGCCCACGGCATAAAAGCTGCCGTGGGCGATGTTCAGGATTTTCAGCACGCCGAACACAAGCGTCAGCCCCAGCGCCACGATGAAAAGCCATGACGCATAGGTGATGCCGTCAAACAATATAGTGAGAAGCAGGTTCATGTGCAGCGTGCAGAAAATTGAATATCAGGGGGTCACGGGCCTCACGGGCACTTGGCGCCCGGGAAGCCGGCCTTGATCCAGTCTTCGCTCTTCATGTTGGCCGGCGGGTTGACGCAAGCAGCGCCGAACCGCTGGATGTCATCGAGCATCACCATCTTGCGGGCGGCGTCGTAACGGGTCTTGCCGATGGCGGTGTCCTGGATCGCCTGCTGGCCGTCGCCGAGCGCCATCCGGATGGTGCCGGCTGGGGATTCCCACTGGCTGCCTTTCAGTGCCGCGGCGAGCTGTTCCTGCGTCGGCTTTTTGCCGCCATTGGCCGCCATCGCCTTTTCTGCGGCAGCCTTGAGTCCGAACAGGGCCTGGGCCATGCGGTAGGGTGCCTGCACCGGGTACACGTTGTTGGCTTTCTCATACAGGCTGAACCACCAGTCGTTCAGGGCTGACTTCGGCGACATCAGGCCATAGGCACCACGCGCGCCGAGGATGACGCCATTGGGCATCTTGTCCCCCAGGGCGGGCAGCACGTGGTCTGCGGCTGAAAACACGCCCTGCTGCTTCTGGAACACGCCGCGGGCGTTGGCTTGCAGGATGAAGGCTTGCAGGTCGCCGCCCCAGAGGCTGGAGTGCAGAATGTCTGCCGGCTTGGTGGAAAGTGCGGAAATTTCGGTGCCATACTGGCCGGCGCCAAATTTCGGCAGCAGGTCGGCTTCGACTTTGGCACCCTTGTAGAGCTGCTCCATCGACAGCACGAAGTCCTTGCGCGAGTCCTGTCCCCAGGCGTAGTCCTGGTTGATCAGGTTGTAGCGTTCTACCTTGACATTGCGCATCTTCAGATAGCGGGCCAGCGCCACGTTGTCCATGGTCGCATGGGATGCCGTGCGGAACACGTACTGGTACTTGTTTTCCTCAAAGATACGGGGCGTGCCGCAGTCGTAGAGGATGAGAAACCGCTTCATCTCTTCAGCGACGGGGGCGACGGCCAGGCAGTCGCCGGACCCGACGTATCCCACAACGGCATCGACTTTCTCACGCTCGTACAGGTTGCGCATTTCCTGAACCTGCTTGGTCGCGCCGCCGGCTTCGTCGACATACACGGCTTCGATTTTCATCCCGGCAAAGCCGGGCTTGTTGTAGGGCGCGGGCGCCTGCCCCTTGTTGAAGGCATCAATGAGCACCTTGGCGCCATTGACCGCCGGCACGCCGAAGCTTTCCGCCGCCTGGCCGGAAAGAAAGCTGACGATGCCGATCTTGAAGGTTTCCTGTGCCAGTGCCGGCGCCGCCGCGATCGCCACGGCAGTCGCTAGAAGTGCATGACGCCACTGGGGCCGGAAGCGGCACTGCCATTTTTTTTCTGCGATTTCCATCGTTGTCTCCTATTGGTTGAACAGGTAAAAAAACCGGTCGGGCCAAGGCCTCGCCGTTACTCCAGGTGATGCGTCTCAATGGGCGTGTTCATCGGAATCCTGGCCAGCGTATAGCCACGCTGAAAATCAATCAAGTGCTTGCGCGTCCACTCCTGCGCCTGCCCGGCATCGCCCGCGGCAATGGCCTTGAAAATGCGCTTGTGGGCGTCAAGATTGCGTCGCTCCAACTGCGGCAAGACGGCCTGCAGCCTGGTCAGGGACGGACGGTAAAGCAGGTTGATGGGCTCCCGCGCCAGCATCAACACCCGGTTGCCGGAGGCGCGCGCCACGGTGGCATGAAACTCGATGTCGATCTGCGCGTGCTCCTGCATGGAGCCGCCATTTTTGTGGTGCGCCTTCAGGCGATCCACATTGGCCGCGAGCTGCTCGATGTCCGCGGCTGTTGCTGACTGGGCCGCCAGACGCGCGGCCTCGGGTTCGAGCACCACCGCAACCTGCCACAGTTCGGCAAAGGTGACCTGTTGCAGCATCAGCGAGCGCGCGGCGCGCGGGGCCGCGTCATAAATGCCGGGCATCGTGACCTGCAGGCGCTTGGAGCTGCGGCGCTCGACCAGACCCTCCTGCTCCAGCTGGCGGATGGCCTCGCGCACGGTGGAGCGGTTGACGCCGAACTGCTCAGCCAACTCGACCTCGGTCGGCAGCAGGGTGCCGGGCGACAGCTTCCCGCTCAGAATCTGCTTTTCCACGACCCCGGTAATCATCTGGTAGGCAGGCGTGACCTTGACCCGCTCAAACAGAGGTTCGCTGGATTCGGAGGCTACTTCGGCAAGCATGCAGGTGGCGGACATCATGAAGTTTGTCGGACAAACCAACTGTTGCATAAGCGGGCTGCGCCATTAATAAGTACTTTCCCTTGATCGCCAAAATCGCCCGTGACAAGGCTCATGCGCGCTGCTGGATTCGGCGGGTTGACGCGATCAAGACCCATCCCGTCTCCTTATCCTGAGGAGACAGCCATGCAGTTTCGGATTTTGTTCAGGCCAACGGATTGAAAAAGCTGGGCGTCGAAAAAATCCCCCCATTCGTGACGCGCGGCATCGTGCTGGACATGACGGCCTACTACGGCATACCCATGGTCAAGGAAGGTACCGCATTCAACCGCAAAGAGATCGATGAACAAGCCAAACGCCAGGGCCTTGAGATCAGAAAAGGTGATGTGGTGCTGTTCCATACCGGCTGGCAGGCGCTGGAAGGCAAGGACAACAAACGGTTTCTTGCGGGCGAGCCTGGTCTGGGCAAGGACGGCGCGCTCTACCTGGCTTCGAAAGAGGTGGTGGCAATCGGTGCCGACACCTGGGCGCTGGAAGCCATTCCCTTTGAAAAAGATGTGGGGGTGTTTGAAGTTCACCAGATTCTGCTGGCCAGAAACGGCATTTACATTCTGGAGAACATGAACACGGATCCTCTGGTGCTGGACAAGGCCTACGAATTCATGTTCGTGCTCGGCGCCTCCCGCATGACCGGTGGGTTGCAGGCAATCATCAACCCGGTGGCGATTCGTTGATGGCGTTTGGGCCGGTTGCGGCGGCCTTGTGCCGAGTGGGCGAAAATACAGGGAAATGAAACGACGTCTTTTCCCTTTTCCGCTTTCCGCCCGCTCTCTCTGCCTCGCCGGCTACGATCGCGGGTTTACCCATCCATACAGCCTCATGCCAGCGGGGCTGTCGGTGCATTTCCTGGCGGGACGGCTTGGGAGCGGGCCCTGCCGCCTGGCTGTTCCAGCGCGGCAGACGAGCACAAACATGCGTTCAAGCAAGTCATGAGTGCTGCTTCCAACTCGCGCCTTCCGATTGACCCGACCACGCTGCTTCCCAGCATCCAGAGTTTTGGTGAGCTCAGCCATTTCCTGCGTTCGGCGATGGCCGACGAGGAGTCGCTGCAGCTGGCTGACGGCATGGGCGGTCTGGCGGTGGGCATCGAAGCCGTGCTGTCAGGCCTGAAGCGCGAACCCGATTTGCAGGCGCTGGCCGCGCCCCTGATGGACCTGATGACCATCCTGCGCGAGCATCGTGCGCTGGTGATTGCCCTTTCGCCGGCATGGCGCGGCCTCTATGAATACGCGGCCTACCTGGCGGCGCTGAACAACTTTCGCGTGCTGATTGGCCAGTGGCTTCTGGCGGCCGGTCCCCAGGACAAGCCCGGTCCGCCGGAGCCGCAAGCCATCCATTTTGAGGACTTCGAACTGGTCGGATGGCGGACGCTTGGGGAGGGCATGCTGCTGATCGATATGTATGAACAGCTCAGCGGCCGGGAAACGGGCGAGTCCGGCGGTGCGGCGCTTGATGAGGCGCGGGTGGAGCGGGCCAGAACCTGGTGGGAACGTCTGCGCGGCTAGACTGGCCCCCACGGTCGCGCACTGCGTGTCGCTTCCTGCCCCCCGAGGGGGCCGCTGCGCCTGCCGGCCGGCAAAGCCGGACCCGCGGCCCCTGCTTGAAAGGAGATACCTTCCCGCGATCTCGGATGGTGTGGAGAAGGCCCGCGCGCTTGTTGTTTTGCCGCGTCGCGGCTTGTGCTACATTCCACCCATGACCTCCGCGAAATCTTATTTTGCTTACTTTTGGTTCTCAAGCGCCTCCGGCGGTAGAGAGATCCTCGCGTAAGCAGAAAAAGACGCAACAGATTCTTGAAAACCGCCGGGCTCCCGGCGGTTTTTTTTTGCCCATGCCATTTGCCGAATCGATTCTTGAACGTTCTAAAAGGAAGCCAGCCATGAATGCCAAAGCCACCCAAGCCAGCGATGCCTGGTATGCGAGTCCTGTCGACAAAACCAGCCAGACCGACGACGAACGCATCAAGGACATCACTGTGTTGCCACCTCCCGAGCATTTGATCCGCTTCTTCCCGATCAGCGGCACCCCGGTGGAGTCGCTGATCACCCAGACGCGCAAAAACATCCACAACATCATGGCCGGCAAGGACGACCGCTTGCTGGTGGTCATTGGCCCGTGTTCCATCCACGACCCGGCGGCGGCGCTCGACTACGCGCGCCGACTGGCCGAGCAGCGCAGGAAATACGCCGGCACGCTGGAGATCGTGATGCGTGTGTACTTCGAAAAACCGCGCACCACGGTCGGCTGGAAAGGCCTGATCAACGACCCTTACCTGGACGAGACCTACCGCATCGACGAAGGCCTGCGCATCGCACGCCAGTTGCTGATCGACATCAACCGCCTGGGCCTGCCGGCCGGCAGCGAGTTTCTGGACGTGATTTCGCCGCAGTACATCGGCGACCTGATCGCCTGGGGGGCCATCGGGGCGCGCACGACGGAAAGCCAGGTGCACCGCGAACTGGCGTCCGGCCTGTCGGCGCCCATCGGCTTCAAGAACGGCACCGACGGCAACATCCGCATCGCGACCGATGCGATCCAGGCGGCTGCCCGCGGCCACCATTTCCTGTCGGTGCACAAAAATGGCCAGGTGGCGATTGTGCAGACCAACGGCAACAAGGACTGCCATGTGATCCTGCGTGGCGGCAAGACGCCCAATTACGATGCCGCCAGTGTCGGTGCGGCCTGCAAGGAGCTGGAGGCGGCCAAACTGCCGGCCACGCTGATGGTCGACTGCAGCCACGCCAACAGCTCCAAGCAGCATGAGAAACAGCTGGAGGTGGCGCGCGAGATTGCCGCTCAGGTGGCAGGGGGCTCGCACCAGGTCTTCGGCCTGATGGTCGAGAGCCATCTGCAGCCGGGTGCACAGAAGTTCACGCCCGGCAAGGACGATGCCAAAAACCTGGAATACGGCAAAAGCATCACGGACGCCTGCCTGAGCTGGGAGGATTCGCTCAATTTGCTCGATGTGTTGTCCGAAGCCGTCAAGGCCAGACGCGCGCGTTGACGACGCCTCCCCCAATTGGGGGATGGCATGTTAAGCATTAGGTGCTAAATTTGGAACTTCTGGTTACACTTCCACCCCATGCCACGACAGCGGTTGTCACATGGAGGAACCGGTCGTCCAAGAAAGCGCCATGTCTTCCGAGCAACCTCTTCTCTGCCTGGGTCTGGCTGGTTTCACGCCCGAACAACGCGAGCGGCTCCATCTGCTGCTCGGCCAGTTGCCAACCCGGGGCGCGGTGTGGCGTGTCGGTCCGTTTGCAGAGGCTGATGCCTGGCTGGTCAGTGGTGAAAAATGCCGACTGGTGGCCGCCGACACCCTGAAAATTCTGGCCGGCCTGCCCACCGAGCGCACCGTGCAGCTCGATCTGGACGAGGTCGACCGCCCGATCGCCTTCTCGCTGCCGCTGTCCTCTGACGATTTTGATCCCAAGCACACCTTCGACCTCAGTGCGGGTGCCAGCCTGTCCGGGGTGTTGCAGCATTTCGAGGGCTGGTTGCGGCCTTTGCGTTCCCAGTTTGTGTTGGGCGGGCAACTGATCGCGCGCGAGAACGAGTTGCTGCCCGGCATTTATCACGTCAGCCACAGGGGCCAGCTGCTGGCGGTGATGGATTTCCACGAGTGGCGCATCGGCATTTTGCGCAAGGCCGACCCGGTCGATTTCGAACTGGCCCACTGGGACCGGCGTCCCCTCGAGGCGCACGACATCCCGAGCCATTTTCTGCGCAGCAGCCTGACCCATTTGCGCTGGATTTACGCACAGCGCACCGAGCGCGACGTGTTGCCTTCGCGCTACCGCAGCAAGCCGGTCTATTTTCGCCATGCGCCAGCCGTGCCCATGCGCTGGATCAGGGACTCGCAGCTGATCTTGTTGCGCGAACTGTCGCAGGCAGCGGGAGACTTTGACGCCCTGCTGCAGCGCACCGGGCTGACGCACGCCCAGCTGACGCGGGATCTGGCCAGCCTGTATTTCGCCGGTGCGGTCACCACGACACCCGACAAGGCCGGGACCGGCGCCTTCACGGGCGGGGAGGACAGCCTTCCCGGGAAAAGCCGCAACGGGCCGGCACAGGCGCTGCCGGGCGCACCTGCGGGGCCGCCGACCCTCCCCGTGCGCACGCATGACCTGACGGCGCCGGCGCAACTGGGCCGCAGATAAACCTGCGGGCGCCGCCTGCGCGGGTTTTAGCCGATTGCCGGACCGGACGGCGGCGTTCATGCTGGCGGGCATCCCGATTCGATACCGAGGAAACCATGTACAGCGAAGTCACCGTCACCTTCAAAAACAGCCCGCCCCTGCGGATAGACCTTAACGAGGTTCAGCCCATGCCACACGAGGCCGCCAGGGCCTGGCTCGATGAGCAGTTCACCCAGATGGGCTGCGAGCCACTGCGGCCCACCGGCAAGTTGCTGATGGCCGACAAGGTGCTGGTGGTGGCCCAGGCTGCGGGTCCGCAGCAGTTTGCCGACGCCGCCTGGGCTCAGGCCTTTGCACGTGCGGCCAGCGCCTCGCTGGCCAAACCGGTGATTCACATCGATGTGCCGGCGATGGCGATCAGCTACTGAACTTATGGATGATTTTGACCTGCAGCCCTTGAGGGGAAAGCGCAGGTAGCTATCAAAAAAGTAGCAAATCAGCCTGCCTGCAGCGCCTCCAGTAACCGGACGTGGATGCCACCAAAACCGCCGTTGCTCATGCACAGCAAATGGTCGCCGGGACGCGCGGCGGCTTTGACCTGCGCCAGCAACTGGTCGAGGTTGTCGGCCACCTGCGCGCGCGCGTCCATGGGCGCCAGCGCGGCCCGGGCGTCCCAGTCGAGTCCGCCAGCATGGCAAAACGCCAGGTCGGCCTGCTCCAGGCTCCAGGGCAGTTGCGCCGTCATGGTGCCCAGCTTCATGGTGTTGCTGCGCGGCTCGAAGATCGCCAGGATGCGCTGGGCCCCGCCCTGACCAGTCAGTTGACGGCGCAAGCCGTCTATGGTGGTGTGGATTGCCGTCGGGTGGTGCGCAAAGTCGTCATACACCGTGATGCTGCCGCCGGGGCGCGCCACCACGCCGCGCACTTCCATGCGGCGCCTGACGTTTTCAAAACTCGCCAGGGCCTCAGCCGCCAGCGCGGGCGCCACACCCACATGTTCGGCAGCAGCCATGGCGGCCAGCGCGTTGAGCTGGTTGTGTACGCCGCTGATGGCCCATTCGACACGCGCGACTTTCTGGCCGCGTGCCAGCACGTCAAAAGCATCTGGCTCGCCGTGCGCCGAAAACCCGCTGGATGGATCGCCGCCGAAGAGTACCTGCTCACTCCAGCAGCCCTGGGCCAGGACACGGGCCAGGCTTTCCTCCCGCGCGTTGACAACGATGCGGCCAGAGCCGGGCACGGTGCGCACCAGGTGGTGAAACTGCCGCTCAATCGCGGCCAGGTCGTCAAAGATGTCGGCGTGGTCAAACTCCAGGTTGTTCAAAATCGCGGTGCGGGGCCGGTAGTGCACAAACTTGCTGCGTTTGTCAAAAAACGCGGTGTCGTATTCATCGGCCTCAATCACAAAGGTGTTGCCTGTGCCCAGCCGGGCCGACACGCCAAAATTGAGCGGCACACCCCCCACCAGAAAACCGGGCTGCAGGCCGGCGCACTCCAGAATCCAGGCGAGCATGGCGGTGGTGGTGGTTTTGCCGTGGGTGCCGGCCACCGCCAGCACATGGCGCGGACCGGTGGGGTGGTGCGTCGGATGGTGCAGCACATGGCCGGACAGCCACTGCGGGCCGCTGGTGTAGGGCACGCCGGCGTCCAGAATGGCCTCCATCAGGGGGAATTTGGGCTTTCCGCTGGCGTCATGCGCGCGGGACACCACATTGCCGACCACAAAAACATCGGGCTGAAAGGCCATCTGGTCGGCGCCATAACCTTCAATCAGCTCGATCCCCAGTGCGCGCAGCTGATCGCTCATCGGGGGGTAGACGCCCGTGTCGCAACCCGTGACCTTGTGCCCGGCCTCGCGGGCCAGCGCGGCCAGGCCCCCCATGAAGGTGCCGCAGATTCCCAGAATATGTATGTGCATGCAGGTATTCTAGGAGCCTGTCGGACTTGGGAATCGTCGGCTGCAAATCGACCGCAGCGGTCCATTTTTCACCGCCTTTTTATCCCATAGCTGGGCTATGGGCCTGCAAATCTGGCAAAAACTGTCCTCGCTGGGGTCGATTTTCGCTTTCGACGCCCCAAGCCCGACAGACTCCTAGGAGGCCCGCGGCTGGTCGGGTGGTCCTGGCACGCAACTGTTTTTGGCTCGGAGTTTTTGACGAAACAGGGCGGTGGCCCAAACAGATCATGCGCAAGCAGCTATTTATTTCATAGCGCTGTGGGGTGTGTGGGCTTTGGCGGGAGGCTACCGTGCCCCTCGCATGCAACTTTATCGCCAGCGGGCGGGTCAACCCCATGCAGAATCCAGAGGCCGCCGATTTGCTGGCGGCCCATTGTCGAGAACCACACCGTGAACCCCCACACCCTGAAACTGGAAATTGCCGCCACCGCCGCAGCGCTGGTCGTGGAAGAAGGCCTGGAATACGGTCCGGCAAAACGCCGTGCCGTCAAGCAGATGGACCTGTCCGGCCGCAGTGAGCTGCCGGGCAACGACGAGGTCGAGGACGCGGTGCGCGAGCACATCGCGCTGTTCTGCGCGGACACCCAGCCGTTCGAGCTGGCCGCGCTGCGCGCGCTGGCCCTGACCTGGATGCAGCGCATGGCGCAGTTTCGCCCCTACCTGGGCGGCGCCGTCTGGCACGGCACGGCCACACGGCTGTCCGACATCTATATCCAGCTGTTCTGCGACGACCCGAAATCCGCCGAAATTGCGCTGATCGACCACGACGTGGACTACGAACCCCGTACCGTCACCGGCTTCACCGGCGACAGCGTCGAGGCGCTGAGCGTGCGCAGCCTGTGCAAGCCGCTGCAGGAAACGGTGGGCGTGCATCTGATGGTGTACGACCACGACCATCTGCGCGGTGCGCTGCGGCCCGATGCCAAAGGCCGCAAGCCGCGTGGGGATCTGGCCGACGTGCAAAAATTGCTGATGACCAGCCAGGAGCCCGATTCATGAACCGCAGGAAATTGATGTTGGGCGGGGTGGCAGCGGCCGCCGCTTTTGCCGGCGCGGGCGTGGCCTGGCGGCAGCTCCAGCCGCATGGTGCACCCGTCGCTGCGGGCGGGCAGGGCGCTGCGTTGGACCCGTTCTGGTCGCAGGCCTTTGACACGCCCGACGGTGCCAGCCTGACGCTGGCCAGTTTTTCCGGCAAACCCCTGCTGGTCAATTTTTGGGCCACCTGGTGTCCGCCGTGCATCGAGGAGTTGCCTCTGCTTGATAGCTTTTATCGGGAAAACAAGGCTAAAAGCTGGCAAGTTCTGGGTTTGGCCGTGGATCAACCCAGTGCGGTGCGGGCCTGGCTGCAGCGCAAACCGCTGGGTTTTCCGGTGGCCATGGCTGGTTTTTCCGGCACCGAGCTGAGCAAGTCCCTGGGCAACCTGTCCGGGGGGCTGCCATTCACCGTGGTGTTTGGGGCGTCCGGTCAGCTGCTGCATCGAAAAAGCGGCAAGGTGACGCCCGAGGATCTGGCCCAATGGGTGCAACTGGCCTGAGAGGCCGGGCCGAGTTGAGTCCTGGTCGGCGGGCGGATATCGGGTGGATATGGGGTAAAGTTCGGGCTTGCCCGGCGGCCGGCCGGAAAGGAGACAGCGTTGATGAGCATACTGGTATTGCATGGACCGAATCTGAACCTGCTGGGCACCCGCGAGCCGCAGGTTTACGGGGTGACGACGTTGGATCAAATTAACGAAGATTTGGTCAAATTCGCCGCAGATCGCGGCACATCGCTGCAAACTTTTCAAAGCAACCATGAGGGTGCCTTGGTAGACCGCATCCAGCTGGCGCGCACCGACGGCACGCAGTTCATCGTCATCAACCCGGCGGCCTTCACGCATACCAGCGTGGCCATCCGCGATGCCCTTGCCGGGGTGGCCATTCCGTTTGTGGAGGTGCATCTTTCCAACGTCCACCGGCGCGAAGCCTTTCGCCACCACTCCTATTTTTCGGACGTGGCTGAAGCCGTGATGGCGGGTTTTGGGCCGGCTGGTTACCGCTATGCGGTAGACTTCGCCCTTTCGCGTTTGGCTAAAATAGCCTGAATTAATAAAATTAGCTGATTTTTAGGAGCCGAAGGGTGTAAAAAGCGGAATTTAGGCGCAAACCTGCGCCGTCGCCCGCCAGTCACGCCGTCGGCAACATGAATATCAGAGGTGCCGCCTCTAGGCCCCCCACCGTCGTTGGAGAAACCATGGATTTAAGAAAACTCAAGACACTGATTGACCTCGTTTCCGAGTCCAATGTGTCCGAACTGGAAATCACCGAGGCCGAAGGCAAGGTTCGTATTGTCAAGTCGGGCGGCACGCCCATGGTGATGCAGGCCCCCGTGGCCATGATGCCGGCACCGGTGGCCGCCCCGGCGGCCGGCGTGCCGGCTGCGCCTGTCGAGCCGGCGGCGCCGGCCGGCCATGCGGTCAAGTCCCCGATGGTTGGTACCTTTTACCGCTCGTCCAGCCCCGGCGCCAAGGCCTACGTGGAAGTGGGCAGCCAGGTCAAGGAGGGCGAGACCATCTGCATCATCGAGGCGATGAAAATCCTCAATGAGATTGAAGCGGACAAATCCGGCACCATCACCCGCATCCTGTGCGAGAACGGTCAGGCGGTGGAGTACGGACAGCCGCTCTTCATGATCGAGTGACCGCCGCATGTTCAAAAAGATACTGATCGCCAACCGCGGCGAAATTGCGCTTCGCATCCAGCGCGCCTGCCGGGAACTCGGCGTCAAGGCCGTGATGGTGTACTCCGAAGCCGACCGAGAGGCCAAGTACATCAAGCTCGCGGACGAGTCGGTTTGCATCGGCCCGGCGCCGTCGGCGCTGAGCTACCTCAACATGCCGGCCATCATCTCGGCCGCCGAGGTGACGGACGCCGAGGCGATTCACCCCGGCTACGGTTTTCTGAGCGAAAACGCCGACTTTGCCGAACGGGTTGAAAAAAGCGGCTTCAAGTTCATTGGCCCGTCGCCCGAATCCATACGCATCATGGGCGACAAGGTCTCGGCCAAGCAGACCATGATCAAGGCCGGCGTGCCCTGTGTGCCGGGCTCCGAAGGCGCCTTGCCGGACGACGCGGCAATCATCAAGCGCACGGCCAAGCAGGTCGGTTACCCGGTCATCATCAAGGCGGCCGGTGGCGGTGGCGGGCGCGGCATGCGGGTGGTGCACACCGAGGCGGCGCTGCTGCACGCGGTGCAAACCACCAAGGCCGAAGCGGGCGCTGCCTTTGGCAATCCCGAGGTCTACATGGAGAAATTCCTGCAGAACCCGCGCCATATCGAAATCCAGATCCTCGCTGACCAGCACAAAAATGCGGTCTGGCTCGGCGAGCGGGACTGCTCCATGCAGCGCCGTCACCAGAAGGTGATTGAAGAGGCGCCGGCCCCGGGCATCCCGCGCAAGATCATCGAGCGCATCGGCGAGCGCTGCGTCGCAGCCGTCAAGAAGATCGGCTACCGCGGTGCGGGGACCTTCGAGTTCCTGTACGAAAACGGCGAGTTCTACTTCATCGAGATGAACACCCGGGTCCAGGTCGAGCACCCGGTGACCGAGTGGGTCACCGGCGTGGACATCGTCCGGTCGCAAATCCAGATAGCGGCCGGTGAAAAACTGCCTTTCACCCAGCGCCAGATCGAAATCAAGGGCCATGCGATCGAATGCCGCATCAACGCGGAAGACCCCTACAAGTTTGTTCCGTCGCCGGGACGCATCACCACCTGGCACATGCCTGGCGGGCCGGGTGTGCGGGTGGACTCGCACATCTACACGAACTACTTTGTGCCGCCGAATTACGACTCCATGGTCGGCAAGATCATTGTTCACGGCGACACCCGCGAGCAGGCCCTGGCCCGTATGCGCACCGCGCTGGCCGAAACCGTGGTCGAAGGCATCAACACCAACATTGCGCTGCACCGCGAACTGATGGTGGATGCCAAGTTCATGGACGGCGGCACCAACATCCATTACCTTGAAGAGTGGTTGTCACAACGTGACCGCTGAACCGGGCGCGCTCCAGCCCAAGAGCATGTTTGAACTGGTGTTGCTGGCCCCGGTGGACAGCGTGGAAACGCTGAGCGAGGCGCTCGATGCGCTGGACGCACTCAGTGTGTCGGTCGAGGATGCCGATGCACAGACGCCTGCCGAGCAGGCCCTGTTTGGCGAGCCCGGCATGCCGCCGCCCAAGGCCGGCTGGGAGCGTTCGCGCGTGGTGTCGCTTTTTTCGGATGAAGCCGGTGCGCGTGACGCCGCCAGCGTGCTGTCTGCGCAGGACTTTTTTGCCGGCTGCCAGCTGGTGGCCATTCAGGCGGTGCCCGAGCAGGACTGGGTGCGGTTGACGCAGTCGCAATTCACACCGGTGGAGATCACCCCCGAGTTCTGGATTGTCCCGACCTGGCACGAGCCGCCCGCGCAGGCCCGGCAGGTGATCCGGCTGGACCCGGGGCTGGCTTTTGGCACGGGCACCCACCCGACCACGCGCATGTGTTTGCGCTGGATTGCTGAAAATGGCGCTGCGGGCAAGTCCCTGGGTCGTGTGCTGGACTACGGCTGCGGCTCCGGCATTCTTGCCATTGGTGCGGCCAAGTTCGGTGCGTCCAGCATTGATGCGGTCGATATCGACGAGGCGGCCGTGCAGTCCACGCTGGCCAATGCCGAGGCGAACCATGTCAGTCTGCGCACCGGCCTGCCCGACAAGGCCGAAGGCACTTACCAGACCGTGCTGGCCAACATCCTGGCCACGCCGCTCAAGGTGCTGGCGCCCCTGTTGTGTGCGCGTGTGGTTCCCGGCGGCGCGCTGGTGCTGGCCGGCATTCTCGAGCGGCAGGCCGACGAGCTCAAGGCCGCTTATGCGCCTTACTGTCAGCTGCAGGTGGCGGACCAGGAAGACGGCTGGATACTGATGACCGCCCGGCTCTGAGCGGGCCCGCGCCCTGTCACGCCCCGTACAATAAGGCGCTAAATGAGCCTGATTACGCGCTGTTCTGCCTGCGGCACGATGTTCAAAGTCGTGGCCGACCAACTCAAGATTTCCCAGGGCTGGGTGCGCTGCGGGCACTGCTCCGAAGTTTTTGACGCAGCAGCCAATCTTCAGCCCTACGCACCCCAAGCAACCGCGTCGTCCACCGATGCTCCGGTGTCCCCTGCACCCGATGCCCTGCCTGACCTGCAGCAGGACAGCGGCGGGGCGGCATCCGTGGCCCCCATGCTGGTGGCGCCTTCTGCGGAGCCGGAGGCCGACTGGTCTGATCCCGTGCCGGCGCAAGAGGCAGCACCGGTTGCCGCGTCCGCATCGGTGCCGGAAGTCCAGGTGTCGCCGTCGCCAGACCTCGCCGCCGACGTGTTCGCCTTTTCGGTGAGCCCGGAGCCATCCGACTTTTCCGGAGCGGCGGCACCCGCAGCGCGAGCGGGCTACACGGAAAGTGCCTTTGGTGAATCAGCGTCGGAGATGCTTGAACCCGGTCATGTTCACGAGGTGTCATTTGTGCGTGAGGCCAGGCGCGATGCGTTCTGGCGCCGGCCCGCGGTGCGTGTGGCGCTTGGATTGGCGGCATCGGTGCTGCTGGCCGTCTTGCTGTTGCAGGTCGCCCTGTTCCAGAGACATACGCTGGCCGTGTCGCAGCCCTGGCTGCGTCCGGCCCTGTACACGCTGTGCGCCTCGCTGCATTGCGAGATCAGGCCGCCGCAGCAGATTGAATCGGTGGTGATCGAGAGTTCGACTTTTAACAAGCTGTCCGCCGACGCCTACCGGCTCAAGGTGGTGATCAGGAACGCAGGCGCGATCCCCTTGGCCTTGCCGTCGCTGGAGCTGACACTGACCGACACCCAGGACCAGGCGCAGCTGCGGCGTGTGCTGACCCCGGTGGAACTGGGCGCCACCGGCCCCACACTGGCGGCAGGCGCCGAATTTTCCGGCGTGCTGGCCATCAGAATTTTGAATTCCCCAGCCGACGCCAGCGCGTCCCAAACGCCGCCCGCGCGGCCTTCCGCGCCCTTGCGGATTGCCGGCTACCGGGTCCTTGCTTTTTATCCCTGACTGAATCGAGATCCATCCCATGCCTGCTGTAATTTGTGGTTCCCTGGCCTTTGACACCATCATGACGTTTGAGGGGCGCTTTGCCGAGCAGATCCTGCCCGACCAGCTGCACATCCTCAACGTGTCCTTTCTGGTGCCGGCCCTGCGCCGGGAGTTTGGCGGCTGCGCCGGCAACATCGCCTACAGCCTGCAGCAGCTGGGCGGAACGCCCTTGCCCATGGCGACCGTGGGTACCGATGGGGCCGAGTATGTGGCGCGCCTGAACACACTGGGCATCAGCACCGAGTTTGTCAGGGAGGTGGGAGACACCTACACCGCCCAGGCCATGATCATGACGGACCGCGACAACAACCAGATCACCGCCTTCCATCCCGGGGCGATGGGCCAGGCGCATACGACAAAAATTGCGCCGCGTGCCGATATCAGCATCGGCATCATCTCGCCGGACGGGCGCGACGCCATGCTGCAGCATGCCGAGCAGTTCAAGGCCGCCGGTATTCCTTTTGTGTTCGATCCCGGCCAGGGCCTGCCCATGTTTGACGGCCAGGACCTGGCCCATTTTGTCGAGCTGGCGAGCTGGGTCACGGTCAACGACTACGAAGCCAAACTGCTGTGCGACCGGACCGGTTTGTCCTGCGCCGAGATATCGAAGCGGGTGCAGGGCCTGGTGGTGACGCTGGGTGCACACGGTTGCGAGGTCTGGGTGGACGGCGACAAGACGCTGGTTGCGCCGGTGGTGGCCACGGAAGTGGTGGACCCGACCGGTTGCGGCGACGCTTTTCGCGGGGCCCTGTTGTTCGGCCTCGAAAAAGGCTGGTCGCTGGCCCGCTGCGCCGAACTGGGCAACCGCGTCGGCGCCCACAAGATTGCTTTCCGCGGCGGCCAGAACTACACACTCACGTCCGCTCAGACTGGCCTGTAAGCGCCGATTAAAAGCCAAAAAGGATTCCAGCCCATTTTTTATGGGTGGACTCAGCTACTGAATTTATAGCGAATGGGGGCGCCTTCAACGGGGCCGGCTGCCCTGAAGAAGGTGCACTCGGTGCCTTTCACCACACGCCGAAAGTAAAAAAGCCCGGCATCTTGCGATGTCGGGCTTCAGGCCAAGTGCCTTACTGGTTACGGCTTGCTGGCTGTCGGAAACGGCCAGGCAGCTTGCGGGTTCAGAGTTGTCTGAGCCGCAGGGGCAGCCGGTGCAGCAGGAGCTTTGGCAGCGGGTTTTTTCGCGGCTTTCTTCGCAGCGGGTTTTTTCGCTGCTTTCTTGGCTGCTGGCTTTTTGGCAGCGGCTTTCTTCGCAGCAGCTTTCTTCGCTGGCGCTTTTTTCGCTACTTTTTTCGCCGCAGGCTTTTTAGCTGCTGCTTTTTTTGCAGCAGGCTTTTTGGCCGCTACTTTCTTGGCCGGGGCTTTTTTCGCTGGCGCTTTTTTCGCAGGAGCTTTTTTAGCTGCTACTTTTTTCGCTGGCGCTTTTTTGGCCGGGGCTTTTTTCGCTGCTACTTTTTTCGCAGGGGCTTTTTTAGCCGCTACTTTTTTCGCAGGGGCTTTCTTCGGAGCAGCTTTTTTAGCCGCAGTTTTTTTCGCAGTTGCCATAGTTTTCTCCTTGATTACATTGCAAAGATCACTTCACGTCTGGAGTACGCGAAGCGATTCACGGCGTTGGGCTGTCGGCGAACCGGGCCCAGCGCCGCGAACACGGGAGCAAAGCCCAACGCGCGCACTTCTGCGGTGCGGTCACTGGTCAATGCAAGTCTGGAAATCATTGTTGTGTCGGCTTGTCTGTCAGTCCCAGGAGAGAGCGCCACCGGACTGGTACTCGATCACACGGGTTTCGAAGAAGTTGCGTTCCTTTTTCAGGTCGATCATTTCGCTCATCCAGGGGAACGGGTTTTCCTCGTTCGGGAACAGCGTCTCCAGGCCGATCTGCGTGGCCCGGCGGTTGGCGATGTAGCGCAGGTAACCCTTGAACATGGACGCGTTGAGGCCCAGCACGCCGCGCGGCATGGTGTCCTCGGCGTAGCGGTATTCGAGCTCGACCGCCTTCATGAACAGGGCCTTGATCTCGGCCTTGAACTCGGCGGTCCACAGCAGCGGGTTCTCGAGCTTGAGCTGGTTGATCAGGTCGATGCCGAAGTTGCAGTGCATGGACTCGTCGCGCAGGATGTACTGGTACTGCTCGGCGGCGCCGGTCATCTTGTTCTGGCGGCCCAGCGCCAGGATCTGCGTGAAGCCGACATAGAAGAACAGGCCTTCCAT
The DNA here is from genome assembly GCF_002379095.1 of Polaromonas sp. AER18D-145. Classification (GTDB taxonomy): domain Bacteria; phylum Pseudomonadota; class Gammaproteobacteria; order Burkholderiales; family Burkholderiaceae_C; genus Polaromonas. The sequence continues at coordinate 23,773 of NZ_NBZV01000035.1, forward strand.
CAGGCAGGCGAACACGATCAGGGACTTCAGCAGGGTCTGGTCCGCTTCCTGGGTGCCGGTCTTGAAGTTGGGGTCCGAGATGGCATCGATGAAGGGAATCAGGAACTGGTCCTTGTCCCTGATCGACTGCACTTCGTTGTAGGCGTTGAAGATTTCGCTTTCATCCAGGCCCAGCGATTCGGTGATGTACTGGTAGGCGTGGGTGTGAATGGCTTCTTCAAACGCCTGGCGCAGCAAAAACTGGCGGCACTCGGGCGCCGTGATGTGCCGGTAAGTGCCCAGCACAATGTTGTTGGCGGCCAGCGAGTCGGCGGTGACGAAGAAACCGAGGTTGCGCTTGACCAGACGGCGTTCGTCTTCAGTCAGGCCGTTCGGGTCTTTCCAGAGCGCGATGTCGCGCGTCATGTTCACTTCCTGCGGCATCCAGTGGTTGGCGCAACTGGCCAGGTATTTTTCCCAGGCCCATTTGTACTTGAACGGAACCAGCTGGTTCACGTCGGTCTGGCCGTTGATGATGCGTTTGTCGGCGGCTTTGACGCGATGGGCGGTGGGTGCCACGGTGGCCGGTGCTGCACGCACGCCTGATGAAGTCAGGGCGCTGTCGTCGAGCATGCGGGCTGCAGCATGGGGCTGCAAAGAAAGAGGCGGAAGTTCCATCGAGCGGCCTTCGGGAAGGGCGCTGGCAAGAGGTTTTTGCAACGATGGTTTAGCTTCTTCGTCCCAGGTCAACATAGATGTTTCCAATAAGTTGGATTATGAAAGCAGCGATACAAAATGAAAAGTGTTCATTCACATCGCTCTGAATTAGTGTTGCTCAATTACATCGAATCAGGCGCCGGATTTTTCCGGCGCCGTGATCCGTTTTTTTATTGGCAGGCCTCACATCCTGGATCGTCGATCGCGCAAAACTTGATGTCCGTCGCAGGTGATGCGTTCATCTGCGCCTGCGCTGTGGCTGCTGCCGCATCGAGTGCGTTCATGCTGCCGGTGTCATCGGTGTTGCCGGAAGCCACGGCATTCATCTTGCCGGCTTTCACGGTGGACTTTTCTGCATGCGTCGCGCTCATGGTGCGCAGGTAGTAGGTGGTCTTCAGGCCGCGCAGCCATGCGAGCTTGTAGGTGTCGTCGAGCTTCTTGCCCGAGGCGCCGGCCATGTAGATGTTGAGCGACTGCGCCTGGTCGATCCACTTCTGGCGGCGCGACGCGGCTTCAACCAGCCAGGTCGCGTCGACTTCGAACGCCGTGGCGTACAGCGCCTTGATGTCCTGCGGCACGCGGTCGATGGGACGCAGCGAGCCGTCAAAGTGTTTGAGGTCCACCACCATCACGTCGTCCCACAAACCCAGGCGCTTGAGGTCGCGCACCAGGTAGTGGTTGATGACCGTGAATTCGCCGGACAGGTTGGACTTGACCGAGAGGTTGCCGAAGCAGGGCTCGATGCAGGCATCCACGCCGATGATGTTGGAGATGGTGGCGGTCGGGGCGATAGCCACACAGTTGGAGTTGCGCATGCCGTCCAGAGCGATCTTCTGGCGCAGCGCGTCCCAGTCCAGCGTCGCCGAGCGATCCACTTCCAGATAGCCGCCGCGCTGCTTGGCCAGCAGGTCCAGCGTGTCCAGCGGCAGGATGCCCTGGTCCCAGAGCGAGCCCTTGTAGCTGGTGTACTTGCCGCGCTCTTTGGCCAGTTCGGTCGAGGCCCAGTAGGCGTGGTAACACACCGCTTCCATGGACTTGTCGGCAAACTCGACCGCAGCATCCGACGCATACGGGATGCGCAGCTCGTACAGGCAGTCCTGGAAACCCATGATGCCCAGGCCGACCGGACGGTGGCGCATGTTGGAGTCGCGTGCCTTCTTGACGGCGTAGTAATTGATGTCGATCACGTTGTCCAGCATGCGCATGGCCGTGGTGATGGTCTTCTTGAGCTTCTCGTGGTCCACCGCGCCATCTTTCAGGTGCTGGACCAGGTTCACGGAGCCGAGGTTGCAGACCGCGGTTTCGGTGTCGCTGGTGTTGAGCGTGATCTCGGTGCACAGGTTGGACGAATGCACGACGCCGGCGTGTTGCTGGGGCGAACGCACATTGCAGGCATCCTTGAAGGTGATCCAGGGATGGCCGGTCTCGAACAGCATCGACAGCATCTTGCGCCACATGTCGATGGCCTGCAGTTTGCGCGCCGGCTTGATCTCGCCGCGCTCGGCCTTGGCTTCGTAGGCGGTGTAGGCCTTTTCGAACTCGATGCCGAACTTGTCGTGCAGGTCGGGCGTGTCCGATGGCGAGAACAGCGTCCAGCTGCCTTTTTCCATCACGCGGCGCATGAACAGGTCGGGAATCCAGTTGGCGGTGTTCATGTCATGCGTGCGGCGGCGGTCGTCGCCGGTGTTCTTGCGCAGTTCCAGGAACTCCTCGATGTCCAGGTGCCAGGTTTCCAGGTAGGCGCAGACGGCGCCCTTGCGCTTGCCGCCCTGATTGACCGCCACGGCGGTGTCGTTGACGACTTTCAGGAACGGCACCACACCCTGGGACTCGCCGTTGGTGCCCTTGATGTGGGCGCCGAGTGCGCGCACCGGCGTCCAGTCGTTGCCCAGGCCGCCGGCGAACTTCGACAGCAGCGCGTTTTCCTTGATGGCATCGTAAATGCCGCCCAGGTCATCGGCGACCGTGGTCAGGTAGCAGGACGACAGCTGCGAACGCAGCGTGCCGGCATTGAACAGCGTGGGTGTGCTCGACATGAAGTCGAACGAGGACATGATTTCGTAGAACTCGATGGCACGGGCTTCGCGGTCGATCTCGTCGAGCGAAAGGCCCATGGCCACACGCATGAAAAAAGCCTGGGGCAGCTCGATGCGCTGCTTGCGCACGTGCAGGAAGTAGCGGTCGAACAGGGTCTGCAGGCCGAGGTAGTCAAATTTCAGGTCGCGCTCGGGCTTGAGCGCAGCGCCCAGGCGCTCCAGGTCAAACTGCTGCAGTCTTTCGTCGAGCAGTTCGTTGGCCACACCCTTGGCAATGAACTGGGGGAAGTACTCGGCGTACCGGGTGCCCATGTCTTCCTGGGTAACTTCCTCACCCAGCACTTCGCGGCGGATCGTGTGCAGCAGCAGGCGCGCGGTGGCGTAGGTGTAGTCCGGGTCTTTTTCGATCAGGGTGCGGGCCGCCAGGATGGACGCCTTGTAGACCTCGTCGATCGGCACACCGTCGTACAGGTTGCGCATGGTTTCCTGCACGATCGGGTCGGGCTTGATTTCGGCGCCCAGGCCGGCGCAGGAGGCCTCGATCAGCGCCTGCAGCTTGCCGATGTCCAGCGTCACCTTCTTGCCGCCGTCCAACACGTGCAGCTGCGGCGCCTGGGTGGCTGGCGTCTGCGGCTGGCGCGCGCGTTCCTGCGTGCGTTTCTCGCGGTACAGCACATAGGCGCGGGCAATCTCGTGGTGGCCGCCGCGCATCAGGCCGAGCTCGACCTGGTCCTGCACGTCTTCTATATGAAAGGTGCCGCCGCCCGGGCGTGAGCGCATCAGGGCGCGCATGACGGCCTGGGTCAGGCCGTCCACGGTTTCGCGCACGCTGGCCGAGGCCGCGCCCTGGGTGCCGTGCACCGCCAGAAAGGCCTTCATCATCGCCACAGCGATCTTGTTCGGCTCAAACGGAACCACCGCGCCGTTGCGGCGGATGATCTGGTAGTGGGCCAGGGAACTGGCGTGGGCGCTGCTGGCAGGGGACTGGTGTGCGGCAGGCGCACCGGCGGGAGTGGGGGCTGCGTGTTGGGCTGTTTGCATGTTTTCCTCGTTGTGCTTTGTTGTTGGTGAGTTCGATGTGATTCAGGACAGGAAGAAGGGCTGACGGTTGCCTGTGGCTGGCTTGGTGGCGGGCTTTCCTTGGGCTGTTGGGCACCTGAATCCATCCATCGGTATTAGGGCTAAGACACTATACCTAGGGTCTGGAGTGATTTCAAGCACTACAGGTAGTGTATCGGTCCTGAATCGCTGCGTCACGTTCCGCTTACTTTTTGTGGCTTTTTTTTGCAGGAAAAAATGCACAAGCTTGGGTCCTCATGGGCGCCCCGAAGCTCGGCATCCATCGGCCGGACGCGTGCCGATCACGTGTTCACGCGCCTTGCAAGGCGATCAGTGGGGTCGATGGTCGCGGAGGTTCACGCACGGCGCCCAAGCCGGCACCGCCAGGGTGGTCAGGGGTTTGCGGGAAAACACTTGGCCGGCAAGCCCAGCGAATCCTGCAGCCGCGACCATTCGAAGCCGGGGCCCGGGTCCTGCTTGCGGCCGGGTGCGATGTGTTCATGACCGGTCAGGTGCATGACCGGGTACTGACGCAGCAGCGCCGCGCAGACGCTGGCCAGGGTTTCGTACTGGGCGGATTCGAACCGCCCGCCTTCCAGGCCCTCGAGTTCGATGCCGATCGAGTCGTCGTTGCAGTTGTTTTTGCCGCGGTAGCCGGACTCCCCGGCATGCCAGGCGCGCGCATCACAGCTGACAAACTGCCAGAGTTCCCCGGACCGGGTGATGAAAAAATGGGAAGACACCTGCAAGCCGCGTATCGACTGAAAATAGGGATGGGCGTCCCAGTCGAGTTGGTTGGTGAACAGGCGTTGCACCTGGCCATTGCCAAATTCACCCGGTGGCAGGCTGATGGAGTGGATGACGATCAGGTCGATGCAAGCCGACGCAGGTCGCGGACCGAAGTTCGGCGAGGTCAGTGCCCTGGCGTAGCGGTACCAGCCTTGCTGCCACAGTGCGGACACGGCCTCAGGAGGGCTCATCGGCCGCTTCATCGCCCTGGGGCGTCACGATGTTCAGGCGGGCAATCCGGTAACGGATCTGGCGCAGGCTGATGCCCAGCTTGGCGGCGGCCGCCGTGCGGTTGAAGCCGGTTTCCTGCAGGACCTTGGACAGGATGTTGCGCTCCTGCCCGTCAAGAAAGTCCTGCAGGTTTTCCGGCACAGCGACATATTCGGCCGGCGGCGACTCGAGATGCAGGTCACCGCCTTCCCCGAGGGCAATGGCCCGGTGCAACAGGTTCTCGAGTTCCCTGACGTTGCCGTTGAAGGGGTGTTGTTGCAAGGTGGCCAGGACCTGGCCGGAGAGGTCCGGCATGTGAAAGCCCGACTCCCGGCAAATCCTTCCAAGCAGGTCCCGGCACAGGGCGGGCAGGTCCTCGCGGCGCTCACGCAGCGGCGGGACGCTGATTTCAATGACGTTGAGCCGGTAGTACAAATCCTGGCGGAAGGTGCCGGCCGCCACTGCGGCGGCCAGATCCTTGTGGGTGGCGCTGACAACGCGCACATCCACCGTGTCCTCCTGGGTGGAGCCCAGCGGACGGACGACCCGCTCCTGGATGGCACGCAGCAGCTTGGACTGCATCGCCAGCGGCAGGTCGCCAATCTCGTCCAGGAAAAGGGTGCCGCCTTTGGCCGACTGAAAATAACCGAGCCTGTCCTGTGCCGAGCCGGTGTAGGCGCCTTTGCGGGCCCCGAAAAATTCGGCTTCCAGCAGGTTTTCCGGAATGGCGCCGCAGTTGACGGCGACAAAGGGACCTGCCGCGCGATGGCTGCAGTCGTGCACGGCCCGCGCCACCAGTTCCTTGCCGGTGCCGGACTCGCCCTGGATCAGCACCGGTGCCATGCTGCTGGCAACCTTGACGATGCGGGCCTTGACCGCCTGCATCACGGCCGATTCGCCGACCAGGCGCTGCAGTGTCAGTGAGGCATCCGCGGGCCGGGCGGCCCTGGAGGCGGCTGTTCCGTCCTCGCTGCCGGGCCTGCTGCGCTCCTGGATGGCCGTGGTGCTCGCCGGGCCCTGGATGGCCGACGCCACCACGCCGCGAAACTGCTTGAGGTCCACCGGTTTGGTCAGGTAGTCAAATGCGCCGGCCTTCAGCGCTTCCACTGCATTTTCGGCGGACCCGTGGGCGGTGATGACCACGCAGCGTTCGGGACGTTGCTGGGCGACCATCTCCCGCAGCAGTTCCAGGCCCAGCCCGTCGGGCAGGCGCATGTCGGTGATCACGGCATCAAAGCGTTTTTGCTGCAGCTGGGCGCGCGCCTGCGCCAGGTCGGCAGCGGCCTCGACCCGGTAGCCTTCGCGCAGCAGGGTCAGCTCGTAGAGGGTGCGCAGGTCGGGCTCATCGTCAATCACCAGTATGTGCGCTTGCGTCGGGAGAGTCATGGTGTTCCCTGGATGTCAGACCACATTGTGTCAAAACCCGTCTGGGACAAAGTTTGCGCGGCGACGGCTGGCCGGAAGAGGACAAAAAACTCGTTGCCTTCCACCGCGTTGTGGACGGCCCGCTGGTAGCCTATGAGTGCACCATGACGTTCGCAGAGCTCCCTGCATATATACAGGCCCAGCCCGCTGGAGCGGCTCTCTGAAGAGAAAAACGGCTCGAACAGATGCGACTGCACCGTTTTTTCGAGCGGTTGTCCGTCGCTCCAGACCGACAGCCGGGGCTGCCCGGTGGCGGTGATTTCGGTGGTGACCTGTATCGCATCGCCTGCAGCGCTGGCATAACGCAGGGCGTTGTCCAGCAGGTTGACCATCAGGCGCCGCAGGTGCTCGCTCTCGAACAACACGCCAGTCCGGCCGGCGCCTGCGCGCAGGCGCAGACGCTGGCCCGATGCTGTTTGCTGTGTCCAGTCCGAGCAGATGCGCTGCACCATGTCATCGAGCGGCAGGGCGCTTGTCTGCACCTGGGGAGCCTGCTCCTGAACGCGGGAGATGTTGAGGATTTCCTCGACGATCCTGGCCAGCCGCTGCGCGTTCTGGCTGACCATGCCTGTGAGCTGTCGCTGTCCGGGGTCCTGCAGGTCTTCTTCCAGCAGGGCATTGGCTTGCGTGATGGCCGCCAGCGGGTTCCTGATTTCATGGGCCACCGCGGCCGACATGCGCCCCATGGCCGCCATTTTTTCGGTGCGCACCCTGGCTTCCATTTCCCGCAAGTCTTCCAGGAACATCACGCACAGGCTCTCGTGCGAGCCGTCGCGCGAAGCGGCCAGCCGGGTACGCACCTGCAGGCGACGGGCGTGGCGCGAGGCATGCTCCAGGCTCACATCGGCCTGCTGCGGCTTGCGCTGCTCAAACGTCAGCTGTGCCAGCGCTGTCAGTGGTTGCCAGGCCGTCTCGGCGGCCAGCACAAAGGGGGCGGCGCGCGCCGCGTCCTGGATGGCCAGCAAACGCAGGGCGGCGGGGTTGGCCGCGCGCACGATGCCTTTGGTATCGATCACGAGCACGCCGTCGACCAGCGTGTCGATCACCAGTTCATTGACCTGGGTCTGCATGCGTGCGGCCGAGTGGCTGCGTTCTGCCCGCTTTTGTTCCCGCGACAGGCGCAGGGCCAGCTGGTTGGCCAGCAGGGCAATGATGAAAAAGCCCGAACCGCTCAGACCGGCCTGCAGAAAGCGCGCCGTGGCGTCGCCCGGCAATTGCAGCGAGGCCCACCAGGCATCGGCCAGCAGCAGCAGCGCCACGCTGGCGGCGGTACCGAGGGCCAGCAGGATGGGGCCCAGCACGGAAGCCAGCAGCACCGGCAGCGCGAACAGCGCCGTGTAGTTGATCGCTCCTGATTGCAGGAAATTGAGCGCCGAAAACGCCAGCACATCGACGCCGACCGTGGAGAGCCACTGGGCGTCGAAGGTACTCCCCGGTGGTTTCGGATGGGCCCAGACACGGACGACGAGCGCTGCAACAAAATAGGCCATGCACAGTGCGATCATGGCCTTGCCGACGGGCTGGCCCAGCGCATAAATGGAGGCTTGCAATGCAAGCAGCACACTGGCCAGCGTCACGCGCGCCGCCATGAACGCCCGCCACAGCCGGCCGAAGGACTCGCCGCCGGCGTCCGATTCCCAGACGCCGGATTTTTCTGCCGGTCCGAACCAGGAATTTCCGGAGTCCGGCGCCGCCCTGGTCATCAACCCTCGGCCTGGCGGCGATGCGCGTCGTTGCAGTAAAACCCCTTGCCGCCGGGCAGGGCGTCCGAACGGGGCAGATGCACGGCGCAGACGGCGCAGGCCACGACTTCGGTGGCCGGCTTGCCGGGTCGGCCGGCCGGCGGCGCGGGGGGCCGACCCGGCTGTCCGGTGCGCCGGTTGCTCCGCCAGAGCCAGAGGACCACCAGCGCCAGCACAATCACCAACAGGTATTTCATACGCGCTTCAAAATGACTTCAAGGACAAAACGCGAGCCCACATAACCGAGCAGCAGCAGACCCGAGCCCAGATACAGCACCCGCACCGCCTGCCGCCCGCGCCAGCCCAGGCGTGCCCGGCCGACCAGCAGGCCGGCGAAGGTGATCCAGGCCAGCACCGAGAAAATGGTCTTGTGGTTCCATTGTCCCGCCAGGCCCGGGCCGTACAGGGTTTCGGCAAACAGCCAGCCCACCAGCAGCGTGGCCGTCAGCAACACAAAACCGGCCTGTACAAAACGAAAGGTCAGCCGTTCCAGGGTCAGCAGAGGCACGCCGGTGTCGGGCTGCGTGGCAGAACGGATGGAGCGCTCGGAACGGTTCATCAGCCAGCCATGCACCACGGCGGCGGCAAACAGGCCGTAGGACGCAATACCGAGTGCCCAGTGCAAAGGCAGCCAGGGCGATGCAATCACGTGGTAGCTGGTACCGGGAAATACCACCGCCAGCAGGACGGCGGCGCTGCCCAGGCCGGCCAGCGTCCAGCGTGCCTTGAGCTGCGGAAACAGCCGGCTTTCCACCGCGTACACGCTCAGCACCAGCCAGACGGTCATGGACAGGGCCGGTGCAAACCCGAACCGCGGCGGTTCGCCGAGCAGTCCCTCGGCCAGGGCGAGCGCGTGCAGCAGCCAGGCCAGCAGAAGCACGCCACGCGTGGTGGTTTCGCTCAAACGCGCGGTGGCCAGCGCCAGGATGGCATAGGCCAGCGCGGCGCCGATGGCCGTGGCCAGACCCCACCAGGCGCTCAAAGTTAAAATCATGGCTACAGTTTAGCTTCTGCGCCAGACGCCTGGTCCTTCTTTCACTTCCTTTTCGCTCCAGTTGTGGAGCTTATTCATGGCCTCTGCCCTTACCGACAAACTATCCCGCCTCGTCCAGGAAATGCGCGGCCAGGCCCGCATCACCGAATCCAATGTGCAGGACATGCTGCGCGAGGTGCGCATGGCGCTGCTCGAAGCCGACGTGGCGTTGCCCGTGGTGCGCGACTTCATTGCCCGCGTCAAGGAGAAGGCGCTGGGCCAGGAGGTGATGAGTTCGCTGTCGCCGGGGCAGGTGCTGGTCAGCATCGTCAACCGGGAACTGGCCGCGACCATGGGCGAGGGCGTCAGCGACATCAACCTGGCGGCCCAGCCGCCGGCGGTGATCCTGATGGCCGGTCTGCAGGGCGCGGGCAAGACCACGACCACCGCCAAGCTGGCCAAACACCTGATCGAAAAACGCAAGAAGAAGGTGCTGACGGTCTCGGGCGACGTGTACCGCCCGGCAGCCATCGAGCAGCTCAAGACCGTCACGAAGCAGGCCGGCGCCGAATGGTTTCCGAGCACGGCCGACCAGAAGCCGGTGGACATCGCGCTGGCCGCGCTCGACTACGCGCGCAAGCATTTCTTCGATGTGCTGCTGGTCGACACCGCCGGCCGCCTGGCGATCGACGAAGCACTGATGGCCGAGATCAAGGCACTGCATGCGGCGCTGAACCCGGTTGAAACCCTGTTTGTCGTGGACGCGATGCAGGGCCAGGACGCGATCAACACGGCCAAGGCCTTCAAGGAAGCGCTGCCGCTGACCGGCATCATCCTGACCAAGACTGACGGCGACTCGCGCGGCGGCGCGGCATTGAGCGTGCGGCAGATCACCGGCGCACCGATCAAGTTTTCGGGCACCAGCGAAAAAATCGACGGGCTGGAAGTCTTCGATGCCCAGCGCCACGCGGGCCGCATTCTCGGCATGGGCGACATCGTCGCGCTGGTCGAGCAGGTCACGGCCGGCGTGGACATGGCGGCGGCGCAAAAGCTTGCCGCCAAGATGAAGGCCGGCAGCGGCTTCGACCTCAACGACTTTTTAAGCCAACTGCAGCAGATGAAAAGCATGGGCGGCCTGTCCAGCCTGCTCGACAAGCTGCCGGCGCAGATGGCGGCCAAGGCCGGCCAGGTCGACATGGACAAGGCCGAAAAAGACATCCGCCGCAAGGAAGGCATCATCCAGAGCATGACGCCGCTGGAGCGCCGCAAGCCCGAACTGATCAAGGCCACGCGCAAGCGCCGCATTGCCGCGGGCTCAGGTGTGCAGGTTCAGGAGGTCAACCGCCTGCTCAACGAGTTCGAGCAGATGCAGACCATGATGAAAAAGATGAAGGGCGGCGGCATGATGAAAATGATGAAGCGCATGGGCGGCATGAAGGGCATGCCGAAGTTCTGAGGTACACCTCGGTTCTTCATGAAAAATGCCATTTACCCAATAAGAACGGGCGCTATCAGCTATCAAAAAGATAGCTGATAGCGCCCGTTTGCTTTCACTGGCCTAAATGGCCCTGAGCCGTGGCCGCACCTGCTGGCTGGCATGCAGCCAGGCGCGACGCAAAACAGCCGGTGATTTTGTTTCTTCGGGAATCAGCAGATAGTTGTTGGTGCGCATGGCCATCCCTACGCCGACCTTGCTGGTCAGCACGGTCATCGGGATGGCCAGCAGCAAGGGCAGACCGACCGGCAGCAGCCAGACCAGCGCGCTGGCGTCAATCAGCGTGATGCCGGCGGCGAGCAGCACAATCACTGCGCTCATGGGGGCCAGCTGCTGCAGGGCAACACGCCAGGGTACGGCCGCCGCTTCGCGCGGAGGCGACTTCCATTCCAGCTTGAGCCCGGTCAGCGCGACCAGCACAAACAGCGAGTGCGCCAGCATGCGGATCGGCGCCTGCAGCAGGGCGATCAGCGTTTCCAGCAGGGCGCTGCGCAGCAGGCTGGCGGTGCCGCCGTAGGCCTGCTGCTGGCGGTTGATCAGTACCGCAGCAATGCCCAGCAGGCGCGGCAAAAACAGCATGGACAAGGTCCATGCCCACAAGGTCAGCAGTTCACCAGGCAGCAGCGCCCAGTCGCTGACCATGGGTGTGCCGGAGAGCCACAGCGCCGTTCCCAGCGTCAGGAAACACAGCCACAACGGTGCCGAGAGGTAGGCCATGGCACCCGTGCCGAACATCGAACGGTGCACCGGGTGAATGCCGGGCTCGGCGATCAAGCGCGAGTTTTGCAGGTTGCCCTGGCACCAGCGGCGATCGCGCTGCAGTTCGGCCAGCAGGTCGGGCGGCTGCTGTTCATAGCTGCCCACCAAGTCGGCCACCAGCCAGACGTGGTAACCGGCACGGCGCATCAGCGCGGCTTCCACAAAGTCGTGCGACATGATGCTGCCCGACATGCCGCCCGAGCCTTTGATATGCGCCAGCGCGCAGTGCTGCATGAAAGGCGCGATCCGGATGATGGCGTTGTGGCCCCAGTAGTGCGACTCGCCCATCTGCCAGAACTGCATGCCCAGCGTGAACAGGCGGCCCGTCACGCGCGAGGCGAATTGCTGCGCGCGCGCGTGCAGCGTCACATGGCCGATGGCCTGGGTGGCGGTCTGGATGATGCCGGCGGTCGGGTTGGCTTCCATCAGCTTGACCATGGCCACCAGGCAGTCACCGCTCATCACGCTGTCGGCATCAAGCACCACCATGTAGCGGTAGTCCTTGCCCCAGCGGCGGCAGAAGTCGGCCACGTTGCCGGCCTTGCGGTCGGTGCGGCGCTTGCGCAGTCGGTAGTAGACCTCGATCCGGGGCTGGTCGGGCTGGGCGGCCAACTGGGTGCGCAGGTCTTCCCAGGCGGCGCGTTCGGCCTTCTGGGTGGCCGGGTTGCTGGTGTCGGACAGCACAAACACGTCGAAGGCTTTCACATGGCCGGTCGCTGCGACGGATTCGCAGGTGGCACGCAGGCCCGCGAACACGGTGCGCACATCCTCGTTGCAGATCGGCATGATGATCGCCGTCCTCGTTGCGTCGTCCAGCGCATGGTGCTGGACGTTTTTCGCCGACAGGGCATGTTTGTCGCCGCGTATCGTCACGTAAAACCCCATCATCGCGGTCATGAACCCGGTGACCACCCAAGCGGACAGCAGCGCAAACAGCACGAGCTGGCCATACTGCAGCCAGGCACTGTCGTAGGCGGGCTGCATGTCGGCAAACAGGCTGGTGGCCAGCACGGTGCTGAGCAGCGTCAGCAGCACGAAGACGGCCCGGCGCCGCGCAGCAGCCTGTTGCCAGGGTGCGCGTGCCGGGAGGGGGGCAGGATGGACCTGCCTGGACCGCGCCAAGCCCAGCGCGGCCGTGCCCAGGCTGTTCCAGAAACCACGCCAGGGGCGCGGCACCATCGATCCGCGGTGTAGCGGCGGCGCGGTGACCGAGTTCGGATGACGTTCTTCGCGCAGCAGGCTGCGGGGGGTCAGGGTGTGATCAGGTTGGTCCATGTTTCAGTCAGGGTGTGGGTGTTATGTTGGAGAAAGGCGCGCAGCTCGATGGGCTGGGCGCTCTGGTTGGCAGGGGCGGCGAGGCGCTGCACACGCAGGCTCATGCGCCAGGTGCCTGTGGCCGGGTTGCGGTAAGCGATGCTTTCGACGACACGGGCGTTGCTGCTGGCCGTGGTGATGGCCGCCACCCTGGCGCCCTCGGGCAGCGCGTCCAGGGCCGGCCCGGCAAAGTCGATGACAAACTGTGTCTGCTGGCCCAAGGCCTCGGCGCTGAGCTTGCTGTAGCCGGTGCCGCGGCGCGACTGGGTGACCCAGCCGTTGGGCGGGCGTTGCTGGTTGTTGCCCTGCCAGCCAATCTTCCACGCGAGGTTCAACGACTCGCCGGGGGCAGGCATTTTTTCCGGCACCCAGTAGGCGGCCACGTTGTCATGGGTTTCATCCGGCGTCGCAAACTGCAGCAGCTCGACGCGGCCCGCGCCCCAGTCGCCCAGCGGGGTCACCCAGGCGCTGGGCCGCAGTTCGTACCGGGCTTCGGTGTCTTCGTAGCTGGAGAAGGCGCGGTCACGCTGCATCAGGCCAAAACCCTTGAGGCTTTTCATGCTGAAAGAGGTCACCAGCGGGGCCGCCGGGTTCTGCAGCGGACGCCACAGCCATTCGCCTTCCCCGGTGGCAACCATCAGGCCGTCGGAGTCATGCACTTCGGGCCGGAAGTCGCCCGCGCGGGGCTGGTTTTCACCGAAGAAAAACATGCTGGTCAGCGGCGCCACACCCAGGGTGGCGACGCGGGGGCCGGCGCCTGCGCGCATGAAGATACGGGCATGCACCTCGGTGACGGTCTCTTCGCCCGGACGAATGTCAAAGCGGTAAGCGCCGGTCATTCGCGCCGAATCCAGCAGGGCATAGACCGTGACCTGCTTCGCATCGGGGGCCGGCTTTTCGAGCCAGAAATCGGTGAAACGCGGAAACTCTTCCTGCTTCGCGCCCGTGGGGTCCACTGCCAGGCCGCGGGCCGACAGGCCGTAACGCTGGCCGGCACCCAGGGCGCGGAAGTAGCTGGCGCCCAGAAAGGCAATCAACTCATCCTTGTAGGCGGGCGAGTTGAGCGAGGTGTGGAGGCGGAACCCGGCATGGCCGATGTCCCCCCAGCGTGCCGGATTCAGCTGGTTCTTGCCGTAGCTGAAGTCGTCGGCGCTGTAGCGCAGGAGCTTGTTGCCCTGGGCAGACAACTCGTGGATGTGCACAGCTTCGGTCTGCCGGCCGACGTGGAAAAATTTGGCTTCGTAGGGCAGCTGGTCGGCGCGCCACAAGGCCTTGTCATCCTTGAAACGGATGTCACGCAAACCGTCGTAGTCCAGGGCCGCCAGTTCGGCGGGAATAGCGGCACGTGGTTGCTGGTAAGGGGTTTGCGCACGTTTTTGCGCCAGGGCGGCTACGTCGTCCAGGGTCCAGGCATGGGCACTGGCCAGTGCTGCACACAGGCCCAGGAGGGCAAAAAAGCGTGCTGGCAGTGCGTGCAGGAAAGGCGCGGTAAAACGGGAGAAAACAGCTTGCATGGGTTGACTAGGGCAAACCCTGTGCCAGCCTGGAAAAGTTGTTTTAAATCAACGGTTTGAACGGATTTCACGGATGAATCGTGGATCCCGACCGTAAAAGAGGCGGATGGACCCCTGTTTTTGTCGCCTCGGGGCGACAACTATCCCCGGGGTGAGGAATTTAGTATTTGGAATCAGGGACTTGGCCCTGTCGCTCGTCGGCGACAGGATCAGAGGAAGAATGCGCTGGGTCGATTTTGAAGTGGCCCGGTGTCAGCTTGTGCTTTTGCAGCAGGCGGTAAAACTCGGTGCGGTTGCGGTCGGCCAGCCGGGCGGCATCGGCTACGTTGCCGTCGGTCAGCTTGAGCAGGCCGACCAGGTACTCGTGCTCGAAACGCTGGCGTGCTTCGGCCAGGGTGAGCACCTGCACACTTGGCGAGCGCAGTGCGCGCTGAATCAGGGTCAGGGGGATCAGCGGTGTGCTGGCCAGCGCGCACACCTGTTCGACCACGTTGTAAAGCTGGCGCACGTTGCCCGGCCAGGCGGCCGTGTTCAGGGCCTTGATCGCTTCCGGCGCAAAGCCGCTCAGGCGCTTGCCGTATTTTCCGGCCAGCTTGACGAGAAAATGATTGGCCAGCAGCGCGATGTCTTCGCGCCGTTCGGACAGGGGGGGCAGGGTCAGCGTGACCACATTGAGCCGGTAATACAAGTCGGTGCGGAACTGGCCTTCGGCCATGGCCGCTTCGAGGTCCCGGTGGGTTGCCGAAAGAATGCGCACATCGACCGGGATGGACTGGCTGGACCCCAGCGGACGGACGGTGCGCTCCTGCAGCACCCGCAGCAGCTTGACCTGCAGGGCCAGCGGCATGTCTCCGATTTCATCGAGCAGCAGGGTGCCGCCCTCGGCGGCTTGGAACAATCCCTTGTGGTTGGCCGAGGCATCGGTGAAGGCGCCCTTGACGTGGCCAAAAAGTTCGGACTCGAGCAGGGCTTCGGGAATGGCGCCGCAGTTCACGGCGATGAACGGGCGGGCGGCACGCGGGCTGGCCTGGTGAATCGCCTGGGCCAGCAGTTCCTTGCCGGTGCCGCTTTCGCCGCGCAGCATCACGCTGGCGTCCGACTGGGCCACCATGCGCGCCTCGGCCAGGGTTTCGGCCATGCGGCTGGAACGGCTGATGAAACCGCTTTGCCAGGCCGGCGACTGGCCGGCCGGGACGGACGGCACCGGCGCGCTCAGCGACAGGGCCTGGGCGATCTTGTCGAGCAGGCCCTTGCCGTCAAACGGCTTGGTCAGGTAGGTGAACACGCCGCGTTCGGTGGCCTCCACCGCATCGGGAATCGTGCCGTGGGCCGTCAGCAGAATCACCGGCAGCGAGGGGTGCTGGCTGCGGATCTCGTCAAACAGCGCCAGGCCGTCCTTGCCGGGCAGGCGCACGTCGCTGAGCACCAGCTGCGGGCGCTCGATCTCGAGTTGGCTCAGGGCGGCTTCGGCCGAACTCACGGCGCTGACGCGGTAACCCGCCGCCGTCAGCCGCATGGTCAGCAGGCGCAGCATGTCGGCGTCGTCGTCGACGACCAGCAGGTGGGCATTTTGGCTTGTCATGGGCTTGGTGGCCTGCGGCCGCGGGGGGACGATGCCGGGGCCGCCGCAGGGCGGCTGCTCAGGCTGCGTTCGATTTCCTTGAGGGCGTCGAGTTTGTCCTGGGTCTGTTCGAGGCGGCGCTGCAGCTCGCGCAGTTGCTGGTTCTGCCGGTCCAGTTGCTCTTCGGCCCGCCGCTGCTCGGCAAAACGTGCGGCCAGCAGGCGCGCCAGGGCATGCAACGGCCGGGCCTCCTCGCTGGTGTTGGCCAGGGCGCGCTGCAGCAGGTCCTGCGCGCGCACCAGATCGGGGAGCTGCCGGGTCTGGCTCAGCGTGAGGGCCAGACGCAGCTGGTCGCCCGCTGACGCAGCGTTGCCCAGCCGGGTGATTTCCTGGGCCAGTTCGGAGCCGGGCAGGCCGCGCAGCCGATCGGCGTAGGCCAGCAGGGGGGTGACGGCGTCTGCCTCCGAAGGCGCGGCGTTGGCCGGCGCTGGCGGCGCTGCAGGGGCCGGTTTCGTCACGGTCGGCTCCGGCCCGGCCGGCGCAGCGGCAGGCACGGTGCAGCCGGCCGCCAGGCTGAGGGCCAGCGTCCAGGGCAGGGCGCGGCAGAAAACGGGGCCGAAGGCCTCAAGACTTGAAAGCATGGGGAAGTTCTATCCTGAAATGTGCACCCGGGCCGTCCGGCAGCAACTGCACCCGGCCCCCATGGGCAGCAATGTACTCGTGAACGATGGACAGCCCGATGCCGCTGCCGCGCACCACTTGCGGGGGCTGTCGTTCGCCGCGGTAAAAGGGTTCAAAAATGCGTGCCTGGTCGTCGTAGGCGATGCCGGGGCCTTCGTCGTCCATGTCGATGTGCACGACGTCGGCGAACTGGCTCAGCCGGATGCGTATCCTGCCCCCGGCCGGAGAAAAACGGATGGCGTTGGACAGCAGGTTGGCGATGGCGGTTCCCAGCTTGTCGCGGTCCACCTCGGCCTGCAGCGCCGGACCCTCGACGCTGACCTGCAGATCGCGCGCGCGCCACTGCAGGCGCTGGCCTTCCACCTGTTCTTCAATGAGCTGCAGCAGGTCGGTTTTTTCCCGGCGCAACTGGCGGGCCTCGAAGGCTGCAGCGTTAAAGCGCAGCAGGTCCTCGATCTGGCCCTGCAGCAAGCCGGTGTTGTGGCGCAGGATTTTGGCCACTTCCCGCTGGTTGGCGCTGAGCTCGCCGGCCACGCCGTCTTCAAGCAGCGACACGCCCTCGCGCAGCGACGCCAGCGGGGTTTTGAGTTCGTGCGAGACATGGCGCAAAAACCGCGACTTGTCGGCGTCCAGTTCCACCAGCCGCAGCCGCAGCCATTCCAGCCGTTGTCCGACCAGTTGCAAGTCGGCCGGGCCGTCGATGCGGATGGCCTCGTCCAGGCGGTTTTCGCCGAGGCCGATGATGGCCTTTTCCAGGCGGTTGAGCGGACGCGTGAGCCAGATGCCGAATGCCAGCGCCATCAGGACGGCCAGCGCGATCGCGCCCAGGACCTGTTGTGTCAATTGCCGGCGGCGGTTTTCCAGCGTGTCGAGCAGGCTGCGGTTTTGCCTGGCAATGGTTTGCCGGACCTGCTGCGCAATGGCTGCGTTGATGCGGTCCAGTTCGCGGAATTCCTGCGCGACCTGCCGGTCCCGGTCGAGCGCGGTATCGGGCGAGCCGGACAGCAGCGTAGTGACGGCCTGCAGGTGGTTCTTCCAGTCGGTGACCAGGGCAGCGGGCACGTTTTGCGGACCCAGCCGCGCCAGCACGGTTCTGGCATCGGCGGCGGCCTCGTCGAAGCGCTCGCGCAGCACACGGTCGGACAGCACCAGTGACTGGCGCGCGGTGCGTTCCATCGCCACGCTGCGTTCGTCCAGGGACTGGGCGGCCGCACTGAGGTCGAGCGCGCGCACCGCGCCGTCGCGGCTTTGCATCGTGAGTTGCTCCAGCGTGAACACGGCGCGCAGCGAGGCGGCCGCCAGCAGGCCGGCAATCAGCAAAAAGGCGGCCACCAGCAGCTGGCGGAAGGAAACGCGCTCAAGCATGGGGGGTCCTTGCCGGCGGGGGTACTGCGCGTGGGTTCAAACGGTCAGGGCGGGCTCTTCATGGTGCAGCACTTCGCCGCGCAGGGAGCGTTGTGAGGCTTCGGTGATGGTCACGTCCACCATCTGGCCGATCAGCCGGGGCTGGCCCCTGAAGTTGACAACGCGGTTGCATTCGGTGCGGCCCATCAGCTCGGTCGGGTCCTTGCGGGACGCCCCTTCGACGAGGATGCGCTGCACCGTGCCTTGGCGGCTGGCGCTGATGGCGCGCACGCTGTCGTCGATGGCGGCCTGCAGGCGCTGCAGCCGCGCGAGCTTGACCTCGTGCGGCGTATCGTCGGGCAGGTTGGCTGCGGGCGTGCCGGGCCGCGGGCTGAAGATGAAGCTGAACGAGGTGTCGTAGCCGACGTCGTCGATCAGCTTCATCATCTTGCCGAAGTCGTCCTCGGTCTCGCCGGGAAACCCGACGATGAAGTCGCTGCTCATGGCCAGGTCGGGGCGGATCGCGCGCAGTTTGCGGATGGTGCTTTTGTATTCCATCGCCGTGTAGCCGCGTTTCATGGCCATCAGGATGCGGTCGGAACCGTGCTGCACCGGCAGGTGCAGGTGGTTTACCAGCTTGGGCAGCTTGCCATAGGCATCGATCAGGCGTTGGGTGAACTCATTGGGGTGGCTGGTGACATAACGGATGCGCTCGATGCCGGGAATGTCGGAGACGTATTCGAGCAGGGTGGCGAAATCAGCGATGTCGGCGGTGTTGCCCATGGGCCCGCGGTAGGCGTTGACGTTTTGCCCCAGCAGCGTGACTTCACGCACGCCCTGGTCGGCCAGGCCCGCCACTTCCACCAGCACGTCCTCGAACGGGCGCGAGACTTCCTCGCCGCGCGTGTAGGGCACGACGCAGTAGCTGCAGTATTTGGAGCAGCCTTCCATGATGCTGACAAAGGCGCTGGGGCCTTCCACGCGGGCCGGCGGCAGGTGGTCGAATTTTTCAATCTCGGGAAAGCTGATGTCCACCTGCGATTTGCCCAGGCTGATGCGCCTGGCCAGCAGGTCGGGCAGGCGGTGCAGGGTCTGCGGGCCGAACACCACATCGACATACGGCGCGCGCTCGATGATGGCGTCGCCCTCCTGGCTGGCCACGCAGCCGCCGACGCCGATCAGCACGCCCTTTTTCTTCAGGTGTTTGACGCGCCCGAGGTCGCTGAACACCTTTTCCTGCGCCTTTTCGCGCACCGAGCAGGTGTTGAACAGGATCAGGTCGGCCTCGTCCACATTGCTGGTGGGCTCGTAACCTTCGGCGGCGTGCAGCACGTCGGACATCTTGTCCGAGTCGTACTCGTTCATCTGGCAGCCGAAGGTTTTGATAAAGACTTTTTTGCTCATGGATTTGCTATCAAAATGGGAGCTTATTGCGACCGTCAATAAAGGGCTAGGGGCCTGTTTTGTTCGAAAAACGGCTGGCGGGCCGGCGCGGAGCCGGCTACTGCTTGTAGCGGGGCAGCTGGTTGTAGGGGGTCTTGCCGTCGTCCTGCGGTGCGGCTTCGCCCTCGAAGCTGAAGAGGAAATTGCGCGTGGACAGGCCGGCGCGTTTTTCCCTGGCTTCCTCAGCAGTCAGCACCCAGACCTCGTGCACCAGACCGGCGCTGTCGCGGGTGTAGTTGACCAGCAGCTCCTGGCCCAGCAGGGCGCCCGACAACACATAGTTGTTGTTGACGTTGCGGATGCGGGCACCGGCAGACAGGCGGTCGGCCTTGCCGTTCAGGCTGATGTCGGGCGGTGCCCGGACCACCAGCAGGCCGCGCAGGGCGGCCTTGGGGAAATTGCGCACGCTGGGGACTTCATCGGTCTGGGCCAGCGCCGGCATGGCGAACAGGCTGACCAGCGTCATCACGATGGCGATCAGTGCGGCGGGCAGGGGCAGGGAGGGCAGGCAGCGTTTCATGGTTTATGTCCAGAGGCTGTGAAGTAACAAAGCCCCAGAGGATCACACCTCTGGGGCTCCGCGAAACCGTGGTGGTGATAGGTGGACTTGAACCACCGACATCAGCATTATGAATGCTGCGCTCTAACCAACTGAGCTATATCACCGCGCGACCGATATTATAGCGGCTCTTTCATAAGTCTAATTGCCGGGCGCATGGCGGCGTTGCGCGGTGCTCGGAATCCTCATGCACCCAAGTGCATTCCGGTGTCCTGCGCTCCGTGCGCCTTGCCCTGCATCCCGGTAATTAAACTTCTGAAAGCGCCGGGAGTCCCCGTTACGCTATCGATTTGTAAACACTGGCTTGCGCTTGTTGACAAAAGCGTCCATGCCTTCCTTCTGGTCCTCGGTGGCAAAGGTCGCGTGGAACAGGCGCCGCTCGAACATGATGCCGTCGGCCAGTGTGCCTTCGTAGGCGCGGTTCACGGCTTCCTTGGCGGCCATCACGGCGATCTGTCCGTAGTCGCAGATCTGCAGCGCGGCGGCCAGCGCTTCCGCCATGAGCTTGTCCAGCGGCACGACACGGCTGACGAGCCCGCTGCGTTCGGCCTCAAGCGCATCCATCATGCGGCCGGTCAGGACCAGGTCCATGGCCTTGGCCTTGCCGACCGCACGCGGCAGGCGCTGCGTGCCGCCCGAGCCGGGGATGATGCCGAGCTTGATTTCAGGCTGGCCGAACCGGGCGTTGTCCGCGGCAATGATGAAGTCGCACATCATGGCCAGCTCGCAGCCGCCGCCAAGTGCAAAGCCGCTGACAGCGGCGATCACCGGCTTGCGGATGCTGCGGATCTGCTCCCAATTGCGCGTGATGTAGTCGCCCTTGTAGACGTCGGCAAAGCTGTAGCTCGCCATCGCACCGATGTCGGCGCCGGCCGCAAAGGCTTTTTCGCTGCCGGTCAGGATCATGCAGCCGATGGTGTTGTCCGCATCGAAAGCCTTGAGCGCAGCGCCCAGCTCGTCCATCAGCTGGTCGTTGAGCGCATTGAGTTGTTTGGGCCGGTTCAGGGTGACGATGGCCACGCGGCCTTCGGTGGTGGTCTGGATCAATTCATAAGTCATGGCGGGTTCCTTTTGAGGCTGAATCATGCCACGATCCTTTTGCCTGGCCGGCGCGCCACAAGGTGGAAAAGCAAGGGAAAACATTAACCGACCTGACGGTCGGTTAATGCTAGATTCGAAGCAGGAGATGCTTATGACCGATGTCCCTTCCGAACCTGCCGTGCTGTTGTCCGCACGGGGCGCCGTGGCGCTCGTGACGCTGAACCGGCCGCAGGCCCTGAACAGTTTTACCCGCCAGATGCACCAGCAACTCTGGACCGCGCTGGACGCCGTGGAGGCCGATCCAGCGCTGCGTGCCCTCGTGATCACCGGCGCCGGCCGCGGTTTCTGTGCCGGTGCCGATCTGGCCGAGTTCGACTTCGCGCCCGGCCCCAACCTTGTCGAACGTGCCGACCCCGGCCCCATCATCGACCAGGCCTTCAACCCGACGGTGCGGCGCCTGCAGAAGCTGCGCGTGCCGACGATTGCCGCCGTGAACGGCGTAGCCGCCGGGGCGGGCGCCTCGCTGGCCATGACCTGCGACCTGGCGATTGCGGCGCCCGGTGCCAGCTTCATCCAGGCCTTCAGCAAGATCGGCCTGGTGCCCGATGCGGGCGGCTCCTGGTTTCTGGTCAAGCGCCTGGGCCTGGCGCGGGCGCTGGGACTGGCCATGCTGGGCGACAAGCTCAGCGCGAAGGATGCGAAAGAGTGGGGGATGATCTGGGACGTGGCCGCCGAGGGCGAAGACTGCCTGGACAAGGCGATGGCGCTGGCTGCGCGCCTGGCCGTCATGCCGACCCGCGCCCTCGTCGAAACGCGGCGCCTGCTCAGCGAGGGCGCCAGCCGGGGCCTGGATGCCCAGCTGGACCAGGAGCGCGACACCCAGTCGGCGCTGGGCCGCACCCACGATTACATCGAAGGCGTGATGGCCTTCCTCGAGAAGCGCCCGGCAGCGTTCAGGGGCGACTAGATGGATGCCCAAGAGCTGGCCCGCGCCGTGGGCGAATCCATGTTTGCCGCCGACAGTGCCTCGCGCGACTTCATGCAGATGGAACTGGTGTCCTGCGCGCCCGGCCGTGCGGTGATGCGCATGGCCGTGCGTGAGCCCATGCTCAACGGCCACAAGATCTGCCATGGCGGACTGATCTTCACGCTGGCCGACTCGACTTTTGCCTTTGCCTGCAACAGCCGCAACTTGGTCGCGGTGGCGGCGGGTTGCAGCATCGAGTTCCTCAAACCCGGCCAGCTCGGCGATGTGCTGACCTGTGAAGGGGTGGAGCAGACGCTGCAGGGCCGGCATGGGATTTACGACATGAAGGTCAGCAACCAGCGCGGCGAGGTGGTTGCGATGTTCCGGGGCAAGAGTGCACAGATTGCAGGTACCGTCATCCCGGTGACCGGTGCGGAGGCCGCATGACAAGTTTTCCGCTCGAACCGATTGAAAAGGCCAGCCTCGACGAACTGCGCGCCCTGCAGCTCAAGCGCCTGCAGTCCACGCTGCAGCATGCGTACCGGCATTCCCCGGTCTACAAGGCCAAGTTCGATGCTGCGGGCGTGCATCCGGGGGACTGCAAGTCGCTGGCCGACCTGGCGAAGTTTCCCTTCACCACCAAACACGACCTGCGCGCCAGCTATCCCTTCGGCATGTTTGCGGTGCCGCGCGAGCAGTGTGTGCGTATTCACGCGTCCAGCGGCACCACCGGCAAGCCGACCGTGGTGGCCTACACAAAGAATGACGTGGACATGTGGGCCGGCTGTGTCGCCCGCAGCATACGCGCGGCGGGTGCGCGCCCCGGCGACCTGGTGCACATCAGCTACGGCTACGGCCTGTTCACGGGCGGGCTGGGCGCGCACTACGGTGCCGAGAAACTGGGCCTGACCGTCGTGCCGTTTGGCGGCGGGCAGACCGAACGGCAGGTGCAGCTGATCACCGATTTTAAGCCCGACATCATCATGGTGACGCCCAGCTACATGCTGGCGATCGCCGATGAGTTTGAAAAGCAGGGGCTGTCCGCCGCCGACGCCAGCCTGCGCATCGGCATTTTTGGTGCCGAACCCTGGACCAACGACATGCGCCTTGCGATTGAAAAACGCATGGGTATCGATGCCGTGGACATCTATGGCCTGAGCGAGGTCATCGGCCCGGGCGTGGCCAGCGAGTGTGTGGAAACCAAGGACGGCCCGACCATCTGGGAGGACCATTTCTACCCCGAGATCATCGATCCCGTCAGCGGTGAACTGCTGCCCGACGGCGAGATCGGCGAGCTGGTGTTCACCAGCCTGAGCAAGGAAGCGCTGCCCATCATCCGCTACCGGACACGCGACCTCACGCGCCTGTTGCCCGGCACGGCGCGCAGCATGCGCCGCATGGAGAAGATCACGGGCCGCAGCGACGACATGATGATTGTGCGCGGCGTCAACGTGTTTCCAACGCAGATCGAGGAGTTGATTCTCAAGCGCCATGAGCTTGCGCCGCATTACCAATGCATTCTGACCCGCGAGGGCAACATGGACAGCCTGCGTGTGGCGGTGGAGACCCGCCCCGGCCTGGCGCCCGACAGCCCGTCCGCGCGGGCAGCGGCTGATGTGCTGCAGCATGAGATCAAGGCCTACATCGGGACCAGTGTGGATATCGAGTTGCGTGCCGAGGGCGGTGTGGAGCGCAGTCTGGGCAAGGCCAAGCGGGTGCTGGACCGCCGGAACTGAGCGCCTCTTTTTCCGGGTTTTTCCGGGGTAAGCACCCTCTCGACGTTGTACTGTTTTGGTTCTAGACTGGTTTGACAACTAGTTACAGGAGGTTGCCATGCCCGACAAGCAAGTGATTTATCACAAGACACAGAAGGGGACGGAGGCGATTGCAGACCGGCATTCAGGCCTGGCCCCCAGACTGCGCTCCCTGTTGATCATGGTTGATGGCAAAAGAACCTATGCAGAACTGACGACCATGGCCTCGGCGTTGGGCGATCCGGGGCGTCTTTCAGAACTTGAAGCCGAGGGTCTGGTCGAGCCGGCAGTGGTCGAGGGAAAAACCATGCCGGCCGCGCTGGAACCGGCCGGTGCCCCGCAGCAGCCGGCAGCGGCCGCACCGCCGCAGCGCGCGGCCAACCTGGCGCAGGCGCAGCGTTTCTCCTCGCATTTGCTGGAGCACCTGCTCGGTCCGATGGCCGAGCCGCTGTGCATCAAGATCGAGGGCGCGCGGGACCTCGCCGATTTTGTCGCCGTGATCAAGCGGGCCCGCGAGATTGTTCGCGAGATCAAGGGCAGTGCCGAAGCAGAGCGTTTTGTGGCCAAAATCGAAGCGCAGATGCCTGTTGGCTGAGGCCCGGGCTCAGGCGGCGGACACCAGCCACTTTTTCACCAGGGCCGCGTCCTTGGCCAGCAACCGCCAGGTGGTTGTGTCTGGCGGCATCGTCAACTCGAGCCGAAGCAGGCGCTTGTCGCGCGCGACCAGCGCCGTGATCTTTTTGGTGGGTCCGGCGTAAAACGGCAATTCATCGAGCTTGCCCAGGCGCCAGCCCGGGGTGGACGGCTGGGCCGATTTCCGGCTCTTGCCGGTCACAGGTGTTTCAAGGCCTAGCCACTCGTCGCCGGCGGCAAACCCGGCACGTTCGGCCGCACCGCCGCGCAATACCGTCTTGATCTGGATGCCGCCCGTTTCCTGTACCCGCAGGCCCAGCGCCTGCGCCAGCTGCGCCGGCTCCTCCAGCACGGCGACGCCGTGGCGTTGCAGCAGGTCTTTCAGCGGCAGCTCGCCCGTCCCATGCACCCAGCTGGCGATTTCCGCCGCGTAGGAGCGGCCGCCGACCTCCAGCAGTGCGGCGGCGAAATCCGCTTCGCTCATCACGCCGCCGCGGCAACGCAGCCACAGGCTGCGCATCACGTCGTCCAGCGTGGCCGGTGTGGCGCTCTTGCTTTCAGCGCGCAGGCTCAGGTCAAAACACAGGGCGACCAACGCGCCCTTGGTGTAATAGCTGACCGTGGCATTCGGCGTGTTTTCATCCTGGCGGTAATACTTGACCCAGGCGTCAAAACTGGCCTGTGCCACCGACTGCACCAACCGCCCCGGGGTCTGCATGACCTGGTTGATGGTCCTGTTCAGAAGTTTCAGATAGGCCGCTTCATCGATCAGGCCGGCGCGGCACAGGACCAGGTCGTCGTAGTAACTGGTGAAGCCTTCAAAAAACCAGAGCAGCTGCGTGTAGTTTTCACGGCCGTAGTCGTAGTTGCCGAACTCTGCGGGGCGCAGGCGCTTGACGTTCCAGGTGTGGAAATATTCATGGCTGATCAGCCCGCGCAGCGTGGTGTACCCCTCGGGGAGCTTGCTGCTGCCCAGGCGCGGCAAGTCCTGGCGTTTGCAGATCAGCGCGGTGGAATTGCGGTGCTCCAGCCCGCCGTAGCCGTCGTCCACCGCATTGAGCATGAAAAGGTAATTTTTGTACGGCGGCTTTTTGCCGCCGTGCCAGAAGCGTATCTGGGCTTCGCAGATTTTCCGGGCATCGGCAAGCAGCCGGGCGCCGTCAAAGCTGGCCGTGGCGCCGGCCACCACAAAGCGGTGCGGCACACCGCAGGCCACAAAAGAGCCGCTCCAGAAGCTCCCCATCTCGACCGGGCAATCCACCAGCTCGTCGTAGTGGGCGGCCAGGTAGCTGCCAAAACCCTGCTTGTTGACCTTCAGCGGGCTCAGTCCGGTGGCCACGGACCAGCCGCTGATGGCCGGCGCGGCCACCACTTCAAGCAGGTGCGGCGCCTGGTCCTGGCCATCGACCCGCAGGCACAGGGAGCTGCCGTTGAAGAAGCCGCGTCCCGCGTCCAGCGAGGCCGTGCGTACCGAGTTGTCGTTGGCATAGACCTCGTAGACCAGCACCAGCGACTTGTCCGCGTTGCAGCGGATCTGCCAGCCGCATTTGTCGAGCTGCGCGATCTGGCCGGCAGGCAGCGCCCGGGCACCTTGCCGTGCCCGCAGGCCCTGCAGGTTTTTCGAAAATTCGCGCACCAGGTAACTGCCGGGAATCCACACCGGCAGCGCCACCCGCTGCAGCGCGGCGGGCCGGGCAATGGTCAGGGTGACACGGAACAGATGGGCGTGGAGGTCGGCGATCTCGACGCGGTAGTGGACCCCGACGGATGGCGTTCCGGAGGGCTTGGCGGAAGGTTTAGGCATAGGCGCAAAGAATACCGTACCGGCCGGAGCGCGCCCTGGTGTCCCGGCGGCTGGATTGATTGCTATTGAAAAAAGAGCGGCTACCGCCCGACTGCAAAGGGCGGAAGGTTTGTTTTGTGCATGAACCCAGGCGGTGCGGGCCGGGTTTACTGGACCTTGGCGTCGGTCAGGTATTTCTCGACCTGCTGGGCGCTGATGGCGCCAGGCACGCGCGAGCCGTCGGCAAAAATCAGCGTCGGCGTGCCGGTGATGCGGTATTTTTTGCCGAACTCGACGTTGCGCGCCACCGCGCCGGCGTCGCAGCTGGCATTGGCCACCGGCTGGTCACGCACCATCAGGTCCTGCCAGGCCTTGGCCTTGTCCTTGGCGCACCAGATGTTTTTGGACTTTTCCGCCGAATCCGCACTCAGGATGGGATACAGGAACATGTAGATGGTCACGTCGCTGACCTTTTGCATGTCACGTTCAAAACGCTTGCAATAGCCGCAGTTCGGGTCCTCAAACACGGCCACCTTGCGCTTGCCGTTGCCGCGCACAATGGTGAAGGCGTCTTTCAGCGGGAGCGCATCAAAAGACACGGCGTTGAGCTTGTCGACGCGTTCTTCCGTCAGGTTGCGCCTGACCTTGGTGTCGATCAGGTTGCCCTGGATCAGGTAGTTGCCTTCGGCATCGGTGTAGAAAATATCGCTGCCGTTGACGCGCACCTCATACAGGCCGGCCATGGGTGTCTTGTTGATCTCGTCGATCCTGGGCAGGTTCGGCAGGCGCTCGGCCAGGTTCTTGCGGATGGCCGCTTCCTGCGCAAAGGCGCCCAGGCTCAGGGCCAGCAGTGTGCCGGTCAGGATGGTCTTGAACAGTGTCATTGTTTTCCAGTCTGTGTGATGAACTCTCACGCTTTTCACAGCGCTTCTTTCCGTGTCTTGCCCCGCCCCGCCCAAGGGCCGCTCATCCCGGGCGGTGCGGCGATGAACCCATGGCCTGACGCGTGACCCATTCCTTCAGCGGTCCGCTGCGTGCAAAGCCCTTCATGCCCCAATTGCGCAAAGCCTGCCAGCGCGCGTCGTTTTGCGCGAACAGGCCGTGTAATCCATCCGTCACCGCGCCCATGGCCGCCACATCGGCCTTGCGCGAACGTTCATAACGCCGCAACAGCTTTTCGTCGCCCAGACCGCGCCAGTATTCGCGCCCGTGAATCACGGCCGCGAGTCCGGCCGCATCGGCCAGGCCCAGGTTCAAGCCCTGGCCCGCCAGCGGATGCACGGCATGGGCGGCGTCCCCGGCCAGCGCCCAGCCCGGACCGACCCAGCGTTCGGCCCGCGACAGCGCCAGTGGCCAGCTCGACAGGCTGCTCGCCAACTGCAGGCAACCTGCTTCGGCGCCGCAGACGGTTTGCACTGCTGCGGAAAATTCTTCCGGATTCAACTTCTCAAGCGCGGCTGCGCGCTCTACAGAGACAGACCAGACCAGCGCCACAGAGTTCCCGTCGGCACCGCCAATCGGCAAAAGAGCCAGAATTTCGCCGTTGTGGAACCACTGGCGGGCCACACCCCGGTGCGCCACGTCGCTTTGCAGGCGGGCGGCAATGGCTTTTTGCGGATAGGGCTTGATGATCCATTGCACACCGAACTCGTTGCGGCTGGTGCTTTTCTGGCCCTCGCAAATCACCGTGAGCGCGGCCTTGACAGGCGCCTCCACGGTTTCTATCTGCGGCTGGTAACGCACGGCTTCGGCCAACTGCTGCTCCAGCGCCGGTACATCGACGATCCAGGCCAGGGCCGGGTCGGTGCTGCCTTGCGGGGCTGCAAAATCAAGCCGGCCCCCGTCGTCGCCCCAGACGCGCATTTCCAGCACCGGCGTGGCTGCAGGCGCATCGGGCCAAGCCCGCAGCGAGGCCAGCAGTTGCCGCGAGGCGCTGTTGAGGGCGTAGGCCCGCACATCCTGCGGGACGGCGGGTTCCGCCGGGTTGCCGGCCGGCGCGGGCCGGGCAACCAGCGCCACGTGCAGGCGCTCGCGCGCCAGCAGCAGCGCCAGGGTACGGCCGACCACACCGCCACCGCGGATACACACATCAAAAGGCTTGGACATGGCTCATTTTAGAAGGCAGGGCAAAATCGTCCCCAGTCAGTGCATCTTGAACTGAATTTTTGAAGGGTTTGACACGTGCGTGAATCAATGAGCGAAACATCGAGCCCCGCGTCGGGTGACGTCGGGGCGGTGATTACCGGGCTGTGGGTTTATCCCGTCAAGTCCTGCGCCGGGGTGCAGGTGCAGGAAGCACTGCTGACGGAGACCGGGCTGGAGTTTGACCGGGCCTGGATGGTGGTTGATGCGCAAGGCGCCTTCCTGACGCAGCGTGAGCTGCCGCGCATGGCGCTGATTCAGCCCCAACTCAAGTACCACGACATGGTTCTGCGCGCACCTGGCATGCTGGCGCTGCATATCGCCCTCGACCAGGTAGAGGGGCCGGTGCGCGTGACGATCTGGGACGACGAGGTCAAGGCTTACGACATGGGGCCCATCGCTGCCCAGTGGTTCAGCGATTTTCTCGGCGCCAAGGTCAGGCTGGTCCGTTTTGATCCTGATGAGAGGCGCGCGTCCCAACCGCAGTGGACCGGAGGCGTGGAAGCCCTCAACCAGTTCAGCGACGGCTACCCGGTGCTGGTGCTCAGCGAGGCCTCGCTGGCAGGCCTCAATGACAAACTGCGGGCCGGCGCTCATGCCGCCGTCGGCATGGCACGCTTCCGGCCGAATATCGTGATCGGCGATGCGCCCGGTGCCAGCGAACTGGCGCCGCACGATGAAGACCGGCTCGACCTGCTGGAGATCGCGACGGAACAGGGCGTGGCGCAGCTCAAGCCGGTCAAGCCCTGTCCGCGCTGCCCGATTCCCAACATCGACCCCGCCACGGCGCAGAGCAGCCCCGAGGTCGGCGACACCCTGCAGAACTACCGGCAGGACCCGCGCCTCAAGGGAGCGGTGAGTTTTGGCATGAATGCCATCGTGCTGCAGGGCAACGACCACCTGCTCAGGGTGGGGCAAAGCGTCACGGCCAGCTACAACTTCGACTGAGCCTTGCCGGTGCCTAGGAGCCTGTCGGGCTTGGGGCGTCGAAAGCGAAAATCGGCCCCAGCGAGGACAGTTTTTGCCGCATTTGCAGGCCCATAGCCCAGCTATGGGACAAAAAGACGGTGAAAAATGGACCGCTGCGGTCGATTTGCAGCCGACGACTCCGCGCCGCCATGGCGGTGATCACCTCGCGCGAGGAGACGCCTTCCATGATCAGGCCAAAACATGCTTCATCGACCCGGCCCGCGGTGTCGATTTCGCGCATGATTCGGCGCAGCTTGATCACGCTGCGCAGCAGGCTTTGCTCCGCTACGGCGATACCGTAGTTACGTTTGACGTAGTCGTAGTTCACCAGTTTCACGTACACCACGGCGACCGGTTCCCTGTGGCGTTTGGCGCGGGACACGACCTGCTTGAGCCGGTCTTCAAAGAGATGCCTGGCCAGCAGGCCGGTAAGCGCATCCTGGCTGGCCATGGCCTGCTCGCGTGCCTCGACCCCATGCCTTTCGCGTGAACGGATGTTCAGGGCCACCAGCAGCAAGGGCACCTCGACGGCGAGCGACAACATGAAGGCATATTGCGACGGCCAGGAAGTCGGCACCCAGCCAAAAATCCGGGCCGCTGCCAGCGCGGTGCTCAGTGCCAGCGGGGTGCAGGCCACCAGCACCCAGGCGCCCACCACGTCCTGGCGCCGCCACGTGGTGTAGGCGGTCGCCAGTCCCAGCACCACGATCACCAGCAGGTAGGCGCCGATCAGGTGGACGCCCCATTGCCGGTCCAGCCCGACGTAGGCAAAAGCCAGAAACGGGCCGGCCAGGCCGGTGGCGTAAACCGTCTGGTCAAACCAGCGGTGGCGGCCGGCGATGCCGCACAGCTTGCGAACGGCCAGCAGGGCCGCGCTGCCGCCCAGCAGGCCCAGCACGCCTTGGGCGGCGTTGTTCCAGTCCGCAAAGTTGCTCCACAGAAGGTGACCGGCCATGCCACTCGTGGTCGCGACGACCAGGGCCATGATGGTGGCGTAGATGGCGTACCAGCCGTAAGCCCAGTCGCGGTAGACCCAGCTTTGCCCGGCGCCGGCCACAATCAGCAGAAGCAGGGTACCGAACACCACGCCAATGACCATGTAGTCGAACTGCAGCTGATGGCTGCGGGCCTGGCCGGAGATGGCATTGACCGGAAAATGGGCCGGCGTCACATGCTTGATGCGGACATACACGTCATGCGCTGTTTCGTTTTCCAACGCCAGGTGAAATTGCGCATGGCGGCCCGGTTCGGGCCAGCTGGAGACAGCCACAGTGTCGCCTGCCGTCTGGCTGGTCCAGCGACCCGCGCGGTCGCGCTGAAACACGGTCACCAGGTCGAGCATGGGAAAGGGGAACTCCAGCAGCCAGTCCTGCCTGGAGTCGACTGACCTTTTGAAGCGGAAATGCTGCCACAGCGCAGCTTCGGGGCCGAGGGTGTAGTGGACGTTTGTCCGGGCAGGGCGCATCAAACGTCGGAAGTCGCCCGCGACCATCTGTTCGATCGTTGCACCGGCATCGGCATCCACCCACACCAGGCTGCTTGCCTGCAGGTCAGCCACAGGGGTGTTGTCGTCCAGAACGACCAGCGGCTGGGCCTGGCTGGTCGTACCCAGCAGGCTGAGGAATGCAGCCAGAAGCAGGGCTGTCAGCAAGCCGATTCCCCGGCCTGCTGCGTATCGCATACACTTCTCAGCCTGTTTTTGAAGGTTTTTCATGAGTCTGAAGTGCGGTATTGTAGGCTTGCCCAACTCGGTAAATCGACCCTGTTCAGCGCCTTGACCAAGGCGGGCCTTGCAGCGGAAAACTACCCCGTCAGGCTGGACGATCTGAAAAGGCCAATGGTCTCAAGCCCTTCCGGGAACTCATCAAGATCAGGCGACAAAGCCAGGACAAAAGCGCCAGTCGAAAACGCATCAACTGGAAGAGGCCATCATGAAAGAGAGGCTGTTTTTGGGACTTGTCGGCCCCGAGTGGCCTGCCGAAACAACTGATCCGCAAGGGGCAAGCGCACTCCGCCGGACTTCGCTTATCCACGACAACTTCATCAATTCAGTCCAACAAGGATATATATGGATTTTCTGGGTCTTTTTCAAAAGTACTGGCCATTCATGGCTCTGGTTCTTTGGTTTTCGTACAAGTGGTGGAATTCAAAAAGAGTCATTGCCATGCTGCCAGAACTCAAGAAGAGCGGCGCGATCTTTGTTGACGTCAGATCAGCCGGGGAGTTCGCAAATGGGCACGCCCCTGGAACAATCAACATCCCCCTGCAGGAGTTGGGCGGCAGGCTCGGTGAGATACCCAAGTCCACCCCGGTTGTTCTCTGCTGTGCCAGTGGAACACGAAGTGGAATGGCAAAACTGATGCTGAGGAAGAAGGGCTACCGGAACGTTCATAACGTCGGAACCTGGAGCAAGTTATTGGGCTAATCTTCTTTTCCGAAGCCGCAAAGATCACCGATCCCTGAGGATGCGTCCATCGGTTGCGGTCGCGCGAAGTAGCCAGGATTCGCTGATCAGTACAATCGGCACCAGTTACCCCCAAGGCAAAACGAGGGCAAAAAATCGAGGAATTCGGGCATTTCAGGCTCGGTTTCTCGGTAAGTCAGGCCGGTTGCGCATCGCGCTCTTATCGGGCACTTCCATGCTGCCTGTGTTAGGTGCCATCGTGCAAAAGGGGTTTGATTTATAAGGAAATTTCATGAAATGTGGCATCGTGGGCTTGCCCAACGTCGGTAAATCGACCCTGTTCAACGCCTTGACCAAGGCCGGTATCGCGGCCGAAAACTATCCCTTTTGCACGATTGAGCCCAACGTCGGCATCGTGGAAGTGCCGGATTCGCGGCTGGCAGCGCTGGCGGCCATCGTCAAGCCCGAGAAGATCCAGTCCGCGATTGTCGAGTTCGTCGACATTGCCGGCCTGGTGGCAGGCGCCAGCACCGGCGAGGGTCTGGGCAACAAGTTTCTTGCGCATATCCGCGAGACCGATGCGATTGTGAACGTCGTGCGCTGCTTTGAGGACGATAACGTGATCCACGTGGCCGGCAAGGTGGACCCGATTTCCGACATCGAGGTGATCCAGACCGAGCTGTGCCTGGCGGATCTGGCGGCGGTTGAAAAAGCCCTTCACCGCGTGACGAAAACCGCGCGCTCGGGCGACAAGGAGTCGATCAAGCTCGTCGCGATTCTGGAAAAATGCCAGGCCGCCCTCAACGAAGCCAAACCCGTGCGCACGCTGGAGTTCAGCAAGGAAGAGCTGCCGCTGCTCAAGCAGTTTTTCCTGATCACCGCCAAGCCGGCCATGTTCGTCGGCAACGTGGCCGAAGACGGCTTTGAAAACAACCCTTTCCTGGACAAGCTGCGTGCCTACGCGGCGAGCCAGAATGCGCCTGTCGTGGCCATCTGCGCCAAGATGGAAGCCGAGATGGCCGACATGGAGGAAGAGGACAAAAAAATGTTCCTCGCCGAGATCGGCCAGGAAGAACCCGGGCTGAACCGCCTGATCCGCGCTGCCTACAAGCTGCTGGGCCTGCAGACCTACTTCACCGCCGGTGTGAAAGAGGTGCGCGCCTGGACCATCCATGTCGGCGACACCGGTCCGCAGGCGGCCGGCGTGATCCACACCGATTTTGAAAAGGGCTACATCCGCGCCCAGACCATTGCCTTTGACGACTTCATCACCTACCAGGGCGAGCAGGGCGCCAAGGATGCGGGCAAGATGCGCAGTGAAGGCAAGGAATACATCGTCAAGGACGGCGACGTGATGAATTTCCTGTTCAGCAGCTGATGAGCACACCCCTGCCTGGGCTCACTGCGTGTAGCCCATCCTCCCCTTGCAGGGGACGCCTCCTGTCGCCCGGCGAAGCCGGTTCGACGGTGGCGCTTGAAAGGACCGAGCAGATCGCATGACAGAACCCGTCCGCCTCGCCAAACACCTGGCCCACATGCTCAACTGCTCGCGCCGCGAAGCCGAGCAGTACATCGAAGGCGGCTGGGTGCGCGTCGACGGCGTGGTCGTGGAAGAGCCGCAGCACCGCGTGCTGGACCAGAAAGTCGAACTCGACCCGGACGCCAGCCTGCTGGCGCTGACGCCGGTGACGCTGCTGCTGAACAAGCCGCCAGGCTACGAGGCCGGCCTGGATGCAGGGAGCAAGCGCCCTGCCAACCCGGCTGCACAGTTGCTGGTGCCGGCCAACCACGCGAAAGACGACCGCTCGGGCATCCGGCCCCTGAAAAAACATGTCAGTGCATTGACGCTGGAGACACCACTGGCCACCCCGGCCGGCGGCCTGGTGGTTTTTACGCAGGACTGGCGCGTGGCGCGCAAGCTCAGCGAGGACGCCGCGGTCATGGAACACGAGGTCATCGTGGACGTGACCGGCACCATCGCGCCGGGCGGCCTGCAGCGGCTCAACCGCATCGACCATGGGTTTACCTTCAACGGGGTGTTGTTGCCGCCGGCGAAGGTGAGCTGGCAAAACGAGACCCGTCTGCGTTTTGCGCTCAAGGGTGAACGCCCCGGGCAAATTGCCTTCATGTGTGAAAGCGTCGGACTCGCCGTGCAGGCGATGAAGCGCATCCGTGTCGGGCGTGTGTCCATGAGCAGCCTGCCGGTCGGGCAGTGGCGCTATCTGCAGTCGCACGAACGGTTTTAGGGCCGCCGCCGGGTGGCACAGGCGTAAAAATACAAGCAGGGGCCGCGAATCTGGCTCTGCCAGTCCGCAGGCGCAGCGGCCCCCTAGTGGGGCATCCTTCGACAGGCTCAGGACGAACGGGAAATCAGTGAGCGACCGTGGGGGCCATGTTCTACCCGCCCAGAAAGCGGATGCTGCCCGGAAAGGCCCAGACCAGTGCGCCTGTCATCGTCACGTAACGCGCAAATTTTCCGATGGCCATGTAGGCCACACAGGGCCAGAACGGAAACTTGAGCCAGCCCGCCACCGCGCAAAGCGGGTCACCGACCCCGGGCAGCCAGGCCAGCAGGCAGGCTTTGGGGCCCAGTTTTTCCAGCCAGCGGATGGCCCGGCTGTGGTGTGAGGAGTGCGAATACTTGTCCACCACCTTGTGGGCGCCATAACCCAGCCACCAGTCGAGCACGCCGCCCAGGGTGTTGCCCGCCGTGGCCACCAGCACGGCCGGCCAGAACAGGTGCGGGCTGAGCTTGACGAGGCCGAAGACCACCGGTTCCGAACCCAGCGGCAGCAAGGTGGCGGAGACGAACGAGACCACAAACACCGTGCTCAAGCCGTACTCGGGCAGAGCCAGGGCCTCTATCAGGTGTTGTATCCAGAGTTCCATCTGGGGCGAGTATAGGCAGTGCGCCCGCGTTCTGGCCCTGGAGCCGGCTTGCACGCCTCTTGTCCAGATTTCAATTGCTGAAATTTTGGGCAGTTACAATCGTGCCTCGTTTTTGAGCACCCACACCTTGCCTCCCATTCCCATGAACATCGGCCCCTACGTTTTGGCGAACAACCTGTTTGCCGCGCCGATGGCGGGTGTCACCGACCGTCCGTTCCGGCGTCTGTGCAAGGCCGGGGGGGCGGGTTATGCGGTCAGTGAAATGGTCACTTCGCGGCGCGACCTGTGGGACACCCTGAAGACCTCGCGCCGTGCCAACCACGACGGGGAAGTGGCGCCGATTGCGGTGCAGATTGCCGGCACCGACGCGCAGATGATGGCCGAGGCCGCTGCCTACAACATCGACCGCGGCGCGCAGATCATCGACATCAACATGGGTTGCCCGGCCAAGAAGGTCTGCAACAAGTGGGCCGGCTCCGCCCTGATGCAGGACGAGCCGCTCGCCCTGGCCATCGTCCAGGCGGTGGTGGCCGCCTGCGCGCCGCGCGGCGTGCCCGTGACCCTGAAAATGCGCACCGGCTGGGCCGAATCGCATAAAAACGCCGTCGCCCTGGCGCGTGCCTTTGAAGATGCGGGCGTGCAGATGCTCACGGTCCACGGCCGCACGCGTGAGCAGGGTTACAAGGGCCAGGCCGAGTACGACACGATTGCCGCCGTCAAGGCTGCGGTCGCCGTTCCGGTGGTCGCCAACGGTGACATCGACACGCCCGAGAAAGCCCGCGATGTGCTGGCCTACACCGGTGCCGATGCGGTGATGGTGGGCCGTGCTGCCCAGGGCCGCCCCTGGATTTTTCGCGAAATTGCGCATTTCCTGGCGACCGGCACGCATCTTGCGCCGCCGCTGGTGGCCGAGGTCAAACGCCTGCTGCTCGATCACCTGCTGGACCACTACACACTCTACGGCGACTTCAGCGGCGTCAGGTCGGCACGCAAGCACATCGGCTGGTATGTCAGGACGCTGCCGGGTGGCGAGGCTTTCCGCAGCCGCATGAACCTGCTGGAGGACAGCGAGGCGCAATGGCAGGCGGTGGCGGACTTTTTTGACGGGCTCGGCCTGCGCATGGACCGCATGCCCGTGGTGGGTGCCGGCATGGCGCAGCCGGCAGTCGGCGACAATGCAGAACAGAAAAAGAAGGAAGGGGAGCCCGCATGAGCAAGAAACACATAGAAGAATGCGTACGCACCAGCCTGGAAGGTTATTTCAGGGACTTGCGCGGCACGGAGCCGGACGGCATGTACGACATGATGGTGCGGGTGGTCGAAAAGCCGTTGCTGGAGGTGGTGATGCAGTATGCCGACCACAACCAGTCGCGCGCAGCCGAATGGCTGGGCCTGAACCGCAACACCCTGCGCAAAAAACTCGTTGAACACAAGCTGATCAAGTGACCCGATCGTCGCACCCCATTCCCAGAAACCAAAGACACGCATGAACGCCCTGATTTCCGTCTCCGACAAAACCGGCATTGTTGACTTCGCACGCGCGTTGCACGCCCTCGGCATCAAGCTGATCTCCACCGGCGGCACCGCCCGGCTGCTGGCCGACGAAAAGCTGCCCGTGACCGAGGTCGCCGAACTGACGGGTTTCCCGGAGATGCTCGATGGCCGCGTCAAGACCCTGCACCCGATGGTGCACGGCGGCCTGCTGGCGCGCCGCGAGGTGCCCGAACACATGGCCGCGCTGAAAACCCACGGCATCGACACCATCGACCTGCTGGTCGTCAACCTCTACCCGTTTGAAGCCACCGTCGCCAAGGCCGGCTGCACGCTGGAAGACGCGATCGAAAACATCGACATCGGTGGCCCGGCCATGGTGCGTTCGGCCGCCAAGAACTGGAAAGATGTCGGTGTGCTGACCGACGCCTCGCAGTACGCCGGCGTGCTTCAGGAGATCAAGGCGACCGGCAAGCTGGCCGATGCCACCAAATTCGCCCTGTCGGTGGCCGCGTTCAACCGCATCAGCCAGTACGACGGCGCCATCAGCGACTACCTCTCGGGCATCCAGCCCGATGGCACGCACAGCCTGTTTCCCGGCCAGGCCAATGGCCGCTTCATCAAGGTGCAGGACCTGCGTTACGGCGAAAACTCGCATCAGCAGGCCGCGCTGTACCGCGACCTGTATCCGGCGCCGGGCTCGCTCGTGACAGCCAAACAGTTGCAGGGCAAGGAACTCTCCTACAACAACATCGCCGATGCGGACGCTGCCTGGGAGTGTGTCAAGAGTTTTACCGGACCGGCCTGCGTCATCGTCAAACACGCCAACCCCTGCGGTGTGGCCATCGGCGCCGATGCGCTGGAAGCCTACAGCAAGGCCTTCAAGACCGACCCGACCTCGGCCTTCGGCGGCATCATCGCGCTGAACTGCACGCTCGACGAAACGGCGGCGCATCAGATCTCCAAACAGTTTGTCGAGGTGTTGATGGCCCCGGCCTTCACGCCCGAAGCACTCGAAGTGTTCAAAACCAAGGTCAATGTGCGGATTTTGCAGATCGACCTGCCGCCGGGCGGCGACACGGCGTGGCAACAGGGCCGCAACCTGATGGACGTCAAGCGTGTCGGTTCCGGCCTGCTGATGCAGACCGCCGACAACCACGAACTGGCGCTGGCCGACATCAAGGTGGTCAGCAAGCTGCAGCCGACGCCGGCCCAGCTGCAGGACCTGATGTTCGCCTGGAAAGTGGCCAAATACGTCAAGTCCAACGCCATCGTGTTTTGCGCCGATGGCATGACCATGGGCGTCGGCGCCGGACAGATGAGCCGCCTGGACTCGGCACGTATTGCCAGCATCAAGGCCGGGCATGCCGGTCTGTCGCTCAAGGGCACGGCGGTTGCGAGCGACGCCTTCTTTCCTTTTCGCGACGGTCTCGACGTGGTGGTGGATGCGGGCGCGAACTGCGTGATCCAGCCGGGTGGCAGCATGCGTGATCAGGAAGTGATCGATGCGGCCGACGAACGCGGCGTGGTGATGGTGCTCAGCGGCGTGCGGCACTTCCGGCATTGAATCGGATTTTATTGATAAAAATTGCCTGTAGCCCATATTTTACGGGCGCAGTCAGCTATTGAATTCATAGCGCTTGGAGCGCCCGCCCGGGCTGAGTTGGCCGAAGCCTGTTCTTTGGCGGGCTTGCGCGGCGTTCAGCGTGCAGCAAAAAACCGGGCGGCAGCCTCGACGGTCTCGGCGATGTCGGCCGCCGTGTGCGCCGAACTCACAAAACCGGCTTCATAGAGCGCCGGCGCGTAATACACGCCCTGATCCAGCATCGCGTGGAAGAAGCGGTTAAAGGCCGGGCTGTCGGTCGTCATCACCGTGGCGTAGTTCTGCGGCAGTTGGTCCAGCAGGAAAAAGCCGAACATGCCGCCTTCGCTGTCGCCGCAAAAAGCAACACCGGCTTGGGTCGCGGCTTGGGTGAGGCCGCTGACCAGGCTGCGGGTGCGCTCACCGAGCGCTTCATAAAAGCCGGGCTTTTGCAGTTCGCGCAGGGTCGCCAGTCCGCAGGCCGTGGCCACCGGGTTGCCCGACAGCGTGCCGGCCTGGTAGACCGAACCCAGGGGCGCCAGCAGTTCCATCACCGCGCGCGTGCCGCCAAAGGCGGCCATCGGCATGCCGCCGCCGATGACCTTGCCCAGCGCGGTCATGTCGGGCTGGAAGCCGGGAATGCTTTGCGCATAAAGACTTTGCGCGCCACCGAGGGCGACGCGAAAGCCGGTCATGACTTCGTCGAACACCAGCAGCGCGCCGTATTGCGTGCAGAGCTCGCGGCAGCGCTTCATGAACGGAACACTGGCGCGCACAAAGTTCATGTTGCCGGCAATCGGCTCGATCATCAGGCAGGCCAGATCCTTGCCGTGCACTGAAAAAGCTTCTTCGAGTTGGGCGATGTGGTTGTACTCGAGCACCAGCGTGTGCTGCACGACTTCGGGCGGTACGCCGGCGCTGGTCGGGCTGCCAAAGGTTGCCAGGCCCGAGCCGGCTTTGACCAGCAGCGCGTCGGAGTGACCGTGGTAGCAGCCCTCGAACTTGATGATCTTGCTGCGCCCGGTGGCGCCACGCGCCAGCCGGATCACGCTCATGGTTGCTTCGGTACCGGAGCTCACCAGGCGCAGCATCTCGATGGACGGCACGAGCTTGACGATCTCTTCGGCCAGTTCCACTTCGCGTTCGGTCGGTGCGCCATAGGAGAAGCCCTCGAGCACGGCCTTTTGCACCGCCTCGACAACGGCGGGGTGCCCATGGCCCAGGATCATCGGCCCCCAGGAGCCGATGTAGTCGATGTAGCGCTGACCGTCGGCATCCCAGAAATAGGCGCCCTGGGCGCGCTGCACGAATCGCGGGGTGCCGCCGACGGCCTTGAAGGCGCGTACCGGCGAATTGACACCGCCGGGGATCAGTTTTTTGGCGCGCTCGAACAGTGCTGCATTGCGGGAGGTGTCGGAACTAGTG
>NZ_NBZV01000036.1 GCF_002379095.1 Polaromonas sp. AER18D-145
GGGGGAGGGAGTGGGGAGTTGCGCCTACTGTCCACAGCGGACCGCAGTCGCAGCGTGACGCCAGAAAAACGCTATGAAATCAATAGCTGGTTACGCCCGACCAGTATGGGCTAAGCGCCGATTTGGTATGAAAAATCAGGAAACGGCCGCCCGAATCGCCGACTTGGGCCGGAACGCCTTGCACACCGCATCGTCGGTTTCCAGGTAAGGCCCGCCAATCAGGTCGACGCAATACGGCACGGCGGCAAAAATGCCGGCGACTGCTTGCGAGCCGT
The DNA here is from genome assembly GCF_002379095.1 of Polaromonas sp. AER18D-145. Classification (GTDB taxonomy): domain Bacteria; phylum Pseudomonadota; class Gammaproteobacteria; order Burkholderiales; family Burkholderiaceae_C; genus Polaromonas. Next base: position 276 of record NZ_NBZV01000036.1, read on the forward strand.
CGGCATTTTTCAGGCCTTCGAGTGTTTCGGCAATCGCCTTGGGCTGGCCGGGCAGGTTCAGGATCAGGCTCCGGTCGCGGATCACGGCGACCTGACGCGACAGGATGGCGGTGGGCACGAACTTCAGGCTGATCTGGCGCATCTGCTCGCCAAAACCCGGCATTTCCTTGTGGCCGACTGCCAGCGTCGCTTCGGGCGTCACGTCGCGCAGGGCCGGGCCGGTGCCGCCGGTGGTCAGCACCAGCGAGCAGCCGGCATCGACCAGCTCGATCAGGGTGGCGCTGATCTGCGCCTGCTCGTCGGGAATCAGGCGCTCTGCAAATTCGATCGGGTTGCGCAGCGCGCGACCCAGCCACTCTTTCAGCGCGGGCAGGCCCTTGTCTTCGTAGACGCCGCTGGACGCCCGGTCGCTGACCGAGACGATGCCGATCTTCACTGCATCGTGGGCCATGGTCAGGGGGCCTCCGGCGCCAGCGTCTGCCGCACCAGCTGGAAGATCTCGCGGTAGGACTTGCCATGGCGCGGCGCTTCGCCCGGTTTTTCGGGCTTGGCGTCCTTGCGGGCCTGGCGCACCAGGGCGCGCAACTGCTGCGCGTCAGTGTCCGGGTGTTCGCTGAGCCAGTCGCCCAGCGCATCGTCGGAGGCGATCAGCTTGTCGCGCCACTGCTCGGCCAGGTGCAGCGCCAGCGTGAGCTGCGCCGAGCCGTTTTTCTGCTCGTCGATCGCGGCGCGAATCGGTTCGGTGTCCAGCGGGCGCATCAGCTTGCCGATGAACTGCATCTGGCGCCGTTTGCCCTCGAAGTTGGTGATTTTGCGGGCCTGGGCGATGGCGTCGATCAGTTTGTCGGGCAGGTCCAGCCGGGCCATCAGGTCGGCACGCAGGGTGAGCAGGGCTTCGCCGAGGGCCTGTTTTTCGTCGGCTTCGGCCTTGAGCTGGGTTTTGCTGGGCGGGCCAACTTCTTCCAGCGCAATTTCTTCGGGTTTCACGAAGCGGCCGTGGGACCAGTAGCCCTTGATAGCCTTAGGAGTCTTGTTGTTCATAGCAGTCAGTATCATAGCTACCCATATGACCCTCAAGACTTCCAAGACATCCTCCGGCGCCAAACAGGCGGTCCGGCCTTCTTCCCAACCGGAAAAGGGCTTCAGTTACCACCGTGATTTTTTCGAGGAACTGGTGGACAGCGCCCTCGCGCACGCCAAAAAAATCGGTGCCACGGATGCTGCCGCCGAGGCTTCCGAAGGTTGCGGCCTGAGTGTCAGCGTGCGCAAGGGTGAACTTGAAAATGTCGAGCGCAACCGCGACAAGTCGCTGGGCGTCACGGTGTATGTGGGCCAGAAACGCGGCAACGCATCGACCAGCGATTTTTCCAAAGCAGCGATCGAGCAGACCGTCAAGGCGGCCTACGACATCGCGCGTTTCACCGCCGAAGACAAGACCTCCGGCCTGCCGGCCGACCGCGACATCGCGCGCGTTCACCCCGAGCTGGACCTGTTCCACCCCTGGGCCATCGACTCGGAAGGCGCAGCCCGCCTGGCGCTACAATGCGAGGCGGCCGCCCTGGGCACCAGCAAACGCATCACCAACAGCGAAGGCGCGGGCGTGTCGGCCCAGCAAAGCCATTTTTTCAGCGCGCACACGCGCGGTTTCCGCGGTGGGTATGCCAGCTCGCGCCACAGCATCTCCGTCGCGCCGATCGCGGGCAAGGGCAGCCAGATGCAGCGTGATGCCTGGTACAGCTCCATGCGCGACGCCAGCGAACTGGCCAGCCCCGAGGCGGTCGGCCGCTACGCCGCCGAACGCGCGCTGGCGCGCCTGAACAGCCGCAAGATCAAGACGGTGCAGTGCCCGGTGCTGTTCGAGTCGCCGCTGGCCGCCGGCCTGCTGGGCGGCTTTGTGCAGGCCGTCAGCGGGGGGGCGCTGTACCGCAAAAGCACCTTCCTGCTGAACAGCCTGGGCAAGCCGGCGTTTCCCGATCACATCGACATCAGCGAAGACCCGCACCTGCGCAAGGGCAAGGGCAGCGCGCCGTTTGACGAAGAAGGCGTGAAAACCCGCGCGCGCAAGGTGGTCGAGGCCGGCATTGTGCGCGGCTACTTTTTAAGCACCTACTCGGCACGCAAGCTCGGCATGCGCACCACCGGCAATGCCGGCGGTTCGCACAACCTGGTGCTGAGCAGCCGCCAGACCAAAGCGGGTGACGACCTCGACGCGATGCTGAAGAAGCTCGGCACCGGGCTTTTCGTGACCGAGCTGATGGGCCAGGGCGTGAACTACGTGACGGGCGACTACTCGCGCGGCGCCTCGGGTTTCTGGGTCGAGAAAGGGCAGATTGCCTTTCCGGTGGAAGAAATCACGATTGCCGGCAACCTCAAGGACATGCTGATGGGCATCCAGGCCGTGGGCGCCGATGTCTACAACTACGGCGCCAAGAGTGTGGGCTCCATCCTCATCAACCGGATGAAGATCGCCGGAAGTTAAGGCCCCCACGGTCGCTCACTGCGTGTAGCTCCCTGCCCCCCGAGGGGGCCGCTGCGCCTGCGGCCCGGCAAAGCCGGTTCCGCGGCCCCTGCTTGACTTAAAACGTCTGCCGCGGCGCTAATTTCAGCCTGCCAGCGCTGCCTTGACCGCAGCCGAGACCTGGCCCATGTCGGCCTTGCCGGCGAGTTTGGCTTTCACCGCACCCATGACCTTGCCCATGTCGCCGGGGCCGCTGGCACCCAGTTCGGTGACGATGGCCTTGACCTCGGCAGCAACCTCTTCGGCGCTCAGGCGCGCGGGCAGGTAGGCCTGCAGAACCACCAGTTCGGCGGCTTCCTTGTCGGCCAGGTCCTTGCGCTCGGCCTTCTGGAAGGCCTCGATCGAGTCCTTGCGCTGCTTGATCAGCTTGTCGACGATGGCGACCACGGCGGCATCGTCGAGCACCACGCGTTCATCCACCTCTTTTTGCTTGAGGGCCGCCAGCAGCAGGCGGATGGTGCCCAAGCGCTCGCTGTCCTTGGCGCGCATGGCGGTTTTCATGTCTTCGGTGATCTGGTCTTTGAGGGACATGGGTTTCTCCAACGGTAAAAAAGTAAAAAGCCCGCTGGAGCGTCCTTCAGCGGGCTTGGTGAGGTGCCGGAAGGCGTGTACTGGCTTAGTACAGCTTCTTGGGCAACTGCATGGAGCGGATGCGTTTGTAGTTGCGCTTGACAGCGGCAGCTTTTTTACGCTTGCGCTCGGCGGTGGGCTTTTCGTAGAACTCACGGGCGCGCAGGTCGGTCAGCAGACCGAGTTTTTCGATGGTGCGCTTGAAACGGCGCAGAGCCACGTCGAAGGGCTCATTGTCTTTTACACGAATAGTCGTCATTGATGAAGTGATCCAAAATTTTGCGTCGTTAGTGATCTGATCAGAATCAGGCCGGACGCGGGTTTGCTAGCAAAGCCTTGGATTATATACCAGCCCCCACGCTTGTCACTACGTGTACTGCGCTGCCCCCGAGGGGGCCGCTGCGCCTGCGGACTGGCGAAGCCAGATCCGCGGCCCCTGCTGGTTAATCCGGGGCCGGGGATCCGACGTGGTGCTTTTGGGCCAAGGCTTGCGCACAGGCAAAAGCCGAGGCCCAGGCCCACTGGAAGTTGTAGCCGCCCAGCCAGCCGGTGACATCAACGACCTCGCCGATGAAATACAGGCCCGGCTGCTTCGACTCCATGGTTTGGGACGACAAATCCCGGGTATCGACGCCGCCCAGCGTCACTTCGGCCTTTTTGTAGCCTTCGGTACCGGTCGGGGTTAATTGCCAGTCGGCCAGCCGGTCGGCCAGCGTCGTCAGGGCCTTGTCGGTGGCCTCACTGACGGGTTTTTGCCAGGCCGGGTCGCGGCTGACCCAGGCGTCGGCGAGACGGCCGGGCACCAGCGCCGCCAGTTCGTTGGCAATCAGCTTTTTCGAGCTTGCCTTGGCGCGCAACAGCAGGGTGGGCAGGTCCACGCCGGGCGCGAGGTTGATGCGCACCGGCTGGCCTTCGCGCCAGAAGCTGGAGATCTGCAGCACCGCCGGACCGCTCAGGCCGCGGTGGGTGAACAGCAGGTCTTCGGCGAAGACCACGGCTTTTTTGCGTTGTTTCGGGGTGGCGTCGGTCGGTCCGGTTTCGATCCGCACCGGCAGGGCCAGGCCGGCCAGCTGGGCATACGGTGCCCAGGCCTCGCCGTCGAAGGTCAGCGGCACCAGCGCGGCGCGCGGCTCCACCAGGCGCAGGCCGAACTGTCTGGCGATGCGGTAACCAAAATCGGTGGCCCCAATTTTGGGGATGGACAGGCCGCCGGTGGCGATCACGACCTGCGGTGCCTCGATGCGGCCGCGGTCGCTCTCGATTTTGTAGCTGCCTGCGCCCGCCTGCTCAGGGCCGGTGATGCTTTTGATGCTGCAAGGCTGCCAGCGCGTGACGCCGCCGGCATCACACTCGGCCAGCAGCAGGGTGATGACGTCCTCGGCCGAACGGTCGCAAAACAGCTGGCCCTTGTGTTTTTCATGAAAAGGGATGCCGTGGCGCTGCAGCAGGGCGATGAAATCCTGCGGCGTGTAGCGCGACAGGGCCGAGCGGCAAAAGTGCGGGTTCTCGCTGAGGAAGTTGGCCGGTGTGGTGCCCTGGTTGGTGAAGTTGCAGCGGCCGCCGCCCGAGATGCGGATTTTCTCCGCCACTTTCTCGCTGTGGTCCACCAGCAGCACCTTGAGGCCGCGCTGGCCAGCGATGCCGGCGCAGAACAGCCCGGCTGCCCCGGCACCCACCACCACCACATCAAATTTATGGGTCAAATCGGCCTCCAGCCCAATATGGACGGGCGCAAGAAGCTATGAAAGAGATAGCAATCTGGCCCGACCGGGACAGAGGAGTGTAGCCGGGCCTCCCCGGCGCCCGTGACGTTCAGGCGGCGCGGAACTGCGCCGGAGCGGTCTGCGGAAATTCGCCCGCTGCCGCCACGCCGCTGATCACATCGCCCACCACGATGACCGACGGGCTGGCCAGGCCGGACGCGCCGATGGCATCGGCCAGCTGGCCCAGCGTGGTGGTGATGTGGCGCTGCGTTGGCAGCGAGGCGTTCTGGATCACGGCCACCGGCGTGGTCGCCGGCAGGCCGGCCAGCAGTTCGTCCTGGATGCGCCCGGCGCCGCTGACGCCCATGTAGATCACCAGCGTGAGTTTGGCCTTGTGCGCCGTGTCGGCCAGCGCGCGCCAGTCCGTGCCCACGTCGCCCGGTTTGGCGTGGCCGGTGACGAACACCACGCCGTGCGCATGGTGGCGGTGCGTCAGCGGCACACCCAGCGAGGTCACCGCGGCCAGGCCGGCGGTGATGCCGTTGACGACATGGACGGCGATGCCGGCGGCCTGCAGGTGCTCAACCTCCTCGCCGCCGCGGCCGAAGATGAAGGGGTCGCCGCCCTTGAGGCGCACCACGTTTTCACCTTCCTTCACCGCCATGATCATCAGCTTTTCGATGAACTCCTGTGGTGTGGATTTGCAGCCGCCGCGTTTGCCCACATGCACGATGCGTGCACCGGGCTTGGCATAAGCCACGATCTCGTCGCTGACCAGGTCGTCGACCAGCAGCACGGTGGCGGCCTCGATGGCCTTGAGCGCCTTGAGGGTCAGCAGTTCCGGGTCGCCCGGGCCCGCGCCGACCAGGGTGCACCGGCCGTTGGGAGAGAGGTTGTTTTTGCTGCTTGTCATAGTTGCAATGTTAGTAGCAAGATATGTTCCACCTGCCGGGCAATCGATGCCGGCACGGCAGCGGAGCCCGACATCACCGCGCGGATATAGGCGGCGGTGCTGTCACTGTCGATGGCTGCGGGCAGGTCCGGCACGCTCGCCAGGGTGCCGGGCTGCGCTTCCTGCAGCAGGGTGCGCTGCCCCGCGATGAAGGCCTGCATCTGCGGCGTGCGGCGCGCATCGGCGACGACCTCGCCCTCGGTGCCGCGCAGCAGCAGGGCGTTGGCTTCAATCAGCTCGAAGGTCTGGCCCATGGAGATCGCGTACTCGGGGTGGGTGTAGCTGCTGACCACCAGCGCCTTGCCCAGGCAGGGGTTCATGATCTTGACCAGGCTGTGCGCCGGGTTACGCAGGCCGACGGCGCGCCGCACGTCGAGCAGGCGCTTGAGCCCCGGGCACAGCAGCTCGGTGGGGGCAAACACCACCTCGCCATTTGCTATCTTTTCAATAGCTGTCAGCGCAGGTATCTCAAGGGTTGCAAGCACATCCGATGCAAAAATCCGGCTGGACTCGGTGGCCGTGCCATGCACCAGCACCGGCAGCCCTTCACGTGCCAGCAGCAGCGCCAGCAAGGGCGTCAGCACCGGCAGCTTGCGCGCGCCGTTGTAGCTCGGCAGCACCACCACGGGTTGGGCACTTGCCGGAAAACGCTGCATGCGCTGGTAAGTCGCGTCGAGGAAACCGGCCATCTCTTCCGGCGTTTCACCCTTGATGCGCATGGCCAGGCAAAAGCCGCCCACCTCCAGGTCGGTCACCGTGCCGTCGAGCACCTGGCCGAACAGGTCGCCCGCCTGCTCACGCGTGAGCGGCCGTGCGCCGTCTTTGCCGCGGCCTATGACCTTGATGTACTGAGCGATGGACATGTGTGATTGTCGGCGAAGGCAGATAACTTTCCGTTATGAGCTTATTGAGCGTTTCAGAACTCGTGACAGTCGGAACGCTCAATCCCTCACCCCGACCCTCTCCCAGAGGGCGAGGGTGAGAGCGGTCCAATTCACTGTCGTGTATTTGGAAAAGATCAATAAGCCGGTGTTTGTCAGGCGAGCACCTTGATCGGGATCACGGTGCGGCCGCCGGTGGCGGCTGCGGGCCGGGCTTGGGCGGTGGTCCGGATGATGCGCTTGATCTCGGGCACGCAGGAGCCGCAGTTGGTGCCGCATTTGAGCTTGTCCTGCAGCGCCTGCAGCCGTTCGTCGTCGCTGGCCAGGTAGCCGGCGCCGCCGACCGCGTGGGTGGTGTCCGTCAGGCAGGCGCCGATCTCGGCATCGGTGACGCTGAAACAGGTGCACACCGGTTTGCCGCGCGACTGCAGGGCCACCGGGGCCTTGGCGCCCGGCAGCAGCAGCAGGCGGCCGTAACTTTGCGCCGGCAGCTCGTCCTGCAGCAGGGTCTTGATCCAGGCCTGCGCGCTGACATCGCCGGCCAGCACGAAGCCCGCCAGTTCGGCCTGCTCGCCATGGCGTACCAGCCGTGCAGTGCGGTGCTGGCCCTTTTTTCGGTCGGCATAACGCAGGACATCCGTCCCGCCCAGGCCGAGAATGCCCTCGATGTTTTCCAGCATGCCGGCCGGCGGTGCCTCGAAAGCCGCCGCGCGAAAAAGCACGCCGCCGCGCTGCCGGCCCGCTTCGCCCAGCGGTACCTGGTTGGCAAACGGCACGCAGCTGCTGAAGGCAAAAGCCGCCATCAGCGGTTTGAGCCGTTCGCGCGCTGCCAGCACCTCGTCATCGGGCAGCCAGGCCATGGCCAGCAGCGACCAGGGCAGCTCGGCCTTGAGGATCTTGACGGCCGCGTGTTTGAGCTCGGGCTGTTTGGAGCTCGGGCAATAGGCCGAGGTCGTCAGCGCGTTGACGCCGGCCAGCGGTTCGCCGCTGCTGGACAGGCCGCTCAGGTACTCCCCGCCCCAGTGCATGGCCATGAAGGCCTGGCTGACCGCCACCTCCGGCGAGGCCTGCAGCGGCACCACGATGGAGCCGCGTTTGGAGGTGACGTGCACCAGGTCGCCGTCTTTCAGCAGGCGGCGCGCCATGTCCTGCGCATTCATCTGGATGGCCGGCTCGGCGACATGGCCGAAGAGGCGGCCCAGCGTGCCGGTGCGGCTCATGCCGTGCCACTGGTCGCGCAGCCGGCCCGTGGTCAGCGAGAAGGGGTAACGCGATTCGCGCGGCTCGGCCACCGGGTTGTACACCGTGTTGACGAAGCGCGCCTTGCCGTCTTCGGTCGGGAAGATGCCGTCTTCGTAAAGCCGCACCTTGCCGGTGCTTTCGCCCTCGGGCAACGGCCACTGCTGCGGCGCAGCGTCGAGCATGGCGTAACTCATGCCGGTGATGTCGAGGTCACGCCCGCGCGTGGATTCGCGGTGTTCGTTCCAGATGCCCTCCACGGCGGCGGCTTCGTCGCCGGCGGACCAGGGAAACAGCGTGCTGATTTTTTGCACCGGCAGCAGTTTTTCCAGCCGCTGCGCGAAAGCCACGGCAATCGACCAGTCGTGCCGCGTTTCGCCCGGTGCAGCCACCGCCGGGCGCACGCGGCTGATGCGGCGCTCGCTGTTGGTCACGGTGCCGGTTTTTTCGCCCCAGGTGGTGGCCGGCAGCAGCAGGTCGGCGTAGTCGCAGGTGGATGTGGTGACAAAGGCTTCCTGCACGATGACCAGCTCCGCACGTTGCAGCGCACGGCGCACGGTGGCCTGGTCGGGCATGGACTGCGCCGGGTTGGTGCAGGCGATCCACAAGGCCTTGATCTCGCCGTCGGCCGCCGCTTGGAACATCTCGACCGCGGTCTTGCCGGGCTGGTCCGGGACCGAAGGGATGCCCCAGAGCGCGGCGACTTCGGCGCGGTGCTGCGGGTTGGCCAGGTCGCGGTGGGCGCTGAGCAGATTCGCCAGGCCGCCGACCTCACGCCCACCCATGGCATTGGGCTGACCGGTCAGCGAAAACGGACCGGCGCCGGGCTTGCCGATCTGTGCGGTGGCCAGGTGCAGGTTGATCAGCGCCGCGTTTTTGGCGGTGCCACTGCTCGACTGGTTCAGGCCCTGGCAGTACAGGCTCAGGGTCGCGCCCGAGGTCGCGAACAGTTTCGCGGCGGTGAACAGATCGTCTTTCGTGATGCCGCAGGTCTGCGACACCAGGTCGGGCGTGTAGTCGCGCACCGTGGTTTTCAGCGCGTCGAAGCCGCCCGTGTGTTCGGCGATGTAAGCGGCTTGCGTCCAGCCTTCCCACAGCATGATGTGCAGCATGCCGTTGAACAGCGCGACGTCGGTGCCGGGCTGGACCGGCAGGTAGAGGTCGGCGATGCCCGCGGTGTCGGTGCGGCGCGGGTCGCAGAAGATGATTTTCATGGCCGGGTTGGCGGCCTTGGCATCCTCGATGCGGCGGAACAGGATGGGGTGCGCGTAAGCGGTGTTGCTGCCGACGATGAAGATGCACTGCGCATGGTTGACGTCGTCGTAACAGCTGGGCGGCGCGTCGGCGCCCAGGGTCTGCTTGTAGCCTGCCACCGCGCTGCTCATGCACAGGCGCGAGTTGGTGTCGATGTTGTTGGTGCCGATCAGGCCCTTGGCGAGTTTGTTGAAGACGTAATAGTCCTCGGTCAGCAACTGGCCCGAGATGTAGAAACCGACCGCGTCCGGCCCATGTTCGCGGATGATGCGGGCGAAACCTTCGCTGGCAACATCCAGCGCGCTGTCCCAGGTGATGCGCTGCGGCGCGGCGCCGCGCTGCTCACGCCGCATCGGGTGCAGCAACCGGGTCTGGCGCGTGACGATGTTCGAGGCCGTCAGGTGCAGGGTCGAGCCCTTGGTGCAGAGCCGCCCGAAATTGGCCGGGTGTTGCGGGTCGCCTCGGACCCCGGTGATCTCATTGCCATGGGATTCAATGATCACGCCACAGCCGACGCCACAGTAAGGACAGGTCGAACGTGTATCCGTCATGGCGAGTCAAACACCGGCTGCAGTGTTTCATGTTTGTCCAAAGCGGCTGGCGCGAACGCGAGACCGCCGTCCATCCGACCGCGGGGGCGGGTTGAGCGGGTTTCCCTGGCGAGCACATCAGCAGTCATTGGCGTGCTCAGGCGCTGGCGAGCTCTTTGCCGGCCGGGCCGGCCACCGGACGGGTCAGGTCGAGGGCCAGCGTGGCGAGTTCGTTGGCGTCCAGGTGCACGACACCGTCACTCACGGACACGCTGAACTTCGGCGTGCAGCCCTCATCCGGCGCTCTGGCGCAGCCGCCTTCCAGGTCAATCGTCCAGTTGTGCAGTGGACAGGCCACGCTGGAGCCGAACACGATGCCCTGGCTCAACGGGCCGCCTTTGTGCGGGCACCGGTCCAGCAGGGCAAACACGCCATCCTGGTCGTTGCGGAACACCGCTACATCGATGCCGCGCTCCCGCGCCACGCGGCGCGCGCCCAGCACAGGGATGTCGGTCACCAGACAGATTTTTTTCCATTCGCTCATGATGGTCCTTTTTTCTAGCCGAGAACGCGGGCGTACATGCCGGTGACCCGGTCCATGACCTGAAGCAGGTTTTCGCTGCTCACAAAAACATCGGTGGCGGCCTTCGGGCCCGTCACGCGTGCCTTCAGCGCGTTGTCGAAGAAGATCCATTGGTTGTCGGCCAGGACCAGCTCCTGCCTGATCTCGGCGGTGGCTTCCGGCGCATTGCGCAGCATTTCCAGCGCCGGCACAAACTCTTCGCGCGCCTTGCTGATTTCCCGCAGGCTCAGGGCGCTTTCCACGTTCCAGCTGTTGGCCAGGTAGAACTGCGCCATGCGTTGTGACAACATGCGCTGCCGGCCAGCGACGTTCACCAGCCTGGCACCCGGCTTGCCGGCCTGCTGCTCGAACAGTCCTGTGCCTTTGTGTGCCAGGGCCAGCACCTTGCCGGCCTGGTCGAGCACCGACTTGGCCCTGTCCTGCGACGGCACGGAGCCGACCAGCAGGCTTTTGTAGTCCGACCAGGCGGATTCCAGCAAGACGTAGGTATCGCGGGTTTCGCCGGCTGGTGCAAAAGTCTTGAGTTCGACCAGCTGCCGGTCGAACAGGGCCATGGACTGGTCCAGCACGCGGCGGGCAGATTCAGCCTGGATACCCTGGCCCAGGCCGAACCAGGCCTTGCTCATGCGCTGCGACAGCATGCGCTGGCGTCCGGCCTTGTTGATGGCGTCGCCGAGTCCGGCAACCTGGGCGTGGACGGGGACCACGGCAGCCAGTGCGGAGCCGCAGAAAACGCGGCGCTGAAGGGAGTAGGTCATCGGTGCATTCATCCTGGGCAAGTGTTGGAACTTCAGGCAGAGAGGGGGGAAAACTGCCGCGTATCAACGGCCGCTTCCTTCAGGTCGAACCACGGATCGGGCTCGCCATCAAGCGCAAACTGCAGCCGCTCCCAGAGGGCCTTGCGGCCTTCATGGTCGTCGAGGATTTTTTTCTTCACGTAGTCCAGGCCGACGCGGTTGACGTAGTGCACCGTGCGCTCGAGGTACCAGCCCTCCTGGCGGTAAAGCTCGCAGAAGGCGCCGGTGTACTCGAGCACTTCGGCAGCTGTTTTTAGCTTGGTGAAAAAATGCGCCACCTCGGTCTTGATGCCGCCGTTGCCGGCGATGTACATCTCCCAGCCCGAATCGACGCCGATGATGCCGACGTCCTTGATGCCCGACTCGGCGCAGTTGCGCGGGCAGCCGCTGACCGCGAACTTGACCTTGTGCGGTGCGTACATGCGCCACATCGCGCGTTCCAGGTCCTTGCCCATCTGCGTGCTGTCCTGGGTGCCCATGCGGCACCATTCGCTGCCGACGCAGGTCTTCACCGTGCGCAGGGCCTTGGCATAGGCGTGACCCGAGGGCATGCCGATGTCTTTCCAGACGTTTTGCAGGTCTTCCTTTTTCACACCCAGCAGATCGATGCGCTGGCCGCCGGTGACCTTGACGGTCGGGATCTTGTACTTGTCGACCGCATCGGCGATGCGACGCAGCTCGCTGGCCGTGGTTTCCCCGCCCCACATGCGCGGGATCACGCTGTAGGTGCCGTCCTTCTGGATGTTGGCATGGCTGCGTTCGTTGATGTAGCGGCTTTGCGGGTCGTCTTTCGCTTCCTTGGGCCAGGTGCTGATCAGGTAGTAGTTGACGGCCGGCCGGCAGGACGCGCAGCCATTGGGCGTGCGCCACTCCATGAACTGGTAGACCTCCGCAATGCTCAGCAGCTTGTTGGCGCGGATCGCGTCGCGCACCGCCTGGTGGCCATGGTCGGTGCAGCCGCACATCGCCTTGAGCTTGGGCGTGGCCGAGTAGTCGCCGCCGGCGGTGGCCATCAGGATCTGCTCGACCAGGCCGGTGCAGGAGCCGCAGGACGCGCTGGCCTTGGTGTGTTTGCGCACCTCGTCGAGCGTGAACAGGCCTTTTTCCTTGATGGCCTTGCAGATGGTGCCCTTGGTCACGCCATTGCAGCCGCAGACTTCGGCTTCATCGGGCATGGCCGCGGCCTTGTTGTGCCCTTCGTGGCCCGCATCCCCGATGTTGGACTCGCCGAACATCAACCGGTCGCGGATATCGCCGACACTGCGGCCGTCGCGCAGCAGCTTGAAGTAATACGAGCCGTCCACGGTGTCGCCGTAGAGGCAGGCGCCAATCAGTTTGTCGTCCCGGATGACCAGCTTTTTGTACACGCCGCCGAAGGGATCACTCATGACGATTTCTTCCGTACCTTCGCCGCCCATGAATTCGCCAGCCGAGAACAGATCGATGCCGGTCACTTTCAGTTTGGTCGATGTCAGCGAACCGGTGTAGCGGCCGATGCCGAACTGCGCCAGGTGGTTGGCCGCCACCTTGGCCTGCTCGAACAGTGGTGCGACCAGGCCATAGGCGATGCCACGGTGCGCCGCGCATTCGCCCACGCTGTAGATGCGGGCGTCGGTGACCGTCTGCATGGTGTCGTTGACCACAATGCCCTTGTTGCAATGCAGGCGCATGGCTTCGGCCAGCTGCGTGTTCGGGCGTATGCCGACCGCCATGACCACGAGGTCAGTGGCCACTTGCGTGCCGTCCTTGAATTTGATGGCGGTGACACGGCCGTCCGGTCCACCCACCAGTTCCTGGGTCTGCGCACCCATCAGGAAGGTCAGCCCGCGCTCTTCCAGCGATGTCTGCAGCAGCCGGCCGGCCACGCTGTCGAGCTGGCGCTCCATCAGCGTCGGCATCACATGCACCACGCTGACATCCATGCCGCGCAGCATCAGGCCGTTGGCCGCTTCCAGGCCGAGCAGGCCGCCGCCGATGACCACGGCTTTTTTATATTTTTCCGACGCTGCAATCATTTCGTTGGTGTCGGCAATGTCGCGGTAGGCGATCACGCCCTGCAGGTCCTTGCCGGGCACGGGCAGGATGAAGGGGTTGGAGCCGGTGCACATCAGCAGGCGGTCGTATTCTTCTTCGGTGCCGTCTTCGGCGCGCACGATGCGTTTGATGCGGTCCACCTCGACAACCTTCTTGCCGGCGTGCAGGGTGATGTGGTTGTCCTTGTACCAGTCCCAGCTGTTGAGAACGATTTCGTCGAGTGTCTGCTCGCCGGCCAGCACGGGGGACAGCAGGATGCGGTTGTAGTTGGGGTGCGGCTCGGCGCCGAACACCGTGATGTCATACAGCTCGGGCGCGACCTTGAGCAGTTCCTCGATGGTACGGACGCCCGCCATGCCATTGCCGACCATGACCAGTTTTGATTTTTTCATCGTGCCACTCCAGTGGGGGCCGGTGCCGTCGGCGCAAGCGCCAAAGCCATGCCGGCTTGCGAAAAAGGGGAGGTAAAAACCATGATGCTCTCTCCTGCAGAACAGGGACCCGGCTGTGGCCGGTATGAGATACACCAATACGCACGGCGTTATGCGCAGAACCCGCAGTGTGCTGGTTGCGGGTGGGCGCGTCGTTGCGCCCGTGAAGGCTTACGCAAAAGTTGTGCCATGCGGTGGCGTAAGTGACGGGCCTGAGGGCGTGGCCATGGCGCGCCCGGGAGGGCCGGCCTGTTCTGCCCGTGCGCGGCATTCCTGCCTGACGCAGCGCTTGTTGCCAGATTTGCCCGGAAGGCTCGCCATCCGCACCAAAGGCGGGCATGCACAGGGCTTGTCATGGTGCAGGGCCTGTCCGCGTCGCGCCCGTCGCGGGAAGCTGACCGCAGAGAGGTCCTGACGCTTAAAGCGCGATGCCCAGCACTTCGGTGCCGTCCATGGCGCCGCTGCGGCCCGGCAGGGAAAAGCGCTTGCGCCGGCCTGTCTTCACGGTGCCGGCGACCTCGCGCAGCAAGGTGGCGCTCGCCGCAATCTTCCAGCCGGCCGAGGTGGCCTGTTTCTGCAACTGCAGGGTGGTGCTGACGCTGTCGCCGACCGGCAGAACCTGCGCGCTGCCCCACAGCGGGTCCTCCAGTTTGGCCAGCGTCACGGGGCCGCTGTTCAGGCCCACACAGATTTCGAAACGCGGCAGCGAACGCCCGGCAAAATGGCTGAGCAAAAAGCCCTGCACCCGCTGGGCGGCGTCGATCAGGCCCAAGGCCGCCCGGGTGGCACGCAGGCCATGGTTGACGGTGTCGGTGTCCGTGCTGTCCACGAACACGGCCAGCAGTCCTTCGCCGACAAACTGCATGTGGAAGACGCCGAAAAGATAGAGGGTGTCGCCCGCATTTTTGTAAAACTCGCGCACCACCTCGCTGAGTTCCGTGCTGGAGAGTTTTTCGGCCAGCGCCTGGAAATTGACCACGTCAACAAAAAGCACGCTGGCGCTGGAAAACCGCCGGTCCGCGACCAGCGCCTGTGCCGAGGGCCATTTGTCGGCGAGTTCGGCCAGCATTCGTTTTTCGTAGAGGCTGCCCAGCTTTTTTTCCTGTTCCTTCAGTGCCTCACCGACCGCCGCACCGACGGCCTGCTCCTGGACGGACTGGCGCATCAGCTGCTTGTTGAGCTGGGCGGCGGTTGCTTCGAGCAGCTCCCCGAAAACCAGGGGTTTGGTCAGGTAGTCGTCGGCGCCGCTGGTCATGCCGGCGCGGACATGTGCGCGTTCCTGCAGCGAAGTCAGCAGGATGACGGGCGTGGCCTGGATGGCGGGGTCGGTGCGCAGCGCCTGCAGCATGGCAAAACCGTCCATCACGGGCATGTTGACATCACTGACGACCAGGTCCGGCGCGTTGCTCCGCACCAGCGCCAGCCCGGAGGCGCCGTTGTCCGCCTCCGCCACCTCATAGCCTTCAAAGCGCAGGGCGGCAGCGATCAGGGTACGGATCGCCTCGTCGTCATCAATGACCACAATCAGGGCCATCTCTTCATTCCATCAAAGCAAGCGTCATGGCGGGAAGCTTACCAGCGCGGTCGGCATGCCGGTGATCAAAAACCTTGCTGCCGCCTGTGCCTGGTCGGGTGGCTGCGTGCCGCCGGGGCGCCGCTTCCGGCGGGCCCGGCCTGTCGGCGGCACGCCACCTGGGTCAGCGACGGGTTTTGATGGAGTTCGGGAGTGTGACCACATTGCGCTGCAGAAACTGATCCAGGGAGATCAGGAGCACCATGGCGAACGCGGCAATGATGACCAGGCTGGGCAGGTTGAATGAACTGATGTAGCCAAAACCCTGAGGAATGGCTGTGCGGTTCGGCGTGGTGCAGACAAACTCCGCAGCCGCCATGCCGGTGTAGTGCATGGCGCACACCGCCACCGCCATCACCAGCGCCGCGCCGGCCCGGCGCGCCAAACTGGCGGAGTTGAAGGCCAGCCACAATGCGGCGGTGGCTGCGACCACGGCAATGACCAGCGAGATGGCCACCACCCCGTAGTTCCACTGGATGTAGCCGCCGAATTTCATGCCGTACATGCCCAGGTAGTGCATGAAAGCCACGCTGGTCCCGAGCAGCGCACCGGCACCCAGCATGCGCGGCAGGCTGTCCGGCGCCTTGGCGACAAAACCCAGTGCCAGTGAGGCGACCAGGACGGCCACCGCCAGCGAAACGCCGGTTTCGATCATCGAAAAGCTGCTTGCCACATCGAGATCGAGCGCCAGCATGCCGACGAAATGCATGGCCCAGACACCAACGCCGCCCAGTGCCACGCCGGCTGCCAGGATGTTGATGGTGCGGTGGGTGGAGTTCTGCTGGATGCGCGTGGCGGCCGTCAGCGCGACAAAGGCGCCGGTTACCGAAATCAGGAACGAGAGGGCGACCAGGGTCCACTGGTAGCTGGTTAAAACTTGAGTGTTCATTTAAATACCAAGTAGTTACATTAAAGACTGAAATGTAATACTTACTGCGATTTGTTGCATTGGCCGTCAATAAACCCTCATGGGATGAGGGCTCAGAAAGCGACCAGCGCTGGCCCTGGCCGATGGCCATGGCGGGTAGGGGTGGTGCAGAGGGATGGGGGAGCTCGGACGGCGAGCGAAAGCCCGCGTGCGGCTGCGGTCCCGGGCTGCACGGGGCCAGAAGTCCGTGGCGCCTGCAAGACAGGGGTGAAGTCACCCTGGAGAGTCGGGCGGCCGGGCGTCCAACAGGAACACGGCCCGACCGGCGAGGGGCACCACGTTCGCCAAGGCGGCCTGTTCCCGTTCGAGCTGCCGCGGTGTCGGTCACGGCACAGGGTGGTGTGCCCTTTCGGCCGGCGGTTACGCAGCTTTTTCGACGTGGCCCTGGCGGGTGTAGAGGAAGTCGATCACTGCCTTGCGGTAATGCAGGTACTGCGAACTTTCGGCAAGGGCGACCCGGTCACGCGGGCGCGGCAGCTCGACGTGCAGCACTTCGCCGATGGTGGCCGAGGGACCGTTGGTCATCATCACGATGCGGTCGGACAGGAGCACCGCCTCGTCCACGTCGTGCGTGACCATGACCACGGTACTCTGAGTGGTCGCCACGATCTGCAGCAGCTCGTCCTGCAGCTTGGCGCGGGTCAGGGCGTCAAGGGCGCCAAACGGTTCGTCCAGCAGCAACACCTTGGGCTCCATGCACAGCGCGCGGGCAATGCCGACCCGCTGCTTCATGCCGCCCGAGATTTCGCCAGGGCGTTTTTGCGCTGCAGCGGTGAGACCGACCATGGCCAGCGCCGCGTCGGTGCGGGCCTTGAGTTGCGCCTTGTTCTCTTTGGCTGCAAACACCCGCTCCACCGCGAGGTAGACATTTTCAAAGCAGGTGAGCCAGGGCAGCAGCGAGTGGTTCTGGAACACCACGGCGCGCTCGGGGCCCGGACCGGAGATTTCGCGGTTGGCGCAGAGCAGCGTGCCTTGCGTTGGCGTGGTCAGGCCGGCCATCAGGTTCAGCAGCGTGGACTTGCCGCAGCCCGAGTGGCCGATCAGCGCGACGAATTCCCCTTTCGCGACCGTCAGGTTGATGTTCTGCAGCGCGCAGAACGGGCCTTTTTTGGTCTTGAAGGTCTGTTCGACGCCCTGGATCTCGATGTATTTGGTGGTCAATGAACTCATGATGCGTCCTTGGTTGGCAGGCCGGAGGCCTAACTTTTCACTTCTTCAAACGTGAAGGCCGTGGCGACCTTGATCAGCACAAATTCCAGTACCAACCCGACGATGCCAATCACGAAAATCGCGATGATGATGTTCTTGACATTGAGGTTGTTCCACTCGTCCCAGACCCAGAAGCCGATGCCGACGCCGCCGGTCAGCATTTCGGCCGCGACGATGACCAGCCAGGCGGTGCCGACGGCCAGGCGCACCCCGGTCAGCATGTAGGGCAGCACGGCGGGGAACAGGATCTTGGTGACAATCTTCCATTCGCTGAGGTTGAGCACGCGCGCCACGTTCATGTAGTCCTGCGGCACGCGTTGCACGCCGACGGCGGTGTTGATGATCATGGGCCAGATCGAGCAGATGAAGATGGTCCAGATGGCGGCCGGATCGGCGCCCTTGAACACCAGCAGGCCGATCGGCAGCCAGGCCAGCGGCGAGACCGGGCGCAACAGGCTGATCAAGGGGTTGAACATGCGGCTCAGGAAGGTGAAGCGGCCAATCATGAAACCCACCGGAATGCCCACCACGGCCGCCAGGCCGAAACCCATGGCCACGCGTTTGAGCGAGGACAGCACGTTCCAGCCCACGCCCTGGTCGTTCGGGCCCTTGCTGTAGAACGGGTCCTTGAAGATCTCGATGGCCTGGATGAAGGTGTCTTTCGGTGAGGGGATGCTGGCGCCGGTGCCCATGGACACCAGTTCCCAGACCAGCACCAGCAAACCCAGGCCCAGCAGCGGCGGCAGAATGCCCAGCCAGAGCACGGAGGCGTCCCGCGGTGGTTTCGCTGGCGCGGCGGCTGGCACGGTAGTTTTCATGTTGTTTTGGGCTGTAGCG
This sequence comes from Polaromonas sp. AER18D-145, assembly GCF_002379095.1. Classification (GTDB taxonomy): domain Bacteria; phylum Pseudomonadota; class Gammaproteobacteria; order Burkholderiales; family Burkholderiaceae_C; genus Polaromonas. The sequence goes on from NZ_NBZV01000036.1 coordinate 18,315, forward strand.
CCCGTGTTATGGACGCCGTCAGCTATTAAATGTGCAGCTGATGGCTCCCTGGGTTTGTCGCCGCTGCGGGCTGCCGGCGTGGCAGCTTCAAGCGGGCTGTGGAATACGGCACTGACCATGGTGATCTCCTTGACGCAGTTTGATCAGGCGCGCTGCCTCAGCAGCGTGCGGTGAATCGGGCTTGTGTGGTTTCGGCAGCGGAAAGCGTTCGCTCGGGCGTCGATCCCCAGCGAGCTGGGGCCCCTCGCCGCGCGGCTCACGCTGCGGCCTCCAGAGTTGTGAGGCCTGACGAAGCTGAAAGGTGTCGGCCGCCGAAAGCGTTCTCCGGGGGCGTCGATCCCCACAAGTGGGGCCCCTCGCCGCGCCGTTCACGCTTTCACCTTGAAAGAATCCGCGTATTTTTTCGGGTCCTTGCCGTCCCAGACCGTGCCGTCCATCAACTTGTGGCTGCGCATCACGTCCTTGGGCACGCTGACCTTGGCGGCAGCGGCGGCGTCCTTGTAGATGTCGATCTGGTTGATCTGTTTGGCCAGGCCCAGGTAGTCGGGGTGGTCCTTGATCAGGCCCCAGCGCTTGTGCTGCGTCAGGAACCACATGCCGTCGGACAGGTAGGGGAAGTTGACCGCACCGTCGTTGAAGAACTTCATGTAGTTCGGGTCGTCCCAGGTCTTGCCCATGCCGTTCTGGTAACGGCCCAGGATGCGCTGGTTGATCGCATCGACGCTGGTGTTGACATAGCTTTTTTCGGCAATGGTTTCAGCCATCTTGTTCTTGTTGGACAGGCTGGCGTCTATCCATTTGCCGGCTTCGATGATGGCGGCGGTGACGGCGCGCGCCGTGTTGGGGTACTTCTTGGTGAAGTCGGCCGTCGTTCCCAGCACCTTTTCAGGGTGGTCCTTCCAGATGTCCTGGGTGGTTGTGGCGGTCACGCCAATGCCGTCGATGATGGCGCGGTGGTTCCAGGGCTCGCCCACACAGAAGCCGTCCATGTTGCCGATGCGCATGTTGGCCACCATCTGCGGCGGTGGCACGGTGATGACCTTGGCGTCCTTCATCGGGTTGATGCCGTTGGCTGCCAGCCAGTAGTACAGCCACATCGCATGGGTGCCGGTGGGAAAGGTCTGCGCGAAGGTGTATTCGCGCTTGTCGGAGGCCATCAATTTGGCCAAGCCGGCGCCGTCCACGGCGCCCTTGTCGGCGATTTTCTTGGAGAGTGTGATGGCCTGGCCGTTGTGGTTCAGGTTCATCAGCACGGCCATGTCTTTCTTGGGGCCGGCGGTTCCCATGTGCACGCCATAAATCAGGCCGTAAAGCACATGGGCAAAGTCGAGTTCGCCGTTGACCAGCTTGTCGCGCACGCCGGGCCAGCTGGCTTCCTTGCTGGGAATGATGGTGACGCCGTGTTTTTTGTCAAAACCCATGACCGAAGCCATGACCACGCTGGCGCAGTCGGTCAGCGGAATGAAGCCGATCTTGACTTCCTTCTTCTCGGGCGCATCGGAGCCGGCTGCCCAGGCGCCGGGGTTGCCGATGCCGAAGGTGGCGGCGCCGCCCAGTGCACCGGCTTTGCGGATGAAGTCGCGGCGTGTCGGCTTGCCTGGAGCGGGGGAAGTTTGCGTCATGTGGAACTCCTTGAGTGACAAAACAGAAGACTGAAAAAAGAAGCGCAGAAGGTCAAAAGCGGAAAAACAAAACGGCGCCCATTTCGGGCCTGCACAAGCAGGCTGGAAATGGACGCCGTTGTCCTGTGAAGCCGTGGATGACTTTGGAACGGACCGCCGTTGGCCCATTCATGCCATCAACTAAGCAGCAACCGTGCCAGATGATTCTGATGTTGGGGGACGGGTTGCTGTTTGCCTCTGAAAAACGGCTTGTCGCCGTTGCGCCGGGAGCGCAGAACCCGCTCAGACGGGGTGCGCCATGATGGTGCGGAGCCCTCAGGCGGCACAGGTCTTGTGCCTATTCAGGGCGTTCCGGTGGCCAGGTAATCCGCCATGGCCAGCACGGCTTCGGCCACATCGGTCAGGCGGCGGTTCTGGTTCATGGCGGTTTGCCGGAGCATCTTGTAGGCCTCTTCTTCACTGAGCTTGCGGTGCGCCATCAGGAGACCCTTGGCGCGTTCGATGAGCTTTCGCTCATTGAGGGAGGCGCGCGCCGTCTCCAGCTCGTCGCTCATGGCCTGCAGCCGGCTCGCCTGGTCCTGGACCAGCTCGAGGATGGAGCGGTCCAGGTGCGGGCCATAAGACGTGGCCGCGGGACCGGCCTGGCCCGTCCCAACTGGCAGGCTGCCGCCCTGCGCCGTGAGCGCGGCGAGGATCATCTGGTGGTCGCGCAGTTCGGCACGGGCCTGCACGATCTTCTGTTCGCACAGCTGCAGCAGTTCGGCCGCCAGCTGGTCCTCGACGGCTTTCATGGCGTCGATGCGGTGGGTGCAACAGTCGAACCAGGTCTGGCTCAGGTTGGGGTCGAGGGCGCCGGCCGCGACCGAGCAGGCGATGCGGCGCAGGCGTTCGAGCTCTGCCAGCGTGGCGGGACTCTGGCTGGTTTGCCACAGTTCGCGCAGCGCCGGTGTCGAGAAGTCGCTGAACACCTGCACGCAGCGTTCCTGCGACTGGATCAGGTGCAGCCATTGCTGCTGGCGCTGGCTGTCGGTCTGGCCCGAAGCGAAGGTGGCCGCGCCGAAAGCCCTTTCCTGACCGGCAAACTCCTTGCCCTGCATGAAGTTGAACATGGCCACCAGCAGCCGCGAAATCTCGGGGTTGGTGGCACTGTCGGCCGCTTCAAAGACCACGGCCAGCAGGCCGGCGATCAGCTTGACGAATGCCGTGGTGACCTCGGCCGCGGCCACGCCCTGCGCGCCGATGCGGGCCCGCAGGGCGGGCAGGGCGTCGAGTTCATGCAGGACAAAAGCAATGCGGCTGAACAGCCGCGCGCCGTTGTTCAGGTGGCCGGCATCGGTGTCCAGGTGGTCGAAGCTGGCGCGCAACTCGTCCTCGACCTGCCGGCAATCGAGCACCTGGCGGGGCAGCTGCGCGGCGAACCGGGCGCCCTGCGAGCCCAGGAAAACATTGGAAATGCCGCGTTCCTTCTGCAGTGCGTGGACCAGCCGCCCGATCACGTTGACCAGCGCGCTGGTGCGGGTGAGTTGCTCGAGGTCGTTGATTTCGCAACGCCTGGCGGCAATCAGAAAGCTCAATCCGGATTTCATCGTTTCAGTCAAAGGAAGGAAGGAAGGTCAGTGATTGTCCTGCAACATTCATGCCCCGGGCCGTTTTCGGCCCCGACCCGGGGCGAACGGCACACCGCGCTTTACACTGGGTGCCATGCTTGTACTGGGAATTGAATCGAGTTGTGACGAAACCGGCGTGGCGCTTGTCGACGCCGCGGGCCAGGGCGTGCCGGCGTTGCTGGCGCACGCGCTGCACAGCCAGATCGACATGCACCAGGCTTACGGCGGCGTGGTGCCCGAACTGGCCAGCCGCGACCACATCCGGCGTGTGCTGCCGCTGATCAGCGAGGTGCTGGGCCAGGCGCAGCGTTCGCTGGCCGACGTGGACGTGGTGGCCTACACCCGCGGCCCGGGCCTGGCCGGCGCGCTGCTGGTGGGCGCCGGCGTGGCCTGTTCACTGGCGGCAGCGCTGGGCAAGCCGGTGATGGGCGTGCATCACCTCGAGGGGCATTTGCTCTCGCCTTTTTTGAGCGCCGACCCGCCACAGTTTTCCTTCGTGGCGTTGCTGGTGTCGGGCGGCCACACCCAGCTGATGCGGGTGGACCGGGTGGGCAGCTACGAGCTGCTGGGCGAAACCATTGACGACGCGGCCGGCGAGGCCTTTGACAAATCGGCCAAGTTGCTGGGCCTGCCTTACCCCGGCGGGCCGCACCTGGCCAGGCTGGCGCTGGGCGGCGACGCCCAGGCCTTCAAGCTGCCCCGGCCGCTGCTGCACAGCGGCGACCTCGATTTTTCATTTTCCGGCCTGAAAACCGCAGTGCTGACGCAGGCCAAAAAACTCGGCGAGCCCATGGGCGAGCAGGCCCGGGCCGACCTGGCGGCCTCGACGCAGGCGGCCATTGTGGAAGTGCTGGTCAAAAAATCGTTGAAAGCGCTGGAGCAGACCGGCTTGACACGGCTGGTGGTGGCCGGTGGCGTGGGGGCCAATGCCTTGCTGCGTGAACAGCTCAACGCGGCCTGCAGCAAAAAGGGGATTCGGGTGCATTACCCGGAAATGCATTTGTGCACCGACAACGGCGCCATGATCGCGCTGGCGGCCGGCATGCGGCTGCAGGCAGGCCTGGAAAGCCTGCAGCGCGGCTACACCTTTGACGTGAAGCCGCGCTGGGGTCTGGCGGAAATCACAGCCTGACCCGGTTTGGCGGCGGCGCAGAGAGCTACACACAGTGAGCGACCTTGGCGGCCAGGTTTTTCCGCCGGGCCGCCCCAAGGAAAAACGCGCCCCCTCGGGGGGCAGAGAGCTACACGCAGTGAGCGAACGTGGGGGCCAGTTCTACTGAATCGTCAGCTGGGCCACGTTGCTGACCGGGACTTTTTTGCCCAGCGTCAAGGTCAGCACGCCGTTTGCCAGTTTGGCGGTGCTTGCGGCGGCGTCGATTTCCACAGGAAAACGGTAAGCCGCCTTGACCGTGCGTGCGGCATCGGCTTTGCTGGCAATACGCACCACATCACCTTCGATGCCGATGTCCAGCTGTTCCCTGGCCAGGCCCGGAACGTCCAGTTGCAGTGAATAGGCCTTGTCACCGTCTTCCACCGACGCCGATTGGGCGGGGCGGCTGTCGGACAGGGCGCCCAGGGTGTCGCTCAGGAATTTGTCAAGGGCGCCGTTGCTGACCAGCGAGGAGGCGGGACGCTGAAAGCTTCGTGCAGGACGGCCGGCAAGTGAATAAAACATAAGGACTCCTTTGGGTTGGGCGGGAAATTTTTCCCCTTACACTTCGCGGCTCCCAATCGTGATCGCCGCATGCACAGCAGGTAAGCGTGCCAAGGCGTATTTCAAGGAAATTCCAGAATGTATTTTTTCAGTCATCGAACCTTGAAACGTGCCGTACTGGCCCTAGGCGCGAGCGCCTGTCTGTGGTCGGCCAGTGCCTCCGCACAGCAGCCCGCGGCGGCGCCAGCCCCGGTCCGCGTCGCGCTGATCGAGAGCCTGTCCGGGCCGTTTGCCAATACAGGCGAAGCCGTGTTCCGCAACCTGGTGTGGGCGGCGGAGCGCGTCAATGCGCGCGGCGGCCTCAAGCTGCCCGGCGGCAATCGCCCGCTGGTGTTCGAGCGCTACGACAGCAAGGGCCAGAACGAGGAGGCCCTGTCGGCCCTGCGCTCCGCCCTGGATGACGGGATCACGCTGGTGACCCAGGGCAACTCGTCGTCGACGGCCGCGGTGCTGATTGATGCGATCAACAAACACAATGAGCGCCAGCCGGCCCAGCGCGCGCTGTACCTGAATTATTCCGCGGTGGATCCGGTGCTGACCAATGAAAAATGCAGCTACTGGCACTTCCGTTTCGATGCCCACGCCGACATGCGCATGGCCGCGCTGATGGATGTGCTCAAGGAAGACAAGGCGGTCAAGAGCATCTACCTGATCGGGCAGGACTACAGCTTTGGCCAGGCCGTGCTGCGCGAAGCCCGCCGGCAGCTGGGTGCCCAGCGCCCCGATGTGCAGATCGTCGGCGACGAGTTGCACCCGATGGGCCGCGTCAAGGACTTTCTTCCCTATGCCGCCAAGATCAAGGCCAGCGGCGCTCAGGCCGTGCTCACCGGCAACTGGGGGAACGATCTGACCCTGCTGGTCAAGGCCGCGAGGGATGTGGGTTTTGAAGGCAGCTTTTACACTTTTTACGGCAATGCACTGGGCGTGCCCGCCGCGCTGGGGGATGCCGGCGTCGGCAAGGTGATCGCTGTGGCCGAATGGTTTCCCAATGAACCGGGTGCCCAGTCGGAAGCGTTTTACCAGTCCTTCCGCCAGCGTTTTCCGAAACCCCAGGACGACTATGTGCACATGCGCATGCAGCTGATGGTGGAAGCCCTGGCGCAGAGCATCGAAAAAGCCCGCACGGTGGAGTCCGCCGCCGTCGCCGCGCAGCTGGAAAAGGCGACGGTGCTGTTTGCCGGCCACAAGGGTGTGATGCGCGGCGCCGACCACCAGTTCCAGCAGCCGCTGCTGGTGGCCGTGATGGACCGGCAGGGGGCACCCGGTGTCCGGTTCGATGTGGAGGGCTCGGGTTATGGCTTCCGGGTGATCAAGACCATCGATGCCGCGCGCTCCAGCCAGCCGCACAACTGCAAGATGCAGCGGCCCTGAACCGCACGCCAACGCCACCCTTCGCAGAAAGACCCGCATGAGACAAGCCGTTTTAGACCTCGAAGAATCGATGATCCGCCAGGTGGCCAATGCCGGCATGGGGCGCAGCGATGTGCTCAAGTTCTGGTTTGGTGAAAGTGACGAGGTCACGCCCGCCTTCATCCGCGATGCCGCCATCGCCTCGCTGCAGCAGGGCGAGACTTTTTACGCGCACAACCTGGGCCTGCCGGAGCTGCGCGAAGCGATTGCGCGTTACGCCACCGGCTTGCGCTGCTGCGGCGCGGCAGCGATTGATGCGGACCGTATTGCTGTCACCTCGGGCGGCGTGAACGCCCTGATGCTGGCGATGCAGGCGCTGGTGGATGCCGGCGATGAGGTGGTGGCGGTGACGCCGGTCTGGCCCAACCTGACCGCGCAGCCGCTGATCATGGGCGCGAAGCTGCGCTGCGTGAGCCTGCGGCCGGTGGCCAGCCAGTGGCAACTCGATATGGACGAGTTGCTGGCGGCCATCACGCCCCGGACCCGGCTGTTGATCGTCAACGCACCGAACAACCCGACCGGCTGGACCCTGAGCCGCGCCGAGCAGGAAACCCTGCTCGCGCACTGCCGCCGCACCGGCACCTGGATTCTGGCCGACGAGGTGTACGAGCGGCTTTATTTCGAGCCCACGGAAAATGGCTGCGCGCCGAGTTTCCTCGATATTGCGGCCCCGGAAGACCGGCTGCTGGTCGTCCACAGCTTTTCCAAGAGCTTTTTGATGACCGGCTGGCGCCTGGGCTGGCTGGTGATGCCACCCGGCATGACGCCGCACATGGGCAAGCTGGTGGAGTTCAATACCTCGTGCGCCCCGGTGTTCGTCCAGCGGGCCGCCCTGGTGGCGCTGGCAAGAACCGATGACGTCACGCCGCAATTGGTGGCGCACCTGAAAACCTGCCGCGACACGCTGGTGCCGCTGCTGCAGGCGCTGCCGGGTGTGGAAGTGGCCCCGGCCCGGGGCGGCATGTATGCGTTTTTCAGGCTGTCGGACCAGGCGCGCTTCGGCGATTCGCTGGCCACCGCCAAACGCCTGGTGGTGGAGGCCGGCCTCGGGCTGGCCCCCGGCAATGCCTTCATGGTCAACCCGGCGCCCGAGGCCCAGGGCTGGCTGCGCTGGTGTTTTGCAAGCCGGGACGTCGCCAGGCTGGGGCAGGGCGTGGAGCGCCTGGCCCGCTGGCTGCCGGGCGCCTGAGCCGGCCCGGAGACTGGGCTATAATCCAAGGCTCTGCGCAAAAGCGTGCTTTTTCATTCTGAAGAAGCGGCGCGTTGCAGAACACGGCGGCCACGGTCAACTCCCACGTCGGGAACACTGTACCGCTCGCAAGTAATTTCCAAGGAAAACCCATGATCGCGAAATCCATCAAGGCCGACATCGTTCAGGCCAACGCACGCGCCGCTGGCGACACCGGCAGCCCAGAAGTTCAAGTGGCCCTGCTGACCGGCCGCATCAATGAACTGATGCCCCATTTCAAGACCCACGCCAAGGATCACCACGGTCGCCGTGGCCTGCTGCGCATGGTGAGCCGCCGCCGCAAGCTGCTGGATTACCTGAAGTCCAAGGACGCAGCCCGTTATGTTGCGTTGATCGCCAAGCTTGGCCTGCGCAAATAAGCGCTAAAACGACTGCAAAGCGCCTGAGTTAGTTCACTAGCTCAGGCGTTTTTTACTTCAAAATGTACAAAATTCCAGGAATGCCGCAGGCATAACTGGCTTACTTCGGAGCAAGGCAAAAAGAGCACGCGCTGTGTCATTCCACAAGAAAAATCCTGGGCGCAGGTGTTTTGTGGAATGGCATCGTGTTCGATTTGTCCCCGCTCCGGGCTTCAGGTGCAGCCTCATGCACCCAGTCAAGTGGAGAAAAAAACATGAGCATTTTCAACAAAGTCAGCAAGACTTTCCAATGGGGTCAGCACAAGGTCACGATGGAAACCGGCGAAGTCGCACGCCAGTCCGGCGGCGCCGTGTTGCTGGATATGGATGGCACCGTGGTGCTGGCCACCGTGGTTGCCAAAACCGAGGCCAAGCCCGGTCAGGACTTCTTTCCCCTGACGGTCGACTATCTCGAAAAAACCTACGCCGCCGGCCGCATTCCCGGCAGCTTCTTCAAGCGCGAAGGCCGTCCCAGCGAGTTTGAAACACTGACCTCGCGCCTGATCGACCGCCCGATCCGCCCCCTGTTCCCCGAAGGCTTCTTCAATGAAGTGCAGGTCGTGATCCATGTGTTGTCGCTCAATCCTGAAGTCGAAGGCGACATTCCTGCGCTGATCGCATCCAGCGCCGCGCTGGCTATTTCCGGCATTCCTTTCAATGGCCCGATAGGCGCGGCCCGCGTGGCCTACATCGACGGCCAGTACGTGCTGAACCCCGGCAAGACCCAGCTGAAGGATTCGAAAATGGATCTGGTTGTGGCCGGCACCGAAGCCGCCGTGCTGATGGTCGAGTCCGAAGCCCAGCAGCTGTCCGAAGAAATCATGCTCGGCGCCATCGTGTTTGGCCATGAGCAGGGCAACATCGCGATCAACGCGATTCACGAACTTGTTCGTGATGCCGGCAAGCCGGTCTGGGACTGGCGTGCGCCTGCCAAGGACGAGGTGCTGATCGCCAAGGTGGTTGCGCTGGCCGAAGAAAAGCTCGTCAAGGCTTACCAGATCCGCAACAAGCAGGCCCGCACCCACGCCACGCGCGAAGTGACCACCTGGACCAAGATGGGCCTGAAGGCCGAGGGCGTCGAATTCGACGGTGTTGCCGTCGAAGGCATGCTGTTCGACATCGAAGCCAAAATCGTGCGCAGCCAGATCCTGGCCGGCGATCCCCGCATTGATGGCCGCGACACGCGCACCGTGCGCCCCATCGAAATCCGCAACAGCGTGCTGCCCCGTACCCACGGTTCGGCCCTGTTCACGCGCGGCGAGACCCAGGCGCTGGTGATCACCACGCTGGGCACCGAGCGCGATGCACAGCGCATCGACGCCTTGTCGGGCGACTATGAAGACCGCTTCATGCTGCACTACAACATGCCTCCGTTCGCCACCGGCGAAACCGGCCGTGTGGGCAGCCCGAAACGCCGCGAAATCGGCCACGGCCGCCTCGCCAAGCGCGCGCTGATCGCCGTGTTGCCGACCAAGGAAGAGTTTCCGTACACCATGCGTGTCGTCAGCGAGATCACCGAGTCCAACGGCTCCTCGTCGATGGCTTCGGTCTGCGGCGGCTGCCTGTCGCTGATGGACGCCGGCGTGCCGATGAAGGCTCACGTGGCCGGCATCGCCATGGGCCTGATCAAGGAAGACAACCGCTTTGCCGTGCTGACCGACATCCTGGGTGACGAAGATCACCTGGGCGACATGGACTTCAAGGTGGCCGGTACCACCGCCGGCATCACCGCGCTGCAGATGGACATCAAGATCCAGGGCATCACGAAGGAAATCATGCAGGTCGCGCTGGCCCAGGCCAAGGAAGCCCGCATGCACATCCTCGGCAAGATGCAGGAAGCCATGGGCGAAGCCAAGGCCGAGGTCTCTGACTTCGCACCGCGCCTGTATGTCATGAAGATCAACCCCGAGAAAATCCGTGACGTGATCGGCAAGGGCGGCGCCGTCATTCGTGCGCTGACCGAAGAAACCGGCACGCAGATCAACATCGAGGAAGACGGCACCATCACGATCGCGTCGAACGACAGCGCCAAGGCCGATGAAGCCAAACGCCGCATCGCCGAGATCACCGCCGAAGTCGAAATTGGCAAGGTCTACGAAGGCGCGATCACCAAGATCCTGGACTTCGGCGCCCTCGTCAACCTGTTGCCCGGCAAGGACGGCCTGCTGCACATCAGCCAGATCGCCCACGAGCGTGTCGAGCGCGTCACCGACTACCTGAGCGAAGGCCAGATCGTCAAGGTCAAGGTTCTGGAAACCGACGAAAAAGGCCGCGTCAAGCTGTCCATGAAGGCGCTGCTCGACCGTCCGGCTCAAGGCCAGGACCAGGGCTAATCTGCTATCTTATTTGTAGCTGCTTGCGCCCGCCAGTCGGGGGCTGTGGCCACAAATGACTGGAAAGTTTAATGAAAGCCGTTGAAATCACCTCCTATGGTCCGCCCGACGTTCTGCGTCTGGGCGAGCGGCCGGCGCCGGTTGCCGGCGAAGGCGAGTTGCTGATCCGCGTCAGTGCCAGCGGGGTGAATCGCCCCGATGTCCTGCAGCGCACCGGCAACTACCCGGTGCCGCCCGGGGCGTCGGACATTCCCGGGCTGGAAGTGGCCGGCGTGGTTGTTGGCGGCGACGCCGCGGCCATGGCGCAAGCCGGCCTGAAAGTGGGCGACCGTGTCTGCGCACTGGTGGCGGGCGGCGGTTACGCCGAGCTGTGTGTGGCGCCAGTGGGTCAGTGCCTGCCGGTGCCGGCGGGCCTCAGCGATATCGAGGCAGCCTCGCTGCCCGAAACATTTTTTACCGTCTGGAGCAATGTTTTTGACCGGGTGCGCTTGCAAAAGGGCGAAACCCTGTTGATCCAGGGCGGCTCCAGCGGCATCGGCGTGACGGCCATCCAGATGGCCAAGGCGCTGGGCGCCACGGTGCTGGTCACGGCCGGCAGCGACGACAAATGCGCCGCCTGCCTGGCCCTCGGTGCCGACCACGCGATCAACTACAAGACCAGCGACTTTGCCGAAGAGGTCAAAAAGCTCACGGCAGGCCAGGGCGTCAATGTCATTCTCGACATGGTCGCCGGCAGCTACGTGGCGCGTGAAGTCGAGTGCCTTGCCGAAGACGGCCGCCTGGTGATCATTGCCGTGCAGGGCGGCCTCAAGGCCGAGTTCAATGCCGGCCTGGTGCTGCGCAAACGCCTGACCGTCACCGGTTCGACCCTGCGGCCGCGTTCGATCGAGTTCAAGTCCGCGATTGCCGCAGCCCTGAAGGAAAAAGTCTGGCCGCTGCTGGCCAGCGGCGCGATCAAACCCGTGATTCACAGCACCTTTGCTGCGGCCGACGCGGCCAAAGCCCATGCGCTGATGGAGTCGAACCAGCACATCGGCAAAATTGTTTTGACCTGGCAGGCACCGGCAGCATGAAAAAACTGATTGCAGGAAACTGGAAAATGAACGGCAGCCTGGCTGCCAATGAGGCCTTGCTGCAGGCCCTGGCGGCCGGTTTGCCGGCGCAGCCGGGCTGTGCGGTGGCGGTGTGTGTGCCGGCGCCGTATCTGGCACAGTTCCAGGCGCTGGCCCAGGCCTTGCCGGCACTGGCTTCCATTGATCTGGGTGCGCAGGACGTCTCGGCCAAGGCTTCCGGGGCCTACACCGGTGAAGTCAGCGCGTCCATGCTGAAGGACTTCGGCTGCCGTTACGCCATCGTCGGCCACTCGGAGCGCCGCCAGTACCACTTCGAGACCGATGCGCTGGTCGCCGAGAAGGCGCAGCAGGCGCTGGCACTGGGCATCACGCCGATTGTCTGTGTCGGTGAGACGCTGGCAGAACGCGAAGCAGGGCAGACGGAAAGTGTTGTCAAGCGCCAGCTGGCGGCCGTGATTCATGCCAATGGCCACTGCATCAGCGAGATCGTCGTGGCCTATGAACCGGTCTGGGCGATCGGCACCGGCAGGACCGCGACACCCGAGCAGGCGCAAGCCGTGCATGCGGTGCTCAGGGCCCAGCTCAAGGCGGCGACGGACCAGTCCGCGCGCGTGAAAATTCTGTATGGCGGAAGCATGAATGCGGCCAATGCCGCAACGCTGCTGAGCCAGCCCGACATCGACGGCGGCCTGATCGGCGGCGCGTCGCTCAAGGCCCCCGAGTTTTTGACGATTATTGCTGCAGCCGCCGTCTGACGGGCGGAGCACGCTATTCAATTAGGAGTAAATATGAACGTTTTGTTAACCATTGTTCTGGCGGTCCAGATGATCACCGCGCTGGGCATGATCGGCCTGATCCTTGTGCAGCACGGCAAGGGCGCCGACATGGGGGCGGCTTTTGGCAGCGGCGGTTCCGGCAGCCTGTTTGGCGCCAGCGGCAGTGCCAACTTCCTGTCGCGCACGACGGCTGTCCTGGCGGCCGTGTTTTTTGTCTGTACCCTGGCGCTGGCCTACTTCGGCAACGCGCGTCCACAGACCGGCACCAGCGTGCTGGAAGGCGCGGCCACCACGGCGCCAGCGCCGGTCGCTCCCGGTGCCGGCCAAATCCCCGGCACGGCCACCCCCGCACCCACCGCCGGTGCGGTTGCCGTACCGCCTGCGCCGGCCGCTTCTGGTGCAGGTCAAATCCCGACGAAATAGCGCCACAAAGGTGCCGTTCTGCTCAGGGAACGGTGCAAATTCAGAGTAAACTCTGAGACTGCCCGGAAAGCCAAAAGCCGCAAGGTTCCTCATGCAATCCGGACAGCTAAAAACCGCGGACGTGGTGAAATTGGTAGACACGCTATCTTGAGGGGGTAGTGGCGAAAGCTGTGCGAGTTCGAGTCTCGCCGTCCGCACCACCTACAGGCACTGGCCAGTACTGCTCAGGCAGGGCCCAGGCCTTGAACAGCAAACTGGCATCCAGCACAAGCGGCTTGCAGAAGTTGAATCGACGATGAACCTCGACCAATACCTCCCCGTCCTGTTGTTTATCCTGGTGGGCGTGGCTGTCGGCGTGGTGCCCCAGTTGCTGGGCCGTCTGCTCGGTCCGAACAAGCCGGACAGCGAAAAAAATTCCCCCTATGAGTGTGGCTTCGAGGCGTTTGAAGATGCCCGCATGAAGTTCGATGTGCGTTATTACCTCGTCGCCATCCTGTTCATTCTTTTCGACCTCGAAATCGCTTTCCTGTTTCCGTGGGCCGTGGCGCTCAAGGAAATCGGTCCGGTGGGCTTCTGGTCCATGATGATTTTCCTCGGCATTCTGGTCGTCGGCTTTGCCTACGAGTGGAAAAAAGGCGCCCTGGACTGGGAATAGCTCACCAAGACTCAGCGGTTGCAGGCGCAGCCGCCACAAAGGGACGGGTATGTCACTAGAAGGTGTTTTCAACGAAGGCTTCATGACCACGAGTTACGACTCGGTGGTCAACTGGGCCAAGACCGGGTCGCTCTGGCCCATGACCTTCGGCCTGGCCTGCTGCGCCGTCGAGATGATGCACGCCGGCGCCGCGCGTTACGACATCGACCGCTTCGGCATGTTGTTCCGGCCCAGCCCGCGCCAGTCCGACCTGATGATCGTCGCCGGCACGCTGTGCAACAAGATGGGCCCGGCCTTGCGCAAGGTGTATGACCAGATGTCCGAGCCGCGCTGGGTGCTGTCCATGGGGTCGTGCGCCAACGGTGGCGGTTATTACCACTACAGTTATTCGGTCGTTCGCGGCTGTGACCGCATCGTGCCGGTCGACGTTTATGTGCCGGGCTGCCCGCCGACGGCCGAAGCGCTGCTGTACGGCATCATCCAGTTGCAGCAGAAAATCCGCCGCACCAACACCATTGCGAGGGCTTGATGGGTCCTCTGCATCCTGCTACTGCTGAACAACTCGCAGCTACTGTTGCTGCCGCTCTCGGTGAAAAAGCCAGACGCGTGAGCGTTGCGTTTGGTGAACTGACGGTCGTCGTGGCTGCGCCCGATTACCTCGCCGCTGCGCTGATCCTGCGCGATACCCCGGGCTGCCAGTTCGAACAACTGATCGACCTGTGCGGCATCGACTACTCCGAATATGCCAACGGCCGTTACGACGGTCGTCGTTTTTGTGTGGCATCGCACCTGCTGTCGGTCAGCCTGAACCAGCGGGTGCGGCTCAAGGTATTCTGCGGCGACGACGATTTCCCGGTCGTGGCCTCGCTCACCGAGGTGTGGAATTCGGCCAACTGGTTCGAGCGCGAGGCGTTCGACCTGTTCGGCATCATCTTCGAAGGCCACAACGACCTGCGCCGCATCCTGACCGACTACGGCTTCATCGGCCATCCTTTCCGCAAGGACTTCCCGACCACGGGCCATGTCGAGATGCGTTACGACCCCGAGCAGAAACGCGTGATCTACCAGCCGGTGACGATCGAACCGCGTGAAACCACCCCGCGCGTGATTCGTGAAGACAACTACGGCGGACTGCAATGAAGAGCCCCCACGCTTGCCACTTCGTGTGCTGCGCTGCCCCCCGAGGGGGCTTGCCTTGTTGGGGGCGGCCCGGCGCGGCGGCGGCAGCCCGGTTTTACATAGTTTGATACCCCATGGCTGAAATCAAAAACTACACGCTCAATTTCGGGCCGCAGCACCCTGCCGCCCACGGTGTGCTGCGCCTCGTTCTCGAACTCGACGGCGAGGTGATCCAGCGCGCCGACCCGCACATCGGGCTGCTGCACCGCGCCACCGAAAAACTCGCCGAGAGCAAGACCTACATCCAGTCGCTGCCCTACATGGACCGCCTCGACTACGTGTCGATGATGTCCAACGAGCATGCCTACTGCCTGGCGATCGAAAAGCTCATAGGCGTGGACGTGCCGGTGCGCGCGCAATACATCCGCGTGATGTTCTCCGAGATCACGCGCCTGCTCAACCACCTGCTTTGGCTGGGCGCGCACGGTTTCGACTGCGGCGCGATGAACATCCTGATTTACTGCTTCCGCGAGCGCGAGGCGTTGTTCGACATGTACGAGGCCGTCTCCGGTGCGCGCATGCATGCGGCCTATTTCCGGCCGGGCGGCGTTTACCGCGACCTGCCCGAGACCATGTCCCAGTACAAGGTCAGCAAGATCAAGAACGCCAAGGCGATCGAGGCACTCAACGAAAACCGCCAGGGTTCGCTGCTGGACTTCATCGACGACTTCGCCAACAAGTTTCCGGGTTATGTGGACGAGTACGAAACCCTGCTGACCGACAACCGCATCTGGAAACAGCGCACGGTCGGCATCGGCGTGGTGTCGCCCGAGCGCGCGCTGAACCTGGGTTTCACCGGCCCCATGCTCAGGGGCTCCGGTTTTGCCTGGGACCTGCGCAAGCAGCAGCCCTACGATGTCTATGCCCAGATGGATTTCGACGTCCCGGTCGGCAAGACCGGCGACTGTTACGACCGCTACCTGGTCCGCATCGAGGAGATGCGCCAGTCCAACCGCATCATCAAGCAGTGTGTGGACTGGCTGCGCGTGAACCCCGGCCCGGTGATCACCAGCAACCACAAGGTGGCTGCCCCCGACCGCGAATCCATGAAGTCCAACATGGAAGAGCTGATCCACCATTTCAAGCTCTTCACCGAAGGCTTCCACGTGCCCGAAGGCGAGGCCTATGCCGCCGTGGAACACCCCAAGGGTGAGTTCGGCATCTACATCGTCAGCGACGGGGCCAACAAGCCGTATCGCCTGAAGATCCGGCCGCCCGGCTTTCCGCACCTGGCGGCCATGGACGAAATGTCGCGTGGCCACATGATTGCCGATGCGGTCGCCGTCATCGGCACGATGGACATTGTGTTTGGCGAAATTGACCGCTGAAAATCTATGACTTCTGAATCCAACCCAACGCAAACGTCTGCGCTGTCAGCGCAGACCCTGGACCGTTTTTCCCGCGAGGTCGCCAAGTACCCGGCCGACCAGAAGCAGTCGGCCGTCATGGCCTGCCTGGCCATCGTGCAGGAAGAGCTGGGCTACGTGAGCGCCGAGAGTGAGAAGCTGGTTGCCGCCTACCTCGGCATGGCGCCGATTGCCGTGCACGAGGTCACGACCTTCTACAACATGTACAACCAGCAGCCGGTGGGCAAGTACAAGATCAACGTCTGTACCAACCTGCCGTGCCAGCTGCGCGAGGGCACCAGGGCGCTGGCCTATCTGGAGCACAAGCTGGGTGTGACCATGGGCGGCACGACCGCAGACGGCCTGTTCACGCTGCAGCAGTCCGAGTGCCTGGGCGCCTGCGCCGACTCGCCCGTCATGCTGGTCAACGACCTGCACATGTGCAGCTTCATGAGCAACGACAAACTCGACCAGCTGATCGATGGCCTTAAATCTGCCGAGGCGAAGTAACCATGTCTGCTTCCAGCATCCTTTCCCAGTTTGAGGCCACCGGCGTCCAGACCTCGTTCCATGGCCGCCATATCGACCCGCAAATCATGGCGGGCCTCGATGGTGCCAACTGGCGCCTGAAAGACTACGAAGCGCGCGGCGGTTACCAGGCCCTGCGCAAGATCCTCGGCCAGGATGGCGGCGAAGGCCTGACGCAAGACCAGGTGATCGCCGAGGTCAAAGGCAGCGGCCTGCGCGGCCGTGGCGGCGCGGGTTTTCCGACCGGCCTGAAGTGGAGTTTCATGCCGCGCCAGTTCCCGGGCCAGAAATACCTGGTCTGCAACTCGGACGAAGGCGAGCCGGGCACCGCCAAAGACCGTGACATCATGCAGTACAACCCGCACATCGTCATCGAAGGCATGGCGATCGCCGCCTACGCGATGGGCATCAATGTGGGCTACAACTACATCCACGGCGAAATCTTCACCACTTACAAGCGGTTTGAAGAAGCGCTGGAAGAAGCGCGTGCCGCCGGGCTGCTGGGCAACAATATCCTGGGCAGCAATTACAGCTTCCAGCTGCACGCGGCCCATGGTTTCGGCGCCTACATCTGCGGCGAGGAAACCGCCTTGCTTGAATCGCTGGAGGGCAAAAAAGGCCAGCCGCGTTTCAAGCCGCCGTTCCCCGCCAGTTTCGGCCTGTATGGCAAACCGACCACCATCAACAACACCGAAACCTTCGCGGCCGTGCCCTGGATCATCCGCAATGGCGGCCAGGCCTACCTGGACTGCGGCAAGCCCAACAACGGCGGCACCAAGATTTTCACCATCAGCGGCGACGTCGAGCGTCCAGGCAACTACGAAATCCCGATGGGCACCCCGTTTGCCAAACTGCTCGAGCTCGCGGGCGGCATGCGCGGCGGGCGCAAGCTCAAGGCCGTGATTCCCGGCGGCTCGTCGATGCCGGTGCTGCCGGCCGACATCATGATGGCCACCGACATGGACTACGACTCGATCGCCAAGGCCGGCTCCATGCTCGGCTCCGGCGCGGTGATCGTGATGGACGAGACCCGCTGCATGGTCAAGAGCCTGCTGCGCCTGTCCTACTTCTACATGCATGAAAGCTGCGGCCAGTGCACACCCTGCCGCGAAGGCACCGGCTGGCTCTGGCGCATGGTGGACCGCATTGAACACGGCCATGGCCGCGAGAGCGACCTGGACATGCTCAATTCGATCTCCGACAACATCCAGGGCCGCACCATCTGCGCGCTCGGCGACGCCGCGGCCATGCCGGTGCGCGCCATGATCAAGCACTTCCGCGCCGAGTTCGAACACCACATCACCCACAAGACCTGTCTGGTCCCGGTTTACGCATAACAGCGCCTCCCTCAAAGCAAAATCACCATGGTTGAAATCCAACTCGACGGTCAGAAAGTGGAAGTGCTCGAAGGCAGCACGGTGATGCATGCGGCCGAAAAAGCCGGTACCTACATTCCCCATTTTTGCTACCACAAGAAGCTCAGCATCGCGGCCAACTGCCGCATGTGCCTGGTTGATGTGGAAAAGGCGCCCAAGCCGATGCCGGCCTGCGCCACGCCCGTGACGCAGGGCATGATCGTGCACACCAAGAGCGACAAAGCCATCAAGGCCCAGAAGGGCGTGATGGAGTTCCTGCTGATCAACCACCCGCTCGATTGCCCGATCTGCGACCAGGGCGGCGAGTGCCAGTTGCAGGACTTGGCGGTCGGCTACGGCAGCAGCGGTTCGCGCTACGAGGAAGAAAAGCGCGTGGTTTTCCACAAGGATGTCGGCCCGCTGATCTCGATGGAAGAGATGAGCCGCTGCATCCACTGCACGCGCTGCGTGCGTTTTGGCCAGGAAGTCGCCGGCGTGATGGAGCTGGGCATGTCGCACCGCGGTGAACACGCCGAGATCGAGACCTTTGTCGGCATGTCGGTGGACTCCGAGCTGTCGGGCAACATGATCGACATCTGCCCGGTGGGCGCGCTGACCAGCAAGCCTTTCCGCTACAGCGCCCGCACCTGGGAGCTGTCGCGCCGCAAGTCGGTCAGCCCGCACGATTCGACCGGTGCCAACCTGATTGTCCAGGTCAAGAACAACCGGGTCATGCGTGTCGTGCCGCTCGAAAACGAAGACGTCAACGAATGCTGGCTTGCCGACCGCGACCGTTTCTCCTACGAAGCCCTGAACAGCGACGAGCGCCTGACCACCCCCATGCTCAAGCAGGGCGGACAGTGGAAGGCCGTGGACTGGCAGACCGCGCTCGAATATGTCGCCAACGGGCTCAAGCAGATCAAGGCTGACCACGGTGCCGACAGCGTGGGCACGCTGGCCAGCCCGCACAGCACGCTCGAAGAGCTGTTCCTGGCGGCCTCGCTGATGCGCGGCCTGGGCAGCGACAACATCGACTACCGCCTGCGCAATGCTGAATTTGCCCCGTCGTCCTCCGTGCGCTGGCTGGGCACCTCGATCGCGTCACTGTCCAATCTGCAGCGTGTGCTGGTCGTGGGTTCCAACCTGCGCAAGGACCACCCGCTGTTTGCCCAGCGAATCCGGCAGTCCGTCCGCAAGGGCTGTGCGCTGAGTGCTATCACTTCCGTAGCAGAGCTGGCCT
Source organism: Polaromonas sp. AER18D-145 (assembly GCF_002379095.1). Taxonomy (GTDB): domain Bacteria; phylum Pseudomonadota; class Gammaproteobacteria; order Burkholderiales; family Burkholderiaceae_C; genus Polaromonas. Next base: position 37,223 of record NZ_NBZV01000036.1, read on the forward strand.
CGGTCGACGCCTGGGCGATGCCGGTGGCCAATGCGGTCCTGGCCGAGCCGGGTGCCTGGGCGCAGGCCCTGGCCGATGTGGCCGCAGCGATAGCGGCGGACAAGGGTGTTCCGGCGCCTGCCGCCGGCCAGGCCACGGACGTCGCCAAAGCAGTGGCAAAGTCCCTGCAGGGCGGGGAGCGCAAGGCCATCCTGCTGGGCAATGCCGCCGCGCACCATGCCAACGCCGCCAGCCTGCTGGCCCTGGCCAACTGGATCGGCGAGCAGACCGGCGCGACCGTCGGTTACCTCACGGAAGCGGCCAACACCGTCGGCGCACAGCTCGCTGGCGCGTTCCCGGCGGGCAACGGCCTGGATGCCGGCCAGATGCTGGCGGGCAAGCTCAAGGCCGTCATTCTGCTCAACAACGAGCCTGAGTTCGATTCGGCGGCCGGGGCTTCGGCCAAGGCCGCACTCAACAGCGCGCACATGGTGGTGACCCTGAGCCCCTTCAAGGCGAACATGGATTTCAGCGACGTGTTGCTGCCGATTGCACCGTTCACCGAAACGCCCGGCACCTTTGTCAACGCCGAGGGCCGCGTGCAGAGTTTTCATGCCGTGGTCAAGCCCTTCGGGGAAGCGCGGCCCGCCTGGAAGGTGCTGCGCGTGCTGGCCAACCTGCTCGGCCTGCCGGGTTTTGATTTCGAGTCCGCGCAGGATGTGCTGCGGCAGATTTCCGGTGCCGAAGGTGCGATGGTGCCGGCGCAGCAGCTTGGCAATGCAACCCAGGCGGCGGTCCAGCTGACGGCGGCCGGTGCGGCGCCTGTCGTGGCCAGCATTTACCAGCTCGACAGCCTGGTCCGGCGCGCCACCTCGCTGCAACTGACGGCTGATGCGCGGCAGGCCGCTGCGCTTGAGGGAGTGGCAGCATGATTGACACCATTTTCAGCTTCGGCCAGGGTTTGATGGGCGGCATCTGGCCTGGCACGGTCTGGCCGGTGCTCTGGACCCTGATCAAGATTGTCGTGGTGCTGCTGCCGCTGATGGGTTGTGTGGCCTACCTCACGCTGTGGGAGCGCAAGGCGATCGGTTTTACCCAGATCCGCCTCGGCCCGAACCGCGTCGGCCCCTTCGGCCTGTTGCAGCCGATTGCCGACGCACTCAAGCTGCTGACCAAGGAAATCATCATTCCGACGGCGGCCAGCAAGGGCCTGTTTGTGCTCGGCCCCATCATGACCATCATGCCGGCGCTGGCGGCCTGGGCGGTCGTGCCTTTCGGGCCCGATGTGGCGCTGGCCAACATCAACGCCGGCCTGCTGTTCCTGATGGCCATCACCTCGCTCGAGGTGTACGGCGTCATCATTGCCGGCTGGGCTTCGAATTCCAAATACGCTTTCCTGGGCGCCATGCGGGCGTCGGCGCAGATGGTCAGCTACGAAATCGCCATGGGTTTTTGCCTGGTGGTGGTGCTGATGGTGTCGGCCAGCCTGAACATGACCGACATCGTGATGGGCCAGTCCATCGGCATGGCGGCCAGCAAAGGCCTGAACTTCCTGTCCTGGAACTGGCTGCCGCTGCTGCCGATTTTCGTGGTGTTTTTCATTGCCGGCCTGGCCGAAACCAACCGTCACCCGTTTGACGTGGTCGAGGGCGAGTCGGAAATCGTGGCCGGCCACATGGTCGAGTACTCGGGCATGGCCTTCGCCATGTTCTTCCTGGCCGAATACGCCAACATGATTCTGGTGTCCATCCTGACCGTGATCCTGTTCCTCGGCGGCTGGTTGTCGCCGATCGACAGCGAACTCTTCAACTGGGTGCCTGGCTGGATCTGGCTGGGGCTGAAGACCTTTGTGGTGGTCACCCTGTTCCTGTGGGTGCGCGCCACCTTCCCGCGCTTCCGTTATGACCAGATCATGCGTCTGGGTTGGAAGATCTTCATTCCTGTGACCCTGGTCTGGCTGGTGGTCATCGGGGCCTGGATGCAGACCCCGTACAGCCTCTGGAAATGACCATGAGCCCCCACGTTCGCTCACTTCGTGTAGCTCTCTGCCCCCCGAGGGGGCGCGTTTTTCCTAGGGGCGGCCCGTCGGAAAAGCCTGGCCCCCGCATTCGCTCACTTCGTGTAGCTCTCAGGAAATCATCATGAGTGCAGTTGCCTCTGTCAAAGACTTCGTATCCAGCTTCATGCTGACCGAGCTGTTCAAGGGCATGGCCCTGACCGGCAAGTACATGTTCAAGCGCAAGATCACGATCCAGTTCCCGGAAGAAAAGACGCCGCTGAGTCCGCGTTTTCGCGGCCTGCATGCGCTGCGCCGTTATGAAAACGGCGAAGAGCGCTGCATTGCCTGCAAGCTGTGCGAGGCCGTCTGCCCGGCGATGGCCATCACGATCGAATCGGATGTGCGCGAAGACGGCAGCCGCCGCACCTCGCGTTACGACATCGACCTGACCAAGTGCATCTTCTGCGGCTTCTGCGAGGAAAGCTGCCCGGTGGACTCCATCGTCGAGACCCACATCTTCGAATACCACGGCGAAAAACGCGGTGACCTGTATTTCACCAAGGACATGCTGCTGGCTGTCGGTGACCGTTACGAAAAAGAAATCGCTGCCAGCCGCGCCGCGGATGCCAAGTACCGCTGACACCGCCCCCAGGTCGTTGGCTCAAGAAAGATTCGCAGAACATGGACGCTAAAACAGGTCTCTTTTATCTCTTCGCCCTGGTGCTGCTGTTTGCCGCATTCCGGGTGATCACGGCGCGCAATCCCGTGCATGCCGCCCTCTACCTGGTGCTGGCCTTCTTCCAGGCGTCGGCCCTGTGGATTCTGCTCAAGGCCGAATTCCTGGCCATCACGCTGGTGCTGGTGTATGTCGGCGCCGTGATGGTGCTTTTCCTCTTTGTCGTGATGATGCTGGACATCAACATGGAAGGGGTGCGCAAGGGTTTCTGGAAGCACTTTCCGCTGGCTGCCAGCGTCGGTGCGCTGATTGCACTGGAAATGTCTGCCGTGCTGATGGGCGGTTTCCGCCTGAGCGAGGCGCCGAAGTCGGCCGTGGTGGCAGGGCAGGCCGCCGCGCAGTATTCGAACACCAAAGAGATCGGCAAGGTGCTGTATTCCGAGTACCTGTATCCGCTTGAAATCGCGGCAGTGATTCTGCTGGTGGCCATCATTGCCGCCATTGCGCTGACCCTGCGTGCGCGCAAGGATTCCAAAAACACCAACCCGGCCGACCAGATCCGCGTCAAGCGCGGCGATCGCGTCAGCCTGGTCAAGATCAAGGCCACGCAGGCTGCCCCTGTGGTTGCCGCACCGGAGGAAAAGGCATGATGCTCACGCTGGGACATTTCCTGACACTGGGCGCGATGCTGTTTGCGCTGTCGGTCATCGGTATTTTCCTGAACCGGAAAAACCTGATCATCATCCTGATGGCGATCGAGCTCATGCTGCTGGCCGTCAACATGAACTTCGTGGCTTTCTCGTACTACCTCAATGACCTGGCCGGCCAGGTGTTCGTGTTTTTCATCCTGACCGTCGCGGCCGCCGAATCGGCCATCGGCCTGGCCATTCTCGTTCTGCTGTTCCGCAACAAGGCCAGCATCAACGTGGACGAACTCAACACGCTCAAGGGATAAGAAGAACATGAGCCAGACCCTTTCCGCCGCCACCCTGCTGGCCGTTCCCCTGGCACCTCTGGCAGGCTCGCTGCTGGCCGGTATTTTCGGCACCACGTTCGGTGGCAACTGGATAGGCCGCCGCCTGTCGCACACGCTGACCATCGTCGGTGTGCTGGTGGCCTTCATCATCTCGGCCATGACACTCAAGAGTGTCGCCATCGACGGTGCGCGTTTCAATGAAACGCTTTACACCTGGATGGTCGTGGGTGGGCTGAAGATGGAAATCGGCTTCCTGGTGGATGGCCTGACCGCCATGATGATGTGTGTCGTGACCTTTGTCTCGCTGATGGTGCACATCTACACCATCGGCTACATGGAAGAAGACGAAGGCTACAACCGCTTTTTCGCCTACATCTCGCTGTTCACCTTCTCCATGCTGATGCTGGTGATGAGCAACAACCTGCTGCAGCTGTTCTTCGGCTGGGAGGCCGTGGGCCTGGTGTCCTACCTGCTGATCGGGTTCTGGTTCAACAAGCCGACCGCCATCTTCGCCAACATGAAGGCCTTCCTGGTCAACCGGGTCGGCGACTTCGGCTTCATCCTCGGCATTGGCCTGCTCGCGGCCTACGCCGGCTCGCTCAATTACACCGAGGTGTTTGCCAAATCGGGCGACATCGCCAAGCTCGGTTTCCCGGGCACCGACTGGATGCTGATCACCGTGATCTGCATCTGCCTGTTCATTGGCGCCATGGGCAAGTCGGCGCAGTTCCCGCTGCATGTCTGGTTGCCAGACTCCATGGAAGGCCCGACGCCGATTTCCGCGCTGATCCACGCCGCCACCATGGTCACGGCCGGCATCTTCATGGTGGCCCGCATGTCACCGCTGTTCGAACTCAGCGACACCGCGCTGAGCTTCATCATGGTGATCGGCGCCATCACGGCCCTGTTCATGGGTTTTCTGGGCATCATCCAGAACGACATCAAACGCGTCGTGGCCTATTCCACCTTGTCTCAACTCGGCTACATGACAGTGGCGCTGGGCGCCTCGGCCTACTCGGTCGCCGTCTTCCACCTGATGACCCACGCCTTCTTCAAGGCGCTGCTGTTCCTGGCGGCGGGTTCCGTCATCATGGGGGTGCACCACAACCAGGACATTCGCTGGATGGGCGGGCTGCGCAAGTACATGCCCATCACCTGGATCACGGCGCTGCTCGGTTCCCTGGCGCTGATTGGCACACCACTGTTTGCCGGGTTCTATTCGAAAGACAGCATCATCGAAGCGGTGCATTTCAGCAACCTGCCGGGCGCCGGTTTTGCGCACTTCGCGGTGCTCGCCGGTGTGTTCGTGACAGCCTTTTATTCCTTCCGCATGTATTTCCTGGTGTTCCACGGCAAGGAGCGTTTTGACCAGAACCCCGATGCCCACCACGACGACCACCATGGCCATGATGCGCACCATGCGGCCCATGTGCCGCACGAGTCGCCCTGGGTGGTGACCGCGCCGCTGGTCCTGCTGGCCATTCCCTCGGTGGTGATCGGCTTCATGAGCATTGACGCCATGCTGTTCGGCGACTTCCTGAAAGACGCCATCATCGTCAACGCGGCCAAACACCCGGCCATGGCCGAACTGGCAAAAATGTTCCACGGTCCGGCCCAGATGGCGCTGCATGGCCTCATGACCGCGCCGTTCTGGCTGGCACTTGCGGGCGTCGCCTCAGCCTATTACATGTACATGGTCAACCCGGCCCTGCCGGCAGCCATCAAGCGCCGCGTCGAGCCCCTCTACACGCTGCTTGAGAACAAGTACTACATGGACTGGTTCAATGAGAACGTTCTCGCGCGTGGTGCGCGCGGCCTGGGCATTGGTCTTTGGAAGGGCGGCGACGAGAAGCTGATCGACGGCGCACTGGTCAACGGCTCCTGGAAGCTGGTCGGCTGGGTGTCCGGTGTGGTGCGCAAGGTGCAGACCGGCTACATCTACCACTACGCGCTGGCCATGATCGTCGGTATTTTTATCCTGGTCAGTTATTTCTCGACCTGGCCGATGATCAAAGAATTGCTCAGCAAATAAGCGACAAGGAGAAGAATAAAAATGGGATTGTTGAGCCTTGCCATCTGGACGCCGATCTTTTTCGGCGTCATCCTGCTGGCCCTCGGACGTGACGACCAGGCGCGCAGCGTGCGCTGGATCGCACTGATCGGTGCCATCGTCAGTTTCCTTGTGACCCTTCCTCTTTACGGCGGCTTTGAAATCGGCACGTCGGCCATGCAGTTTGTCGAGAAGGCCCCGTGGATAGAGCGTTTCAATGTCAACTACCACCTCGGCGTGGACGGCATCTCGCTATGGTTTGTGCTGCTGACGGCCTTCATCAACGTGGTGGTCATCATCGCGAGCTGGGAGTCGATCACCAGCCGCGTCAACCAGTACATGGCCGCTTTCCTGATCCTCAGCGGCCTGATGATAGGTGTGTTCGCGGCGCTCGACGGCATGCTGTTTTACGTGTTCTTCGAAGCCACGCTGATCCCGATGTACTTGATCATCGGCGTCTGGGGCGGGCCGAGAAAGATCTACGCGGCCTTCAAGTTCTTCCTGTACACGCTGCTCGGCTCGCTGCTGATGCTGATCGCGCTGATCTTCCTGTATGTCAAGTCGGGCGGCAGTTTTGACCTCGCCGTCTGGTACAAGCTGCCCTTGGACGCCACCGCGCAGACGGTGTTGTTCTTCGCCTTCCTGGCGGCGTTTTCGGTGAAGGTGCCGATGTGGCCGGTCCACACCTGGCTGCCCGACGTGCACGTCGAGGCGCCCACCGGCGGCTCGGCGGTGCTGGCCGCCATCATGCTCAAGCTCGGTGCCTACGGCTTCCTGCGGTTTTCGCTGCCGATTGCGCCAGACGCCGCGCGCGAATGGGCCGGGCTCATGATTGCCCTGTCGCTGATCGCCGTGATTTACGTCGGCCTGGTCGCCATGGTCCAGCGGGACATGAAAAAGCTGGTGGCGTATTCGTCGGTGGCGCACATGGGTTTTGTCACCCTGGGCTTTTTCATCTTCAACGACATCGGTGTGTCCGGCGGCATTGTGCAGATGATTGCGCATGGCTTCGTCTCCGCCGCCATGTTTCTGTGTATCGGCGTGCTGTATGACCGTGTGCATTCGCGTGAAATCGCCAGTTATGGCGGCGTGGTCAACACCATGCCCAAGTTCACGGCCTTTGCGCTGCTGTTTGCAATGGCCAACTGCGGCCTACCCGCCACAGCCGGGTTTGTCGGCGAATGGATGGTGATCCTGGGCGCGGTCAAGTTCAACTTCTGGATTGGCGCGGCCGCCGCGTCGGCGCTGATTTTCGGCGCGGCCTATACGCTTTGGATGTTCAAGCGCGTCTACCTCGGACCAGTCGCCAACGACGATGTCAAAGGCCTGGCCGACATCAACAGCCGTGAATTCCTGATGTTGGCCCTGCTGGCCATTGCCGTGTTGTTCATGGGTATCTATCCCAAGCCCTTCACCGATGTGATGGACAGTTCGGTCATCGACCTGCTGAAACACGTCGCGGCTTCCAAACTGCAATAAGCAACCATTTCAAAGAATCCAGATGATTGACAAACTCAGTTGGCTATCGGTCTACCCGGAAATCGTGCTCCTGGTCATGGCCTGCGTGATCGCGCTGGTCGACCTCGGCGTGAAAAGCCCGCAGCGCACCCTGACTTATGTGCTGACCCTGCTGACGCTGGCTGCCGTGGCGGCACTGGAGGCCGTGTACGCCGTCAAGGGCAACACGTTCTACGGCTTCGGCAACATGGTCGTGAGCGACCCCATGGGCAACTGGCTCAAGTGTTTCGCCTCGATCGCGATGATGGTCACCCTGGTGTATGGGCGCGGGTATGCGGCAGACCGCGACATGCTGCGCGGCGGCGAGCTGTTCACGCTGGGCATGTTTGCGCTGCTCGGCATCTTCGTGATGATCTCCGGCAACAACTTCCTGGTGCTCTACATGGGCCTGGAGCTGATGACGCTGTCCAGCTACGCCCTGGTGGCGCTGCGCCGCGACAACGCAACGGCCACTGAAGCCGCGATGAAGTACTTTGTGCTCAGTGCCATGGCCTCGGGCTTCCTGCTTTACGGCCTGTCCATGATGTACGGCGCCACCGGCTCGCTGGACGTCAACGAGGTGTACCGGGCCATTGCCAGCCGCCAGGTGAACCACCAGGTGCTGGTGTTCGGCCTGGTCTTCATCGTGGCCGGCCTGGCCTTCAAGCTGGGCGCCGTGCCGTTTCACATGTGGCTGCCCGACGTGTACCAGGGCGCGCCCACGGCGATCACGCTGCTGATCGGTGCGGCGCCGCAGTTTGCCGCCTTTGCCATCTGCATCCGCCTGCTGGTGCAGGGCCTGCTGCCGCTGGCCATCGACTGGCAGCAGATGCTGGCGCTGATGGCCATCGGTTCGCTGCTGGTGGGCAATCTGGCGGCGGTGGCGCAGACCAACCTCAAGCGCATGCTGGCGTTCTCCACCATCTCGCAAATGGGCTTCCTGTTGCTGGCGCTACTGGCCGCGGTGGTTCCCGGGCGGCCGCTCAACGCCGAGTACGCCTACGGCGCGGCCATGTTCTACGCCATCACCTATGTGCTGACCACACTCGCGGTGTTCGGCATCATCCTGCTGCTGGCGCGTGCTGGCCACGAGTCCGAGGAAATCACCGACCTGGCCGGCCTGAACCAGCGCAGCCCGCTGTTTGCCGGCGTCATGGCCATCAGCATGTTCTCGCTGGCCGGGGTGCCGCCTGTGGTTGGTTTCTACGCCAAGCTCGGCGTGTTGCAGGCCCTGGTGTCCTCGCAGCAGACCAGCTACATCGTGCTGGCGGTTTTTGCGGTGCTGATGTCGCTGGTCGGCGCCTTCTATTACCTGCGTATCGTCAAGGTGATGTATTTTGATGCACCCAACGTCGGCATGCCCACGGCCATCGTGGCCCCTGCCGATGCCCGCGTGGTGCTGTCCATCAACGGTGCGCTGGTGCTGCTGCTGGGTGTCATGCCCGGCGGCCTGATGACGCTGTGCCAGCAGGCGATTGCCAGCGTTGTGAAGTCCCTCGGCACATGAACCAGACTGTCTCGGTATGGCTGGTGGTGGCGCTGGCCCTGCTGGCGGCCAACCTGCCGTTCATCAGCAACCGCGTGCTGCTGGTGTACCGGCTGAAGAACCCGAAGAACCTCGCGGTGCGTCTTGCCGAAATGGTGTTCTGGTACGTCGTGGTGGGCGGTGTCGCCTTGCTGCTGGAGCAGCGCGCCGGCCAGATCGCGCCGCAGGGCTGGGAGTTCTACGCCATCACGGCCACGCTGTTCATCACCTTCGCCTTTCCGGGCTTTGTGTTTCGCTACCTGTTCAAACATCGTTGAGCGCGGCGTCCGCCCGATCCTCCGCCATGCCTGAGCATCCCGCAGAGCCCCTTGATCCGGCCGACAGCCATCTGATCGAGCACAAGGTTGGCAGCCAGGAGCTGTTGCACGGCCATTTCCTCCATGCTTTCCGCGACACGGTCCGCCTGCCGGACGGGCGCGAAGCCTCACGCGAATATGTGCGCCATCCGGGCGCGGTCATGATCATTGCCCAGCTCGGCGACGGCCGCCTGGTGCTGGAGCGGCAATACCGCTACCCGGTGCAGGCCGTGATGCTGGAGTTTCCGGCCGGCAAGCTCGATGCCGGCGAGCAACCGCTGGCCTGTGCGCAGCGCGAGCTGCTCGAGGAAACCGGTTACAGCGCGGCGTCCTGGGCCCGCGCCGGTGTCATGCACCCGGTGATTTCCTACTCGACCGAGTTCATCGACATCTGGTTCGCCAGGGACCTGACCCTCGGGGAACGCAAGCTCGACGCGGGCGAGTTTCTCGACGTGTTCACGGCCACCCCGGCCGAATTGCTGCAGTGGTGCCGCGACGGCCGTGTCACCGACGGCAAGACACTGACGGGCGCGCTGTGGCTACAAAACGTCCTGTCGGGCGCATGGTCGCTGGACTGGCAGACCGGCGCTTCCCGCGCCGGGGCCTGATAATCAGCCCATGAAAGTCCTCAACCTCCAGTGTTCGCACCAGCACGCCTTTGAAGGCTGGTTTGCGTCGGAAGATGACTTTCAGGGCCAGCTGGCCCGCGGCCTGGTGACCTGCCCGCTGTGCGCCGACCCGTCCGTGCGGAAAATGCCCAGCGCGCCCCGGCTCAATCTGGGCGCCACCGGCGCGGAGCCGGCAGCGGCTTCATCTTCGCGTGAACTGTCCGTGCCTGCGGCCGCGCCGGCCAGCAGCCCGGTGCATGAGGTGATGGCTGCCGCCGGCAGCCCGGCCGTTCAGGCCGAGTTCCTGAAGGCCTTGCGCCACGTGATGGCCAACACCGAGGACGTGGGCGAACGGTTCGCCGACGAGGCCCGTGCCATGCATTACGGCGACGCCGAGCAGCGCAGCATCCGCGGCCAGGCCAGCCGGGCCGAAGCGGTCGAGCTGCTGGAAGAGGGCATCGACGTGATGCCCTTGCCGCTGCCTGCGGCCGTCAAGCTTCACTGATCCCCACGGTCGTTCACTGCGTGTAGCTCTGCCTTCCGAGGGGGCCGCTGCGTCTGCGGACTGGCAAAGCCAGTCCCGCGGCCCCTGCTTGAATCTGGAACCGCGGGATAGCCTTCCCGCCGATCAGGGGTACAAACCCCGCAACTCGCGCGTGTGCAGAATGCGTTTGCAGGCCACGATGAAGGTCGCAGTGCGCAGGCTGACCTTGTGGTCCTGGGACATCTGCCAGACGCCGGCAAAGGCTTCCTTCATGATGCGCACCAGGCGGGCGTTGATTTCGGCTTCGTCCCAGAAAAAGCTTGAAAAATCCTGCACCCATTCGAAATAACTGACGGTCACGCCGCCGGCGTTGGCAATCACGTCGGGCAGCACCAGCACATTGCGTTCCTGCAGGATGTCGTCGGCTTCGGGGGTGGTCGGCCCGTTGGCACCTTCAATGATCATGCGCGCCTTGATGCGACCGGCGTTGTCCTTGGTGATCTGCTGCTCCAATGCGGCAGGGATCAGGATTTCACAATCGACTTCCCAAAATTTGTCGTCGTCGATTTTTTCGGCCTGCGCAAAACCGGCCACGCTGCCGGTCTCCGCCACGTGTCTGAGCAGCGAGGGCACATCGAGCCCGGCCTCGCGGTAAATCGTGCCGCCATGGTCCTGCACGGCCACAATGCGTGCGCCGGCTTCGGCAAACAGCTTGCCGGCCACGCCGCCCACATTGCCAAAACCCTGCACCGCCACGCGGGCGGTCGCGATGTCCAGGTCGATGTGTCTGGCTGCTTCGGCGCCAACGGTGAACACGCCGCGGCCGGTGGCTTCGCGCCGACCCAGCGAGCCGCCCAGGTCCACCGGCTTGCCGGTGACCACGCCGGTCGAGGTCGAGCCGGTGTTCATCGAGTAGGTGTCCATCATCCACGCCATGATCTGCTCATTGGTGTTGACGTCGGGCGCGGGGATGTCCTTGTTCGGGCCGATGATGATGCCGATCTCGCTGGTGTAGCGGCGTGTCATGCGTTCGAGTTCGCCGCGCGAGAGTTTCTTCGGGTCCACGCGGATTCCGCCCTTGGCGCCGCCGTAGGGCACGTTCACCGCGGCGTTCTTGATCGACATCCAGGCCGACAGCGCCATCACTTCAGACAAGGTCACATCCTGGTGAAAACGCACGCCGCCCTTGCCCGGACCGCGCGAGACGTTGTGCTGCACGCGGTAACCTTCAAAGTGCGCCACCGTGCCGTCGTCCATGTGGATGGGCACGTCGACAATCAGGATGCGCTTGGGCCGCTTGAGTGTCTCCGCCCACCGTGCCAGGCTGCCCAGGTGCGGAATCACGCGGTCGACCTGCTGCAGGTAATTGCCCCAGGGGCCGAGCTTGTCGGCCTGCAGGTAGGAGGGCAGGGGGTGCGACAGT
>NZ_NBZV01000037.1 GCF_002379095.1 Polaromonas sp. AER18D-145
ACAGTACGGGGGTGGCGGCGGGGCTGGAAGCTTGCGACATCAAAAACTCCTGGTGGAAGATGAATGCGCAGAGCTTAGGCTGGCCGTGTCCAACTGTCCAAGGCCGGGTTTATGGGTTGTTATGCATAAAACGCATAACCATGGTTTGAGGTTGAAAAGCCATGCTCCCGCAGCATGGTCCGCCGGCGCCATGCCCCGGGGAAGCGCATGGTTCTCAGGCGTTGAACTGCAGCGCGGCCAGCCGCGCATAAATGCCGCCGCGGCTCACCAGTTCGGCATGGGTGCCTTGCTCCACCAGGCGGCCGTGGTCCAGCACCAGGATGCGGTCGGCCTTCTGCACGGTGGCCAGGCGGTGCGCCACCACCAGCGTGGTGCGGCCCTGCATGGCCGACTCCAGCGCCGCCTGCACCATGCGTTCGCTTTCGGCATCAAGGGCACTGGTGGCTTCGTCCAGCAGCAGCAGCGGCGGGTTCTTGAGCATGGCGCGTGCAATCGCAATACGCTGGCGCTGCCCGCCCGACAGGCGCACGCCGCGTTCGCCCAGAAAGGTGTCATACGCTTCCGGCAGCGCCATGATGAACTCATGCGCAAAGGCCGCCTGCGCCGCCGCCCGGACTTCGTCGTCACTCGCGCCGGGCTTGCCGTAGCGGATGTTTTCCAGCGCGCTGGTCGAGAAAATCACCGCGTCCTGCGGCACGATGCCGATGCGCTGGCGCAGGTCGTGCAGCGCCATGTCGGCGGTGCGCACGCCGTCAAGTTCGATGCGTCCCGAGGCCGGGTCGTAAAAACGCAGCAGCAGCTGGAACACCGTGCTTTTGCCGGCGCCGCTGGGCCCCACGATGGCCACGGTTTCGCCGGGCGCCACGCTCAGGGAGAAGTCGCTCAGCGCGGCCTGCGCCGGACGCGACGGGTAGTGGAAGGTCACTGCTTCGAATTTGATAGCGCTTCCTGCCCGTACCACGGGGGGCGGGACCGGATTTGATGGTGAAGTCACGGGGGAGCGGGTTTCCAGCAGTTCCATCAGCCGTTCGGTGGCGCCGGCGGCGCGCAGCAGGTCGCCATACACCTCGCCCAGCACCGCGGTGGCGCTGGCCAGGATGATCACGTACACCACCGTCTGGCCCAGATGGCCCGCCGTGATGTCGCCGCGCATCACCGCCTGCGTGCCCTGGTACAGGCCCCACAGCAGCGCCGCCGAGGTGGCGATGATGATGAAGGCCACCAGCACCGAGCGCGCCCGGGTGCGGCGGATGGCGGTGTTGAAGGCATTGGTGGTCGATTCGTCAAAACGCGCGGCCTCGCGCGCTTCGGCAGTGTAACTTTGCACCACGGGAATGGCATTGAGCACCTCGGCCGCAATCGCGCTGGAGTCGGCCACGCGGTCCTGGCTGGCGCGCGAGAGCTTGCGCACGCGCCGGCCAAACCACGCCGAGGGCGCAACGATCAGCACCAGCCCGCCCAGCACCTGCACCATCAGGTAGGGGTTGGTCACCACCAGCATGCCCAGCGCGCCAACGCCCATCACGGCGTTGCGCAGGCCCATGCTGAGCGACGAGCCCACCACTGTCTGCACCAGGGTGGTGTCGCCGGTCAGGCGCGAGAGCACCTCGCCGGTCTGCGTGGTTTCAAAAAACTCGGGGCTTTGCCGCACCACGTGCGAATACACCGCATTGCGCAGGTCGGCCGTCACGCGCTCGCCGAGCCAGCTGACCATGTAAAAGCGGCCGGCTGAAAACAGGCCCAGCGCCGCCGCCACCGCAAACAGCTCGAAGAAGTGGGTGCGCAGCGCCATCAGCTGCGCCCCCTTGTCGCCCGCACCCAGGCCGCCGTCGATCAGGCCGCGCAGCGCCAGCGGAAACACCAGCGTGGCCACCGCCGCCATCACCAGAAAAAAGACGGCCAGTCCGATGCGGCCGCGGTAGGGGCGCAGGAAGGGTACGAGGCCGGAGAGGGAGCGCGGCGAGCCCTTGGGCGCGTCGGAAGGAGAAGAGGTAGCCATGACGGGAGTTTAGTCGGCACGGCCGGGCCAGCGCAGGCGAGAAAGCCGGATGGCTTTTCCGCGGCTTGTCATAGATCAAGCACGCTGCCGGCGGGCAGCCCACAATGGTGTTGCAGCTTCACCGGGCGCAGCGGCCGGGTTGCCAGGCTGCAGGGTGGCGGCACCGGGCCGCGCAACACATAAAGGATAAACACATGCTGAAAAACAAGGTAGCCCTGGTCACCGGCGCGTCGTCAGGCATTGGCCGCGCCATTGCGCTGGTCTGGGCGCGCGAGGGCGCCCAGGTGGTGGTGTCGGACATCAACGAACAGGCCGGCGAAGAAACCGCCGCACTGGTGCGGGCGCTGGGTGGCGACGCGATGTTTGTGGCGGCCGACGTCGGCAAGCCCCAGGACGGCGAGGCCCTGGTGGCGCGCACCCTGGCGCTGCACGGCCGGCTCGACATCGCCTGCAACAACGCCGGCATAGGCGGCCCGCAAGCCCCCACGGCCGACTACCCGCTGGACGGCTGGGCCCAGGTCATCAACATCAACCTGTCGGGCGTGTTCTATGGCATGAAGTACCAGATTGCCGCCATGCTCAAAAACGGCGGTGGCGCCATCATCAACGTCGCCTCCATCCTCGGCAACGTCGGTTTTGCAGGCGCCCCCGCCTATACCGCCGCCAAACACGGCGTGGTGGGGCTGACAAAAGCGGCCGCGCTTGAATACAGCGCACACGGCGTGCGGGTCAACGCCGTGGGTCCCGGCTTCATCCACACCCCCATGATCAGCGGGCTGGAAGAAGACCCCGCCATCAACGCCATGCTGATCGGCGCCCATCCGATAGGCCGCCTGGGCCGCGCGGAAGAAGTGGCCGAACTGGTGGCCTGGCTGTCCTCGGACAAGGCTTCGTTTGTGACCGGGTCCTATTACCCGGTTGACGGCGGCTACCTGGCACGCTGAAGCTGGCCGCTTGTTGCTATTTATTTGATAGCTGCTCGCGTATGCTTTTAAAGGGCTGGAGGCCTGAAAGGCTTGCAAGCCCGGTGTGGCACCGGGTTTGCCCTGCGGAAGGCAAGTGGGGCCGGCTACGCTCGTGACAGCCGCCTTGCCGGTTGCGCCCCGGCGCCCGGCAGGTTGGCGCTGACCAGTGCTGCGGCCAGCGTGACGAGCCAGGAGTAATACACCCACACCAGGAAAGCCAGCAAAGGCGCGAAGGCGCCGTAGATCGTGCGGTACGTGGGCACGTTGGCGAGGTAAATCGCGAAGCCGTGTTTGCCCACTTCAAACGCGATGCCGGCGAGCAGGCCGCCCGCGATCGCATCGCGCCACCGAACCACGGTGTGCGGCACGAAGCGGAACAGGCAGGCGAAACCGGCGACGCTCAGAACCACGGGCCCCAGGTTCAGGGCATGCGGCAGCCAGGCCGGTCGCGTGCCCACCAGTCCGCTGGAGGCCGCCAGAAGATAGGACGCGGCCCACAAGCTCGCGCCGATGATCACCGGACCGGTGAGCAGCATGGCAACGTACAGGGCCAGCCGGCGCAGCACCGTGCGCGGTTTCTTCACCCGCCAGATCCGGTTGAGCGTGTTCTCCACGCTCAGGAGCAGGCCCAAGGCCGACACCAGCAGGACCGCAAAGCCCACCTGCGTGAGCCCGCTGGCGTTGCCCGCGAACTGCGCCAGGTGCTTGAGCACCGTCCTGGCGATGTCGGCCGGCAGCAGGCCGCGCAGCAGGTGCTCGCGAATCGCTTCCCCGGCTGCGCGCAGGGCCGGGGTCTGCGCGAACAGGGCAAAACTCACCGCCAGCAGCGGCACCATGGACACCACCATCGTGAAGGTGAGGCCGCCCGCCGCCTGGGCGAGGCGTTCTTCCCGGCCGCGCCGGAAGATGCGGCTGATGAGGTTGCCTTGGTTTCGGCTTGCAGTGGTCATGGCAGCAATATAGCCACGTCCTTCCCGTTTGGACCCGGCGTGTGGGGAAATGTGGAAGTTGGCACGCTGAAACGCGGCATCCGCACGACAAAGTCCAGCCGGCGATGATGAATGCTCCGCCGGGCCCGCATCTCCCTCCCGCGATTCTGTCTCTGGAGGTTGACAAACAATCTAACAAACGTTAGATTGATAGCATGAGACAAATCAAGGACCATCTTTACGAGCAGGTCGCCCGCATCGGCAAGGCCGTCGCCAGCCCCAAGCGCCTGGAGCTGATCGAGTTGCTTTGCCAGGGCGAGAAGACCGTCGAAGTGCTCGCGGCACAGGCGGAAATCAGCGTCAAGCTAGCCAGCGCCCACCTGAAACAGTTGCGCATGGCGCGACTCGTCGATACGCGCAAGGAAGGCAAGTACGTCCTGTACCGCCTGGCCAGCACCAGCGTGGCCGACCTCTGGGTGAACCTGCGCGCCGAAGCCGAGGAACGGCTGGTCGAGTTGCAGGTCGCATTGGCCTCCATCGTCGAGCACGGCGATGAACTCGAGGGCATCGACCGGGCGGCCATCCTGAAGAAAGCCAAGGCCGGTGAGGTCCTGGTTCTGGACGTGCGGCCGGAAGAGGAATTCGCCAGCGCCCATTTGCCCCACGCCCGCTCGCTGCCCGTGGACGAGCTCAGGAAGCGGCTGAAAGAGCTTCCCAAGGATGTTCCCGTCGTCGCCTACTGCCGCGGCCCGTTTTGCCTGATGGCCAGAGACGCCGTCGAGTTGCTGCGCAGACAGGGTTACCGCGCCTTTCACCTGACCGACGGCGTGGCCGAATGGCGCGCCCGTGGCCTGCCCCTCGAACAGACAACGTAAGGCTTCGACATGAACACACTGCTCATCCTGAACGACGCTCCCTACGGCAGTGAGCGCACGTACAACGGGGCGCGCCTGGCCGGTGCGCTGGCCAGGCAGCCGGGCAACGAGGTCCGGGTTTTTCTGATTGGTGACGCCGCGGCCGCCGCGCACCGCCTCCAGAAGGTGCCAACCGGCTTTTACAACCTTGAAGTGATGCTCGGTTCGGTGGTGAGTCACGCGGGTGTTATCGGCGCCTGCGGCACCTGCATGGATGCACGCGGCATCAGCGTCGAAGACCTCATCCCGGGCGCGCACCGCAGTACCCTGGACGAGCTCACCCAGTGGACGGCCTGGGCCGACAAGGTCCTGGTGTTCTGATTCAGGAGACAAACATGTTCTTCAAACAACGACCGGCGGAGAACGCCACTCTGTCCTATTTTTTCGGCTGCGCGGGCCTGGCAAAAGCCGTGGCCGTTGACGTGGTCGCCGGCGACGAGGACTGGTTCCTGGCCGAGGCCCAGAAGGCGGGCGTGAGGATTGCCCACGTCATCGACACCCATGTGCATGCCGACCACTACTCGGGTGGCCCGGCACTCGCCAGGCGGGCCGGTGCGCCGTATTATCTGCACGAGAGCAACCAGGGACGGGTCTTGTTCGAATTCGCGCCCGTCACGGACGGCCAGCGGCTCGAGGCTGGCAACGTGGTGGTTGACGTGCTGCACACGCCCGGGCACACACCAGACAGCATCTGCCTGCTGGTGCGCGACCTGCGCCGGGGCGATGAGCCCTGGTTCGTCATCACCGGCGACACCCTGTTTGTTGGCGCGGTAGGGCGCCCCGACCTGGCGGGCCGCGAACGGGAGATGGCGGGCCAGCTGCACGATACCTTGCATGGCAAGCTGCTGAACCTGCCCGCCGGCCTCGAAATCTATCCCGGCCACCAGGCCGGCAGCGCCTGCGGTGCGGGCCTGTCCGGCAAACCCGCATCGACCCTCGGTTTCGAGAAACGTTTCAACCCCATGCTCGCCATGTCACGCGAGGACTTTGTCGATGCGCTCACGGCAGAAATTCCGCCACAGCCGCAGGACATGGCCCGCATCGTGGCGGCCAACCTGCGTGGAACGGCGCCGGAGCCGGCGCACGCCTGAGCTGTATGCAGATGGAATACGGCATCCGCGCCAATCTCCGCCAGGTCCTGCAGCAACTGCTGCAGGTGCTGCTCGTCGGCATGACCATCGGGATGATGCGCAACGTGGTTCCGGCGCTGGCCGAAACCGAGTTCGGCGTGCCGCGCGGCTCCTTCATGCTGCTGGCGGCCTTCGTCGTCGCCTTCGGTTTCGTCAAGGGCGCGATGAACTTCGCCGCCGGTCGCCTGGCTGAACGCATGGGCCGCCGGCGCGTGCTGTTGCTGGGCTGGCTGGTGGCGCTGCCGATTCCGCTGATCGTCTACTTCGCCACGTCGTGGAGCTGGATTGTCCTGGCAACCATCCTGCTGGGCATCAACCAGGGGCTGACCTGGTCGATGACACAGACGGCCAAGCTCGACATCACGCGGGCCGACCAGCGCGGACTGGTCATCGGACTCAACGAGTTTGCGGGTTATGTGGGTGTCGCCATCGCCGGTGTGGTGACGGGTTATGCCGCCTCGCTGCTGGGCCCGCGTGAAGGCTTGTTGTGGTTTGGTGCGGCCGTCATCGGTCTGGCCACACTGCTGGCCTGGCTGGGCGTGAAGGAGACGCTGCCCTGGGCGCATGCCGAGGTCAAGCGCCACGCTGCGGCCCCTGCGGCGCATGCCTTGCGACCGCGCTACCCGACGGGCATCAGCGAGCGGCCGACCACGCGGGAAATGTTTGCCCTCATGAGCTGGGGTGACCGCCGCATGGCCGCGCTGTGCCAGGCGGGCATGGTCGAGAAGTTCGTCGATGCGCTGGTCTGGGCCTTCTGGCCGGTGTATCTGCACCAGCAAGGCGTGAGCTTGCCCGGCATCGGCTGGATCGTGGGTGTTTACGGTTTCACCTGGGGTGGGGCGCAGTTCTTCACCGGGCGCTTGTCCGACCGCGTTGGCCGGCACCGCCTGAACGTCTGGGGCATGTGGCTGTGCGGCGCCGGTGTCGCGCTGTTGCCGATGGGCCATGGCTCGGCCTGGTGGAGCGCCTCGGCCGCCATCGCCGGTCTGGGCATGGCCATGCTGTACCCCAACCTCAGCGCGGCGGTGGCCGACATCGCCCACCCCAACTGGCGTGCGTCGGCCATCGGCATCTATCGCTTCTGGCGCGACCTGGGTTACGGCATTGGCGCCCTGGGCCTGGGTGCGGCCGCAGCCCTGGGCGGACGCATCGAGACCGCCTTCTGGTTCGTCGCCGTGGCGATGCTGCTGTCCGGTGCTGTGCTCCATCACTGGGGTGAAGAAACCCACCCCCGGCTCAGCCCCGCGCACTGACGCATTGGCGCATTGATTTCCCCCAGCTTTTGAAAAACCCGGAGACACCCATGACACTGAAGTTCCTCGCCCTCTGTGCGGGCCGCCTGGCCGCATCCGCTGCCCTGAGCGTGTTCGCAGTGCTGCCGTTCGTCGCGCATGCCCAGCTCGACAAGGCCGCCACCGAAGCGCTCGAGACCTACTTCGAATTTTCCGACTACAACAGCGGCACCATCGCCGCCGAACAGATTCCGGCCGAGGACTACAAGAAGTTCTACGTTCTGGACGTGCGCGACGCGGGGCAGTTCGCGAAAGAGCACATTCCGGGGGCAAGCAACATCGAATGGCGCAAGGTCTTTGCCGAGCGCGCCAAGCTGCCCAAGGACAAGACCATTCTGGCGTACTGCAACACCGGTTCGTTTTCAAGCCAGGTGGCGATGGCACTGCGAATGGCCGGCTACGAAAACGTGCGCATCCTGCATGGCGGTTATGGCGAGTGGAAAGCCCGCGGCGGGGTGGATGCCCATGCCCGCGCCAGCAAAGACCGCAAGTGAATCCGCCCACCTGGAGCGCTTCCAGCCAATTCCCGCGACCCTGAAGCCCAACGCCGCCACAGAGCCCGTCAGCCCAAGCTGCCGGCGCTTGACGGGGGTGCCAGAATGCTATGCATTTGATAGCTACTTGCGCAGGTACAACAAGGGCTGAAGGCATAAAACATGCATGAACTTTGCCCCGGCGTGATGGTGCGGTGAGGCGGGCCTGCAAAGCCGCGCGCGTTCTGCCGCACGGCACGGCCCGCTTCCCCTACGATAGGGGCTAGTGCAGTGCTGCACTCTTTCTGGCACTTAAAACCGCGTCTTTTCGCCCAGGGCGTTGTTGCAAATCCGCGCGATACCTGCGGGTATCGCTGTGGTTTGCGCCTAGCCCTGAGCAAAAATCCATCGGTTTTAAATATGCCATCAAGAATGCAACACTACACTAGCGGCAAGCGCACCGGCCGCACCGGTGCGGCCGCCGCAACCTGGGCCCACAGCAATGTACCGTATGCCGGTTGGTCAAGAAACCCATGTCTTCAGCGACCTCGCCACGCTGCTGGCGTGTGCCTCGCCGCTGCGCAGCGGCGACGTGCTGGCCGGGCTCGCGGCCACCTCGGCCGAGCAGCGGGTGGCGGCGCAGTTTGCGCTGGCCGACGTGCCGCTGAAAGACTTTCTCAGCCACGCCCTCGTGCCCTATGAAACCGACGAGGTCACCCGGCTCATCATCGACACGCATGATGCGGCAGCCTTTGCGCCGGTGGCGCACCTCACGGTGGGCAGCCTGCGCGACTGGCTGCTGGCCGACAGCACCGACACCGCCGCGCTGACGGCCCTGGCGCCCGGCCTCACGCCCGAGATGGTGGCCGCCGTCAGCAAACTCATGCGCCTGCAGGATTTGATGATCGTCGCCGCCAAATGCAGCGTGGTCACGCGTTTTCGCAACACCATCGGCCTGCCCGGGCGCTTTTCGGTGCGGCTGCAGCCGAACCACCCGACCGACGATTTGCGCGGCATCGCGGCCAGCATCCTCGACGGCCTGCTGCTGGGCGCCGGCGACGCGATGATAGGCATCAACCCCGCCACCGACAGCCCCGACAGCGCCCACGCGCTGCTGTGCCTGCTCGACGAAGTGCGCAGCAAGCTCGCCATTCCCACGCAAAGCTGTGTGCTGGCCCATGTCACCACCACGCTGGACCTGATCGCCCGCGGCACGCCGGTGGACCTGGTGTTCCAGTCCATCGCCGGGAGCGAGGGCGCCAACCGCGGCTTCGGCATCAACCTGGCGCTGCTGCAGGAGGCGCACGACGCCGCGCAGTCGCTGGCACGCGGCACCGTCGGCAGCAACCTCATGTATTTCGAAACCGGGCAGGGCAGCACCCTGTCGGCCGGGCAGCACCACGGCGTGGACCAGCAGACCATGGAGGCGCGCGCCTACGCCGTGGCGCGCCACTTCAAGCCCTTCCTCGTCAACACCGTGGTCGGCTTCATCGGCCCCGAATATCTGTACGACGGCAAACAGATCACCCGTGCCGCGCTGGAAGACCAGTTCTGCGGCAAGCTGCTCGGTCTGCCCATGGGCTGCGACGTTTGCTACACCAACCACGCCGAGGCCGACCAGGACGACATGGACGCGCTGCTGGCCTTGCTGGTGGCCTCGGGCGTCAACTTCGTCATGGGTGTGCCCGGCGCCGACGACATCATGCTGGGTTACCAGAGCACCTCTTTCCACGACGCGCTGGCCATGCGCGATTTGCTGGGCAAGCGCCCCGCGCCCGAGTTCGAGCAGTGGCTGGCAGCGCAGGGCCTGGTGGACGGCCAGGGCCGCGTGCGGCCGGGCTGCGTGCCGCTGCCTTTCCGGCAACTGCTGGGCAACAGCGCCAACCCATGAACGACAAGCAACCCCAGCTACCGGCCGAAGTTGATGCGCCTTCCGGCGTGGCCGAGCTGTGGGCGGCGCTGCGCCCGCTGACGGCCGCACGCATCGGCCTGCCGCGCACCGGCGCCTCGCTGACCACACCCGCACTGCTGGACTTTCGCCTGGCCCACGCCCGGGCGCGTGACGCGGTAGGCGCCGCGCTGGATGCCGATGCCTTGCAGGCCGGCCTCTCGCTTCTGCTGGGCCAGCCCGCGCTGGTCTGCCGCAGCGCCGCAGCCGACAGGCGTACTTTCCTCATGCGGCCCGACCTCGGGCGCCAGCTCGATGCCGACTCGCTGGCGCTGCTGCAAGCCAGCGGCTCGCGCGGCGGCCTGGCCGTGGTGCTGGCCGACGGCCTGTCCGCCCAGGCCACACAGCGCCATGCCCTGCCGGTGCTTGAAGCGCTGCTGCCGTTGTTGCAGGCGCAGGGCTGGCTCTTGGGCCCGGTGGTGGTGCTGCACCACGGCCGCGTCGCCGCCGGCGATGGGGTGGCGCGCGCCCTGCAGGCCGAGGCGGTGCTGGTGCTGATCGGCGAGCGGCCCGGCCTGTCATCGCCCGACAGCCTGGGCGCCTACATCACCTGGGCGCCCGGCGCAGCCACCAGCGACGCCGACCGCAACTGCGTCTCCAACATCCGGCCCGAGGGCCTGGCCCCGCAGGCCGCAGCGGCCAAGATTGCGTGGCTGCTGAACCAGATGCGTGTTCAACAACGCTCGGGCGTGGCGCTGAAAGATCAGATGAACCAGCTGGTGCAGGTGCCTGCGGGGTAGGGCGCGTCGTCAATGACGACAAGCGCGCGACCCGACCGCCGGTCAAACGAATATCAAGAGGTGCCTCATGCATGAACTGGAACTGGGCAAGGCCTTTACCCTGATGGAACCAGGGCCTGTTGTCCTGGTGACGACGCATGATGGGCAGAAGGACAACATCATGACCATCTCCTGGACCATGGTGATGGACTTCACGCCAGTGTTTGCCATCACCACGGGCGAATGGAATCACTCTTACGCGGCGTTGCGAAAAAACAGGGAGTGCGTCATTGCCATTCCCACGGTGGACATGCTGGACAAGGTGGTTGGCATCGGGACGTGCTCCGGGAAAGACACCGACAAGTTTGGCAAATTCAAGCTCACGCCGGTGCCGGGAAAAGTCGTCAGGCCGCCCTTGATCAAGGAGTGCCTCGCCAACATCGAGTGCAAGGTCATCGACATCGTCAAAAAGCACAACATCGTTGTCCTGGAGGCGGTGGCCGCCTGGATCGACACCACGCGCAAGGAAAAGCGCACGATTCATGCTGTGGGCGACGGAACCTTCATTGTTGACGGGCGCAAGATGGACCGCAGGAAGATGATGGCCTCCAAGCTTCCCTACGGCATTTAGCGTTTATTGGCCAGCGACGAGGAAATCCTGGGAGCCAAAATGAAACTGGCGGGGTAGGGCTAGCGGGGCTTTGGTTCGTGGTATGTGGGGTGTCGCTATTTATTTGATAGCTGCTTGCGCTCGTTAATAAAGGGTTGGGGGCCTAAAACGTTCAATATTCTGTTTGGTAGTCGCTATGGTGAGCTATCAACAATAGATGATGGGCAAGCGCCGATAGTTGACGATCTTCAGAAATCACGCTCCTCGTGAATGCGGGCTTCGTCGATGTACCGAGACAGCATGGGGATGAAGTCGCCGAGCCATTCGCGCACCTGCTGGGACGTGGTTGCGCTTAGCCAAGTTCGGGCAGCGTCTCGTCGCAGGGAATAGTAGGACGAATTCGGTCCCCGCCTCACCCCCGTGTCGAAATATCCCATCAAGCGACGCCCCTGGAGACTCTTAGGACCCACTAGCTCGATAAAGCCGCGCGTTAGCTCGCCCGCACGTCCAGGCTCAAGTGTTTTCGGCAACGACTGCATGATCAGGTCCGCCCTCAATGGTTTCTCGGCGATCCAATCGAGGACTTGGCGCGGTTCGAAGCAATCGATTGGTGCCGGAGCTTTGCCGCCCTCGGGAGTGTCCGAGTTGAGTCTCATGGTTTCGCCCAGCCAGTAGGAGATTGTCCAACTCACTTCGCTATTCTCCAAAGCGTTGGCCACGACGGGCCAACCCTCAGTAGGGTGCGATTTGCAAATCTCAACGATCACTTCAAACACGCCGGAGAAGGAATCTGGTCCTCCAGATTTGCAGTGGTTCTCGAAAACACCTTCGAGCAACTGGAGGTCGCGTTCCGGGAAGCGCTTTCGAAAGTTCTTGGCGAGCGTCTTCCAATAGTGCGAGGTCATGTTGTCGTGATGGCGCTCGAAAACCTTCGGATTCATCAGCAAAGACCATAGCAAGCTTTCGGGTCCTTCCCCTCCTTTACGCGCAAATCGATAGGAGGCGATTTGGACAGCCGAACGCGCTGCCTCGGCGTCCCCGCTCGCATTCAAACGCTCGCAGATGACCACGACCTCTGAGTCCGTCAATTGCTCGTCGCCCAAACGCCATCCGGCCGTGTGAAAGCGTGACGGGTGGATGACCTTCGCGTCGAACAGGTCCAACAGCCTGGCAACAACCGCCGCAGAATACCCAGAGAAAACCACAGAGTCGGTCTGCCAGCGCTCAGGAGCGGCATCCGCTAATAGGCTAAGCGCCCGGGCTTCCCAACGCGCTAAGTCTTGGCCGCGGACAGTCTCGAGGTACCCGCTCAAGAAGCCGATGTTCACGTTGGCACCCAATCCGGCCGCGCGTTCGAAAATCTCGGCGTCGAGATTGATCTCACCACACGAGAGCGCCGCCACGCGCCGACCAAATTCGCTCGCGCGATGGCCGGGGGACCGGATGACCTTTTCCAAATTGTCGCGACGGATCGCTCCGACATTGACGAACTCTAGTGCGAGGGCTTCAACTCGCTTTGTAGGCAGGTCTGAATCTACGACTTCTCCCGCCTCGTCGATGTCGTGATCCTCCTCGTAGATGTCGAAAGTAACAAAGCGGTCGAATCGTTTCGCAAAAGGGCCTGTTCCGGTCGCATCCAAGAGTTCGCGCAGTTCATCGGTGACGCGCTTTGCCATATCCTTGTACGGATGCTTAATCCTCCGAAGAAGCGCCTTGGTCAGGGCCTGGCCGTCGCCGCCTTCGAAGTCCAACTGTCCTCGAAAGATGCTTAACGCTAGGTCGGTCAACGCCTCATAGTGAAGCATGTCAGCGGCTGCATCGACCAGTGCTTTCGACAGTGCGCTTTGCCACTCAGCGTCCGTCGGATCAGACGCGTCCAGCAGCATTTGTGCTGCTCTGCGTCGAGGCTCGAAAAGGTCATTCCAAATTTTGGGTTGCCAGAACGAGATAGCTGGGCCCAATCCCTGATACTCGACTCCGATGATGCGAGACCCGAATCGGTCGCTAAGGACTTTCTTGCACAACTCCAAGCCTAGCGAACGATTGAAGCGGTCGGCATCGTTCAATAGAGTGGCCGCGAAATCCACGCGGTCTATAGCGGACGCCTGTGTTGGCCCCCCGCGAAGAGCGAACAACCCTTTCAGCGTGCCCCGGGCATTGTTGGAATGGGTCGCGTTCTCCCCAAAGCTGAGGCGGGCCAGCAAGTTGGCAGCCGAGCGGAAGTGCGCCTCCCAAACCGCGATCTTCTCCAATGCGAACACTAGCTTTTGTCGAGCCTCCGAGAGCTGTTCCAACTCTTCGCGGGGCCAGTCCTCAAGAACCCGCTCTAAAACGACCAACGTGGCAGCGGGGTCGGCCTCCGCCATGACGTTCAAAAAGTTCGACCCACTCTTCGATGCGACAAACTCCTTGGACGTGAATGGCCCGTCCTTGGCTCCCAACACCTCCTGTATCGCCGCCTGCGCCGAGGTAGACCCATTGGAATAAACCAGCATATCCAAAAACCAGCGACGCAAGGTCTCAGGCATTTCGTCCATGAGCGCCGAAAGATTCGCGTTGGCACCATGAATATCCCACCATTGCTTCCAGAGGTGTACATGCAGCGCCCTAGGGACCAAGCGAAGCGTGTGGCTGCCTTGCAAAATGCGACGCCCGACGAGCTGGGCTACTGCCTCGTCAAACCTACCGGGGGTGATACTCGGATCAACGCGCGCTGCCAGCGTCGCAACAAACCTGCCCTCTGCTTCGACGGGTTTTTTGGCTCCGAATTTTCGGAACAGAGCGATATGCCTGACGATGGTCATGAGTCGATCCGCAGGCTCGTCTTTGATCTTCTTGTAGCCGAGCACAAACCGGTCCCATATCGGAACGGTGGCGGGCGGCTTGAGAATATCCTGTGGATTCCGTTTGAGGTTGTCGCCGACCGCATGGGCAACGCGCGCAGACCCATCGCACCAAGACACCCAGTTGTGGGCGTGGATAGACTTTCCGATGTATTCGCGGAGTATCTCCTCGATCTGCGCGTCTTCCAACGCCGGGAACTTCACAACTTCCATCAATGCGTCGGTGGAGAGTTCGGGGCCGTGGTCGATGGTCACCAACTTGAGGCGCGAACGGCCTCGGAGCGCGTTGAAGATCGAAGCTCGGTCGTCGTCGTCGCACTCGTCAATCACCAGGACCGCTGAATATTCGCGGTCGTCCTTCAATAACTCGAAGAACAACCTGCTGTTCTGGAAATATTCAGCCTGCGGAATGTAGATCGCCTTCGCGGCGAGAACGGACAGTTGCTTGATGGCTTCGAGCGCCAATCGGGTCTTTCCGATGCCCGGCTCGCCGATGATTCGTGCGTGCTGAATTTCAGACCCTGTGAGAATTTCCTGAATCCGGCGAATGAACTCTATCTGCGACGCGCCCAACGAAACTCGCGGCGTCATGTCTCCGTTTTTGGCCCACGAGCCGACAGCTTGAAAGCGGGCGTCGCCCAGGCCACCAAGATCCAAGCACAGTGATGGATAGCGCTCCATCATGTTCGCGATCTGCCTCACGCCCCATACCTCAACCAGCGCAGTTTTGTAGCCACACGCCTTGAAAGCGGATTTCAGCAGTTCCACTGCCTGTGAGTGGTTCTCGGCGAGAAGGTCGTGGCCAAGCGAAACCATCACGTAGGTTCCGCCTATGTCAAGGCAACGACGCACAGCGGGACCGAGCTTTAATTTGGTCGGCTTGGCGTCCGAGGTGCCGAAGAGCTCTTTGACGACGGCTGCTGGCTGCCAGGGTTTGAACGCTGTTCCCGTCTTGATCTGATAGTGGAACGAGTGCCCGTCCTTGCCACCGACGCGATCCGCCTTTGCGTCGATGCCTCCGTCGCTGCTGTTGACGTCCCCCGAGACGACGATGTTTACGAGTCCAAGCCGCGCGGCCTCGCACCAAAGAAGCCTGCCAAAAACCTCGGTTGCCTCTTGAATACGCAACTTGCCGAGACGGTCCAAGTTGGGCGAAAAAATCGTTGTCTCCATGTCTGCTCCCTCTTGTTCGGATCGATTCTCCTCCACTTCGAATGTCTTACATCGGTTAGAGCTTTGCGGTGAAGGAACATGACCTTCTGCATTCACCGACTCAATCCGCTGTCCGAGTCACTGACTATCGATAAGTACATATTGCCGTCAGCCGGCGAATCACCCTACCATCACAGCCTCAACACCGCCGCATACCCCGTCATCTCCAGATACCCACGCCCGACGCGTTTGCCATTGCTGTCGATCAACTCACTCAGGCCTTCCCAGTAAATCGCACCGGTGGACTGGCGGCTGTCGAGCTCCTGGTTGTCGATGACGGCGCGCACGGTGTAGATGTCGGCCGGGGTGCGCACCAGCCACTCGACCGGGTAGCTGGCCTGGCTCAGCGGGCTTTTCCAGCGGCGCACGGGTTTGAAGATCACTTCGCCGCGGCTGAAGGGGTACACATCGCCTTTGGCGGAGCGGAACGAGCCGCCGTCCCACAAGGTGTTGCCGGCCTTGTCGCGCAGGCGGAAGGCGGTGAGGGCGCTGCCGTCGTCGAGGTTCATGCCTATCCAGTCCCAGCCGGTGGCCTCGGGGTGCAGTATCTCTTCACTCCACTCGTGGTCCAGCCAGGCCTTGCCGCTCACGTCAAAGTTTTGGCCCTTGATCTGCAGGCTGCCGCTGGTGGCCAGTTGCGGCAGGCTGTAGTAGTAGCTGGCCTGCTTTTCTTCCGGCCCCTTGCGCGACAGGCCCTGCTTGCCTTGCAGCAGCACGGGCTGGGTTTCGGTGAACTGCAGGTTCAGCGCAAAGTCGGTGGCGGGCAGGCGGGCGCCGTGGGTGCGACCCTGGCTTTGCAGCGACCAGTCGCGCAGCTTCAGGGCCATGCCCTGCGTGCTGGCGCTGGCAATGTCAAACCCTTCGCGTGCAATGCGCTGGTCATGCCAGAGCTTGTTGCCCGCCACGTCGGTGACGGCGGCATGCGCGAAGATCAGTTGCCTGGCGGCAAACTTCGACGCCATGCCTTGCGTGCCATCCACGCGCGAGCGAAAAAACGTGAGCTGGAAACCAAACTCGCGCGCGCTGCTGCCGGGCTCGCGGGTGCTGGCATGGCCGGTGATGTACCACCACTCGGTGCGGAAGTCGGGGTGTGCACCAAAGTCGCGCGGAAACTGCAGCACCCTGGCGGGCAGTGCAAAGGCCGGGCCGGCGCCGGCCGCCATGCCCGCAGCCAGGGCCTGCAACAGGCGGCGGCGCACCGGGCTGTGCAAAAGTGAGGCAGGTGTGGCTGGGGGGCGCATCAAATCATTCTCGCAGCAAGCACGGCCGGCGTGCAGGACAACTCCGGGTTGCGAGGCCGGGGTGTAAGGTCTATCCTTGAAGCGTTGATGAAACCCTTTCCTTTGACCTTCCCTTTGACTCTCTGCAGGAGATGCACCCATGTACAAGCAAATTTTGTTGGCGTATGACGGCTCCAAGGCGGGGCAGAAGGCGCTGCTGGACTGCCAGGAGATTGCGCAGTGGAGCCAGGCCTCGCTGACCCTGATTGCCGTGACGCCGCTCTACATGGACCTGATCGGTGTGGAAGGCGGCGTGTACGACAGAAGCCTGGTCGAACACGAGAAGGAAAAATACACCGCCATTCTGGACGAGGGCCTGCGTCAGCTGGCCGGGGCGGGCCACCAGGCCAAAGGGGAGGTGGTGGTGGGTGAAACCGTCGACGAAATCACCAAGTACGCGAAAAAGATCAACGCCGACCTGATCGTCGTGGGTCACAAACATCTGGATGGCTGGGCGGCGCGCTGGTGGCGCGGTTCGGTGTCGAAGTCGCTGATCGAACACGCGCCCTGCAGCGTGCTGGTGGTCATCACGCACTGAGAGGCTCAGCCTCTGAGCCCCGGGCTCGGGGCCGGCCCGGTCAGCCGCAGCAGCCGCGCTGCTCTTGTATCGGCGGGCATTTGACCGAGCCGTAAGAGCAAAACACGCAGCAATCGCCCGCCTTGGGCCGCAGCAAGGCCTTGCAGGCCACGCACTCATAAAAAAACTGGCACGCGTCGGTCGGCATGGTTTCCGTTGCCGCATGGCCGCACATCGGACAGGTCAGCAGTGACTCAAGAATGACGCCGCTCATGGCTGCGTTTTGACGGTGGACGGGTAGCCGGCATTCCCGGTCGCTTTGGCCAGCGCGGGCGCCGAGGTTTTCGTGTCATCAAAAGTGACCACGGCCTGGCGTTTTTCATAACTCACCTGGGTGCCGGTCACGCCCTTGACTTTGGACAGGGCTTGTTTGACGGTGAGGGGACAGGTAGAGCAGGTCATGCCGCGCACGTCCAGCGTCACGGTCTGGATGGCCGCTTGTGCCTGCGCTGCAAGCAGCGGCAGAGCCAGCAAGGTGGCGTGGAGGGCCAATTTTTTGGGCAGCATGGTCAAGCCTCGGTGGTTCGTGGGATCAATAAAAAAGCGGGGCGATGTAGGGATAGGAAAACGCGATAACGACCAGGCCGGCCACCGCCCAAAACACCGCCTTGTAGCCCGTTCTTGCGGCGGGCAGGGCGCAGATGTCCCCTGGCTTGCAGTCCGCCTCGGGCCGGTAAATGCGCCGGCCGGCCAAAAACAGGGCAAGCAGGGCGGCGCCGATGAAATAGGGCCGGTAGGGCTCCAGGCCGGCCAGGTTGCCGAGCCAGGCGCCGCCCAGGCCGACCGATACCAGCACCAGCGGACCCAGGCAACACGCCGAGGCCAGAATCGCCGCGAGGCCGCCCGCGGCAAGCGCGGTTTTTGTGTTTGTGTCCGTGGTCATAAAAATTGCATTTTTCAGATGAGGTCGAATGTAAACTCTGTACTTATGTACGGAGTCAAGCCCCCAGACCAAACATTGACAATCGGCCGCCTGGCCAGTGCGGCCGGCGTGAACCTGGAGACGGTCCGGTTTTACCAGCGCAGCGGCCTGATCCATGAACCGCAACGACCGCTGAGTGGCTACCGGACCTACGGCAGCGGGGATGTGCAGCGCATCCGTTTTATCAAGCGGGCCCAGACCCTGGGCTTCACGCTCGAAGAAATCGCCACGCTGCTGCAGCTCGACAAAGCGACGGCCTGCTCCGAAACCCGCCAGTTGGCGTCGCGCAAGCTGGGCATGGTGCAGGCCAAGCTGGAGGACCTGCTGAAGATGCAATCGGCTCTTGTCGAAATGATCCATCAATGTGACACGCCACAGGCCGATGGCCGTTGCCCGATCATCACGGCGCTGACCGGGAACTGACTGGGTTCTTCAGGCCGGCGCGGAACAGACCCGGGGCGCCGGGGTGACTTGCCGGCCGTCCTTGACGGTCAGCACGACGGCCCCTAACGTCCCCGCGTCTGGTGCGGCAGCACGGTTGCCGCTTGCTGCCATGCTGGCGCGTCGGCGCATGCACGGGGGGCTGCTTGCCGGCGCGCAGCCGCTGCACGGGTTTGGCCGGCGCAACGTCGGCATCAGGGGGCCGGCGCGCCAGGAAACAGGTTGCCGAGTTGCACACCCAGCGCGCGCCAGCTTGGCAGCAGCCAGATCACCAGCAGACAGACAAGGGCCAGAGCAATGGCCGCCAACACGATGTTCATGATGCAGCACCTCCCGAAAAAACGCTTGGAAATACACGCATCATGTTGCGCCGGTTGACGGCCTTGTGCACTGGAATTTTGTGCGCCCGGCGGTTCAGCGCCGGTCCCTGCGCCAAGCCACCGGGTTGTCGAGCAGGGCGGGAATGTCGCCGCGGCCTATGCCCAGGTCGTTCAGCTCCCGCGCGCTCATCTGTTCCAGCTCGGTCCGGCTGCGCCGCAGCCCCTTGTGCTGCGCCGGCCCACGCGGCATCCGCCGGGCCAGTCGTGCAAGTCCGCGCGCGATGGCAAGGAAGGGACGGGCGATGGTCTTGTGCGGCATGGCGGGACTCCTGGTGGGGAAGTACCCGATCGTGCGGCTTGTCGTGGTATTGTGGAAGTTGAGTTTTCTGATGAAAACTATCAGAATTACTGATGCGTGAACTGAACCTCGACCAACTCCGCACCCTGGTGGCCATTGCCGACCTCGGCACTTTTTCGGCGGCGGCGCGTGCGCTGCATCTGGCTCAGCCTACCGTGAGCCTGCATGTCAGCGAGCTGGAAAGCCGGCTGGGCGCGCCGCTGGTGGTGCGCGGCGGCAGAAGGGTGGAGCCCACGGCTGCCGGTGCCGTGCTGGTGCAGCGCGCCAGGCGGCTGTTGCGCGATGCGGACGATGCGGTGGACGCCGTGCAGCGCCATGTCGAGGGCCGCGTCGGCCGCGTGCGGCTGGGCAGCTCGACCGGCGTGCTGGTCTACCTGCTGCCCGAGGTGCTCAAGGCCATGGAGCGCGCCCACCCGGACATCGATGTCGAGGTCAGCATCCTGGGCTCGGCAGAGGCCATGGAGCGGCTGGGCCAGGGCACGCTGGACGTCGGGCTGGTGGCCCTGCCGCAGCCGGTCCGGCCCGGCATTGTCATGACGCACTGGCGCAGCGACCCGATGATGGCTTTTGTACCTCAGGCATGGACTGTGCCCAAACGCATCACGCCGCAATGGCTGGCCGCGCGGCCGCTGATCTTCAACGACTCGACCACGCACATGTACCACCTGACCATGGAATGGTTTGCCAACGCGGGCCTGACGCCGCGCACCCGCATCGAGCTCAACTACAACGAGGCCATGAAAAGCCTGGTGGCCGCGGGTTACGGTGCGGCGGTGCTGCCGCTGGAGCATGCCGGCGAGCAGTTGCACCAGAGGGTGCAGGTGGTTCCGCTCAAGCCCGCATTGACGCGCCACACGGCGGTGGTGCACAAGCCGCCGGAAGCATTGGACGGCGCCACGCGCAACCTGCTGCTGACGCTGGCGCAGTTCCGTCAGGTTTGACGAGGCTTAGTGCGTCGGTGCGGTCTGGAAAACAATTTCGCCGCTGGGGACGTGCACCACGCGGATCTCCTGGCAGGTCGGGTCGGCCAGGCTTTTGACGGCCACGGCCACGGCCAGCGAGCGGTCTGTATAGAGTTGCTTGAGGGCGGTGGGCGGGAGCAAACTGCCACGCAGCGTGTTCCTGCTTTCAATGCGGTATTGAGTGGGCGCCATGGTGAATGCCTTGTTGAAGTGAGGTGTTCATCGTAGGCAGGTCGTGCGGCGTTGTGATGACAATGCCGCCTTCAAAGCGTCATGTTGGTAAGCAAAAGAAAGCGCACATCGCCCGCTGCTGCTGGATGGTGGGGAGCAAACAGCCGGCCGCAAGGCCTATTGAGACTTCCATAGTCATGAAGAGCACTCACTACCGTTCGCCCTGAGCTTGGCCTGTCCTGAGCTTGACGAAGGGTCGAAGGGCCCTTCGACAAGCTCAGGACAGGCTTCGACGGGCTCAGCCCGAACGGGGGGCGCTGGATGTACCAGCCGGAAAGGCTGGCGGGCCGGTTTACCAGTCTTCCTTGACGGCCAGCACCGCGTCCTTGCCCGCCGCTGCACGCCCGGCCAGCCAGGCGGTGACGGTGCCGGCCAGGATGACCGCCGCACACAGCGCCAGCAGCCGCGCCCAGGGCAGGGCCAGGTCCATGGTCCAGTGAAAGCTTTGTGGGTTGACCACATGCACCAGCACCAGCGACACGGCCAGCCCCAGGCCCAGCCCGGCCAGCGCGCCGGCCAGCGTCCAGGCGGCGCCTTCGCCGGCGACCAGCGTGAGGATTTGCCGGCGTGTCAGCCCCAGGTGGGCCAGCAGGCCAAACTCTTTGCGCCGCGCCAGCACCTGCGCGCTGAAGCTGGCCGCCACGCCGAACAGGCCGATCGCAATGGCCACGGCCTGCAGCCAATAGGTCACGGCAAAGCTGCGGTCAAAAATGCGCAGCGAGGTGGCGCGGATCTGGCCGCTCGACGCAAACTCGATCAGCTCGCCCGAGCCCGTCTGCGCCTGCGCCAGCGCGCGCACGGCCTGCTGCAGCTGCGCGTCACCCGCGCCGGGCGCGCGCCACAAGGCCAGGTCGTTCACGCGCCGGTCGCCGGTGAGGGCTTCGAAGTCGCGCCTGTCCATGGCAATGGCGCCGAACTGGCGCGCATAGTCACGCCAGACACCGGCCACATAGAACTGTTCGCCCCCACGCTTGTCGCCCCGTGTTTCCGTTCGTCCTGAGCTTGGCCTGTCCTGAGCCTGTCGAAGGGTCGAAGGATGCCCCCCGAGGGGGCCGTCGCTTGCTCGGGGCGGCCCTTCGCTGCGCGGATCCTTCTTGGGTGTCGCCTCGTTTGCTCCTGAATTCATAGCTGCTTGCGCCCGCGCATCAAGGGCCAGAGCCTCAAAAGACCCTGAAATCCGGGTGAACACAGTACCGGGGCGGGCGCCGTACAGGTCGACCATGGGTTCACTCACATAAATCGCCACGTGACCGGCCGGCACCGGCAACGCGCTGCCCACCAGCGGCAGGCTGCCGGCCGGGTCCTGCAGGTCGCGCGCAATCAGCGCCACAGCGGGCTGGTTGGGGTCCAGCAGCAGGGTGGTCACGCGCAGCGTGCTCAGGCGCGCCACGCCGGGCAGCTGCGCGAGCGCCTGCACAAACGCCGGCGAGAAGAACACCGTGTCGCTGGCGGCGCTGGTGCTGGCGGTGCGCACATACAGGTCGGCCGGCAACACCACGTCCAGCCAGTGGGTGACCGAGTCGCGAAAACTCGCCACCATCACCGTCAGCGCCACGGCCAGGCTCAGCGAGGCGACCACGCCGCTAACGGCCACCGCCGCACTACCGCGCACACGGCGTGCCCGTTCCACCGCCAGCAGCGGCAGCAGGCGGCGGGACACATGCGGGGCGATGCGGTTGTACAGCAGGGCGATCAGCCAGGGCAACGCGCTGATGCCGCCGACCAGCAGCAGCCCGACCGACAGGTAGGCACCGAGCGCGATGCCAAAAACCGGCGGCGTCAAGGCCAGCAAGCCGGCTGCGGCCATCAGCAGCAGGCTGAGCCGGTAAGGTGTGCCGCCCGCCGGTGGTGCACCCAGGCCCTTGAGGGTTTGCGCCGGCGGCAGCTTTTGCGCGGCGCGCGCCGGCCACCAGCCGCCCACCAGCGCCGCGGCCACACCGAGCAGGCCGTACACCGCGGCCGCGCCTGCATTCCACTGCAGGGCCGGGGCCACGCCGGAAAAGTAGCCGCCGCCCAGGTCGCCGCCCAGCACCCGCAGCGCCAGCGCAGCCAGCGCCGTGCCCAGCGCGATGCCGGCGACGCTGCCGACCGTGCCCAGCAGGGCCGACTCCCAGAGCACCAGGCGCAGGCGTTCGCGGCCGGTCAGGCCCAGCACGCCGAGCAGGGCAAACTGCTGCGCGCGTTTGGCCACGCTCAGCGACAACACCGAAAACACCAGGAAGGCGCCGGTGAACAGCGCCACCAGCGCCAGCACCGTCAGGTTGACGCGGTAGGCGCGCGAGAGGTTGCTCACGCGCTGCGCGTCATCGCCCGGCTCGGTGGCCGTGATGCCGGCCGGCAGTTGCAGCGAGGTGATGAAGGCGGCACGGTCGGCGCCGGCCTGCAGGCGGATGTCGATGCGCGAGAGCTGGCCGAGCCGGCCAAACAGTTCCTGCGCGGCGCCGATGTCCATCACCGCCAGCGCGGCACCGCCGGCGCTGACGCTGCCGGCCACCCGGGCGTCCAGCAGTTGCAGGCCGCTTTGCAGCCGGAGCCGTTCGCCGGGCAGGCTTTGCCGCGCTGCCGCGTTGAGGAAGACCGCGCCGGGGGCGAGCAGTGCCATCCGTCCGGCCCCGGCCGAGGGCACGGGCATCAGTGCCGGCGCCAGCGAAGCGACCACCAGCGCATCGACACCGACCACGCGCAAGGCCACCCGCTGCCCATTCATGGCGACGGCGTAGGTGCTGAACTCCAGCACCGGGCTGGCCAGCGCCACCTGCGGGTGGTTGGCCACCCGCGCATAGACCGCTTCGTCAAACCCGCCGCGCACCGCGCGCAGCTCCAGGTCGGGCTGGCCGTTGACCGAACGCACGGCCTGGGAAAACTCGGCCAGCGCCGAGGCATTGATCAGCTGCACCGAAAACGCCAGCGCCACACCCAGCATGACAGCCACCACGGCCGCCGCATTGCGCCACTTGTGGTGCAGCAGCTCCTGCCAGGAAAAGGTGGAAAGAAGGGCGAGCATGCGGTGGATTGTGCCTTTCAGGGGCCGGCAGTGATGACGGTCAAGTTCTATGGATGTTTTCGTCATTCATGACACCCCACCGTTCGCCCTGAGCTTGTCGAAGGGCCCTTCGACAAGCTCAGGGCGAACGGTCGTAAGTGGCCTGTCATGATTGATGGAGGTCTAAATAGGCTATCGTTGTTCACCAACCCTCGAATGAAAGTCTCCTCGCCATGCAGCTCCCCACCTACGACGATGTTGTTGCCGCCGCCGCGCGGATAGCAGGCCACGCGCACCACACGCCGGTGCTGCGCTCGGCCACCGCCGATGCGCGCTGGGGCGCGCAGTTTTTCTTCAAGTGCGAGAACTTCCAGCGCATGGGCGCCTTCAAGTTCCGCGGGGCCTTCAATGCGCTGTCGCGGTTTGACGCCGCGCAACGCAAGGCCGGCGCCATCGCGTTTTCCTCGGGCAACCATGCGCAGGCGGTGGCGCTGTCGGCGCGGCTGCTGGGCATGCCGGCGCTGATCGTGATGCCGCAGGACGCCCCCGCCGCCAAGCTGGCGGCCACACGCGGCTACGGCGCCGAGGTGGTGCTGTACGACCGCTTCACCGAAGACCGCGAGGCGCTGACCCTGCGGCTGGCGGCGGAGCGCGGCATGACACTGATTCCGCCCTACGACCACCCCGATGTGATCGCCGGCCAGGGCACGGCCGCGAAGGAACTGATCGAAGAGACCGGCCCGCTGGACCGCCTGTACGTGTGCACCGGCGGCGGCGGGCTGACCAGCGGCTCGGCGCTGGCCGCCCGCGCGCTGGCGCCGCAGTGCAAGGTTTACGGCGTCGAGCCCGAAGCCGGCAACGACGCGCAGCAGTCGCTGCGTGCCGGTCGCATCGTGCACATTCCCGTGCCGCAGACCATCGCCGACGGCGCGCAGACCCAGCACCTGGGCGAGTACACCTTCGGCATCATCCGCCGCGATGTGGACGACATCCTCACCGTCAGTGATGCGCAGCTGGTGGAAGCGATGCGCTTTTTTGCAGAGCGCATGAAGATGGTGGTGGAGCCGACCGGCTGCCTGGCGTTTGCCGGCGCCTGCACGGACGCGCAGGCGATCCGGGGCGCCCGGGTCGGCGTGATTGTGAGCGGCGGCAATGTGGATCTGGCGCGGTACGCCGACCTGCTGGCCGGGCGCTGAGTTGCCCGCGACAGTGCCAGTGGCCCCTTGCAGGTCGTGAAGAGGTTCTTAGGGAACCACCAACACGTCGCGCAAGGTGTGGTGCAGCACGTGCTGGGCGGTGCTGCTCAGGAAGAGCGCCTCAAGCGCACCCTGGCCGTGGTGGCCCACCGCCACGCAGTCGGCGGGAAGCATTTGCGCCTGTTCGATGAGGGCCCGTGCCGGCAGGGCGTTGACCACTTCGGCCGCCACCGGATGCTGCGCAGCCCCGGTCAGTTCCCGTGCCAGCCGGTCCATTTGCTGCACCGTTTCGGTGTGCATGGACTCACGCAGCACCCGCGCCTGCTCCTTCGTCACGTCGCCCAGTCGCAGGGCGTGATCCAGCGCCGGGTCCATCGCCATGAGCAGGTGGTGCTGCGATTCCGGGAACAGGGCGACGGCGGTAAACGCAGCACGCATGGACACTTCACGCAAATCGACGGCCGTGAGTACCTTGCCGTAGGGGTGGGACGGGGTCAAACGCACGACGAGCACCGGACAGGCCGGCGAGCGGACGACTTTTGACGTGGTACTGCCCACGCCCGGCACGGCGGGGTCGGCACGTGACGCAATCACGACGAGCGAGGTCGCATGGGCCGCCACATAAGCCTTGATCGCGCTGTCCGGGTCGCCGATGTTGAAGCGGGCTTCCACCTGAAGCCCGGTCCGTTCGGCCAGCGCTGCCGCCAGGGCGGTCAGGCGCTGCTGCATGCGCACATCCGCAGGCGGGTCCATGGTCAGGCACTTGGCGTCGAAAACGCCCTTCAGGCTGTGCCAGGCGCTCACCTCGAACGCATGCAGCAAGCGCAGCGGTGCGCCGTGCGCCAGGGCGATTTGCACAGCGCGCTCGACGGCTGCATCCGAGCCGGGTGAAAAATCGGTGGCAGCCACAATGCTGTGAATCGTCGTCATGGTCAAAATTCTCCTGGAAGGTGAAGCGCTGCTGTCACCTCGTGAGACGACGTGTGGCGACGGTGCTTGTGCTGATGCTGAATCATTTCCAGGCAGCACGCTTGACCTGCATCAATCTGTACGAACCCCGGCGTTGATCGGGCGGCAGATTTCATCACCACAGAAGTACATGGAGCGGCAGGACCTGCCATGCCGCCTGCGCGAAATGTCACGCTCCCCACACACCACTGACAAGGACCAGGGTCACCAGCAAGGGCACGGCGTAGCGCAAACTGACGTGCCAGAGTTTGCCCGCGAGGCTGTTGTCCAGGTCGCTGGCCGCCATCGCATCGCGACGCGGCCAGATCCAGCCCAGGAACAGCGCGATCAACAGGCCGTTCAGGGGCCGCAGAATGTCGGCCGTGATGAAGTCCATCAAGTCGAGAATTCCCCGACCGCCCGTCGTTGTCAGGCCGGCCCAGGGGCCGTACCCCAGCGAAGCGGGGATACCCAGGGCGAAGATGAGGCTTCCGAATCCCAGGCTGGCAAGCGGGCGTGACCAGCCGAAGCGTTGCATGGCGAAGGCCACCGGCACTTCGAGCAGTGACACCGCCGAGGTCAGGGCCGCGATGGCCAGCAGGGCGAAGAAGGCGGCTCCGACCCACGCCCCCCCGGGCATCTGGGAAAAAACCTCAGGCAGCACCACAAAAGCGAGGGCGGGACCCTGGGCCGGGTTCAGTCCGAAGCTGAAGACGGCAGGAAAAATGATCAACCCGGCCGTGACGGCGAACAGCGTGTCGCCCAAGGCGATGGTGAGCACGGCGCCAGGCAACCGGCGCTTGGGGGGCAGGTAGCTGCCGTAGGTGATCATCACCCCCATGGCCAGTCCCATCGAGAAAAATGCCTGGCCGAGCGCAGCCAGATAGACCTTGGGTTGCGTCAGCGCCGTCCAGTCGGGGCTGAACAGAAAGGCCAGGCCGCGCTGGAAGCCGGGCAGGGTGGCGCTGTGGACGGCCAGTGCCAGCAGCAGCAAGCCCAGGGCCGGCATCAGGAGTTTGCTGACAGCCTCAATGCCACGCTCAATGCCACCGGCGACGACGGCAACCGTCAGCGCCATGACGGCAAGCTGCCAGACCAGCGGTTCGACCGGCTGCGCAATGAAGCTGCGAAACCCGCCGGCGAAACCTGCCACTGCGAATTCCCGCGCGCTGCCACCGAGGTACAGCGAGAAATATTTCAGGACCCAGCCGGCGATCACCGCGTAGTAGGCCAGGATCATGCTGGCGACAAACACGCCCAACAGCCCCACGCGCCTCCATCGCGAGTCGGGCGCCAGCATTTCCATGGCCGCCGCACCTTCGCGCTGGGTACTGCGGCCCAGGGCGAATTCCCCCAGCAGCAAGGGCACACCGACGAGAAGCACCATCACGACATAGACGAGAAGAAACGCACCGCCGCCGTTTTCTCCCGCTACGTAGGAGAAGCGCCAGACGTTGCCGATTCCCACGGACCCGAGCGTCGCCAGCAGGAAGCCCATGCCGGGGCCCCAGTGTTCACGATCCTTCTGTTGGCTGGTTTGTTTTGCATCGAGCTGGTCCCGGTTTCGCGCCGTGCAGGTTTGTGTGAATGAAGCCGCAATGTATCAGGACACTATACGTGCCAATGTCATGGAGCATCCTTCAGGGGGCTGGCTTCCCCGGAGCGCCAGAAACACCGCGTACGCCGGTCCGTCGGCCGTGAAGGGGCCGCGCTGGCGACTGGCCGGATTTGTGGGCCTGCATTGATAAATCGCAAATTTCTTTTTCAGCGGCTGCCCACAATGGAAACATCTGTTATTTACTGGGGACGGCAATGCAGGTTCCGGTTCATATCCAGTTTCGCGGCCTGGCGCCTTCCAACGCGCTGGAGACCCGTGCACGCGAGCATGCCCACCGACTGGAGACGTTTGCACCAGACATCATGAGCTGCCGGGTTGCCATCGAGCTGGCGCAAAAGCACCAGCACCAGGGGCGGCCTTACAGCGTGCACATCGACCTCACGCTGCCCGGCCATGAACTCGTGGCGAACCGGGTCCAGGATGAGGATGTGTATGTCGCCTTGCGGGACGCCTTCGACAACATGAAGCGCCAGATCGAAGACGTGGTGCGCCAGCGCAGGGGGCATGAAAAGCAGCATGCCGTGCCCTTGCATGGCGAGGTGGTGCGCCTGGACGGTGAGGGCGGCTTCGGCTTCATCCGCACCCCCGATGGCAACGAGTATTACTTCAGCCGCGACAACGTGGCCGGCACGCCTTTTGAACACATGCAGACCGGCAGCGCCGTGCAGTTTCTTCCAGAGGCCGGCAGCCAGGGCTTGCAGGCCAGGCGCGTGAGCCTGGGCAAACACGGCATGGGTTGAGCGGCCAATGTGCATTGACAGGCATTGACAGGCATTGACAGGCATTGACAGGATGTGACACGTCTGGGCAATCGGGAGAAAAAACATGGGTGAACGTCTGACGACAGGAGAAATCTGCACTCGCAGTGTGACCATCGCTTTCCGGACGACCTCCGTCGACGGGGCGGCACGCCTGATGCGGGACAACCATGTCGGCTGCCTCGTGGTGGTCGATGAGGTGGAAGGCCGGCGCATCGTGGTGGGTGTGCTCACCGACCGTGACATCGTGACCGCCGTGGTCGCGCCAGGACTCGATGCCGCGACCTTGACCGTTGACGGCGTGATGACCACCGATCTGGTCACCGCGCGCGAGGACGACTCGCTCATCGACCTGATGCGCGGCATGCGCCGCAAGGGGGTGCGCCGCGTTCCGGTCGTGGGCGGGCAGGACGAACTGATCGGTGTGGTGACACTCGACGATGTGCTCGGCGTCCTGTCCGAGGAGCTGAGCCTGCTGATGGGCACCGTCGACAGCGAAGGCAAACGCGAACGCAAGATGAGGCAATAGGCCCATCACCACCTGAGTTGCCAACTGCCGTCGGCCTGCAGTTCCACCCCTGTGCCTGATTCCCGGCCCCCGGATTCCAGCAGCGATTGCAGGTGATGCCGCGCCGCGGCGTCTGCATGCCTGAGCTGCAGGCGGCGCAACTGCATGGGCACGATGTCGAACCTCTGCAGCGCGCCACTCGCGCGTGAGAGCTGCGCAAAATACAGGCACACGGCACTGGCGTCAAAACCCTCCTCGAACGAGATGCCTTCATAGTCGTTGATGAGGTCGCCGCAGCCATACAGAATGAGTCGCCCGCGGTAAACCTCGACAGGCCGTGGATGGTGCGACGAGTGACCGTGGATCACATCGGCTGCGCCCAGGTCGATCAGGCGCCGCGCAAAGCGGCGGTGCAGCCGGGGCACCTCGGCGCCCCAATTCCCGCCCCAATGCAGCGAGACCACAACCAGGTCCCCGGCCCGGCGCTGCTGCGCCACCTGTGCGGCGACCCGCTGCGCGCTGGCCTCGTCCCACGCGGGCAGCAGGGCGACGCCGGCGCTGTCCGCGGCGCTGCCCGCGGCACTGCCAGGTTTGGCGGCCCAGTCCGACGGCACGCCGCTGTCTGGCGCCGCCCAGGCATACACCAGCAGGCGTGCGTGTTCACCAATAGGCCAGGCGGCGGGTGTGCAGGCGGCCTCCAGATGGCTGCCGGCGCCTGCTGTGTGGATGCCGGCCTGCTGCAGGGTGTGCAGGGTCTGGGCCAGTCCGGCCCGCCCCCAGTCCAGCACATGGTTGTTGGCCAGCACGCAGCCGTCGATGCGCGCGGCGGTGAGACAGCCGATGTTGGCCGGATGCATGCGGTAGTGAATGCCCTTGCCGGGCCAGGGCTTGCTGGCCGTGGTGATCGCCGTCTCCAGATTGACGATGCGCAGCGCGGGCTGGCGCCGTTCGATCTCGGCCAGGGCGTCGCCCCAGATATAGTCCGGCGCCACCGGGGCCGGTACCGGCCCGCTGACACCTTCGGCCAGCCGCACGTAGTCGCGTGCGTCGTGCACCCAGCTCTCGTACAGCACCGGCGCAACGGTGTGCGCCTGGATCTGGTCGATGCCGCGCCCGGTCATCACGTCGCCGGCGAGCCAGAGGGTGAGCAGGTCCTGGCTGGCACCCATGCCGCGCACGCCGATGTCGGCGCCGTGCTCGAAGTGTTCCCAATGGTTGTCCATGGTGTCGATGGCGGTGGCAGAGGAAGGCGGGGTGTGCTCTGGCCTTCATTTATGCGCCTGGGCGTCGAAGTCGGGTTTGACCATCCGCAAAAGGGGTGTGATCCGCAGCGCGCTGTTTGCCGCCCTGTCCGCAGTGCCAGGTAAAAAAACTGCCGGCTTGATCTTTGTCAACGCAGGCTGGGCGGCCTCTTCAACAATGGCTGGTTTGATCGGTACAACCTGCGGCCGCCTGTGGCGCGCCGGCACCCGGGGAGGGAACTGGGCTATGCTGCTTTTTTCGCTGGACTCCGATGCCACCTTTGCGCACGCATTGGCGGCCGCCCTGGCCGTGCCGCTGGCGCCTCACGAAGACCGGAGCTTCGAGGACGGCGAGCACAAGCTCAGGCCCCTGGTGGACCCGCGCGGCCGGGATGCCTATGTGATTCACAGCCTGCATGGCGGACCGGTGGACAGCCCGCATGACAAGCTCTGCCATCTGCTGCTGTTCATGGCCACCCTGCGCGAGCATGGCGCGGCGCGGGTAACGGCGGTGGTGCCCTACCTGGCCTATGCCCGCAAGGACCGGCAGACCAAGCCGTTTGACCCGGTCACCCTGCGTTATGTCGCCCAGTTGTTCGATGCGGTCGGCACGGCGCAGCTGATCGTGCTCGAGGCCCACAACGTGGCGGCCTTCCAGAACGCCTTTCGCTGTACCACCCTGCACCTGGAAGCACACCGGGTTTTTGACGACCTGGTGCCCCAACTGGTTGGTGAAGGGCCGCTGGCCGTGGCTTCACCGGACCCCGGCGGCGTGAAGCGGGCGCAGCTGTGGCGCGAGTCGCTGGAGCAAGCCTTGCAGCGGCCGGTCGGCTTTGCCATGGTGGACAAGCGCCGCAGCGCCGGCGTGGTCAGCAGCGACAACCTGGTGGCCGGTGATGTGAATGGCAGCACCGTGCTGCTGCTCGATGACCTGATTGCCAGTGGCGAGACCATGAACCGTGCGGCCGTGGCCTTGCGCCATGCGGGCGCGCGCGAGGTGCTGGCGTTTGCGGCGCACGGCCTCTTCACGGGCCAGGCGGGCGAGGTGCTGGGGGATGACAGCATCGCGAGCATCGTCGTGACCGACAGCGTGCCGGCCTTTCGCCTGTCGCCGGCGGCCGCGGTACGCAGCAAGCTGCATGTGGTGTCCACCGTGCCGCTGTTTGCACGGGCCATTAGCGCGACCCATGCGGCATGGCAGCGATGACGGGCGCGCGGCCTGCCGGCCCGGCGAGGGCGTCCAGGGCGGCCATGGCGCCGGCGATGTACCGGCCAGCGCGCGGCGGCCACTGGTCGGGCAGGCGCGGCACCGGGTCGAGCAGATGCGCCATGGCCAGACGGGCGCGCACCAGGGCGCGGTAGGCGGTGTACAAGTGCATCAGCGCCGGGGGTGGGGCGTCCCCCAGGGCGGCGGCGCAGCCTGATGCGAGGCGCTGCCCAATCCACGGCGCGCCCGCCACTTCGCATTCCATGCCGAGGTAGGCGAGTTCATCAAAGGGATCGGCCTGGCGCAGCTGCGGGTTGAACTCCAGGCAGTCGATGACCACCGGGGGCTGGAGCAGGCACACGTGCTCGGGGCGCAGGTCGCCGTGCCCGTCGAGCACGCGCTGGCCGCACGCGCGTTCGCGCAGCAGGCCGGCACCCTGCGCCAGGGCCAGATCCAGCCGGTCAATCGCCAGCGCGGCATCGGGCAGTTGGAACTGCGGGCGCAGCAGCACCTCGCGGTTGGCGGCCTGTTCGTATTGGAAGCGGGCCAGGTAGTCGTCCGGGCTCAGTGCCATGACCGGTGCGCTGCGGTAGAACGTGGCCAGCACGGCGACCAGCGCGTCGATATCCTCAGGCGCGACACGCCCTTGCGTGATCAGCTGGTCCAGCATTCGGTCCCCGGGCAGGCGCCGCATGCAGACCAGCCAGTCGACGGTGTCACCAGGGCTGTTGGCAGGTGTCTGCAGGCGCGCTTCCGTTTCCGGCAGCAGTTCGAAGACGCCGTCGTGCCATTGCAGTGCCATCAGTCCCAGGTAGACGCCAGGGGCCAGGCGCCGATTCAGCCTGACTTCTTCGCGGCAATAAAACTCGCGAGCCTTCAGTGTGGTGAAGTCGAGGAAGGGAAAACGCACCGGTTTTTTGAGTTTGTAGACCCGGTCGCCGACCAGGAACACCCAGGACATATGGGTCTCGATGCATTGTGGACGCTGCGCGGCATCGCCGTAGGCCTCGGACCGTTGCAGGAATG
The DNA here is from genome assembly GCF_002379095.1 of Polaromonas sp. AER18D-145. Lineage (GTDB taxonomy): Bacteria > Pseudomonadota > Gammaproteobacteria > Burkholderiales > Burkholderiaceae_C > Polaromonas. The sequence goes on from NZ_NBZV01000037.1 coordinate 31,611, forward strand.
TCAGCTTGTCCGCAAAGTCAGGCATCAATACAACCCCTGAAACTGACCCGCCAGCCTTTTCAGGGGCTGGCGGCTGTGGTGAGGACCCCGGGTCAGTGTGTCGGGCTGACTCGTCTGGGGACGTCCTCATCCGTCCCGGTGTAGCACACCGGAACTCGGATCGATCGCTCGACCCCCCCAGCTCCGTACCCCACCGGCTTCGCTGAGCAAAACCCGCAAGATACGTTTTCAATATAGTGTCCGGCGCGCCACCTGTCTTTGAGAAATGTCAAATCGACTTTAAAAAAAGGGCTTCGCAGGGGACAGGCAGCGGCGTTCACCGGCCCCGGTCAGCCCCGGTCATGCCGAGCGCCAGAAACGCAGCGGCACACAGGTCTGCAGCCGGTGCACGGCCTGCTCCATCAGTGCCCAGCGCCATCAGCTCGGCATAGGCCTGCTGGGCCAGCCGCGCCGGCACCACGGTGTCGAGCTGGCCATGCAGCAGGTGGATGGTGGTGAGGCCGGGTGCCTTGTCGGGCCAGGCCGCGTAAGGTCCCGAAAAGGCCAGCACCCGGCCGACCAGCCCGTCGTGCTGGTCGCTGAGCGCCAGCGCCATGGTGGCGCCCTGCGAAAAGCCGGCCAGCGCCGTGTCGGACTGCAGGATGCCGAAGCGCTCCTGCTGCTCGCGGATGAAGCGGGCCAGCGCCGGCACGGCCTGGGCCACACGTTCGGCCCGGTTCGCATCGGTCAGCTCGAAGGTCGGAAACCAGTGGCGCTCGGTCTTGCCGAGGTGGATGGCCTCGACACCTTCCGGCATCACGATGGCGGCCTCGGCAAAAGACTCACCGAGCAGGGTGGCCAGGTCCAGCATGTCCACGGCCGAACCGCCGGCGCCATGCAGCAGCACAAACAGCTGGCGCGGCGGGGTGGCGGGGTGGCAGGCAAGAGTTCCAGGGTTTCGAGGGGCGCGGCGTTCAGCGGGCGGGCATCTGGTTGTTCATGCGCAGGTGGGGCCGGGTGCGGGATTGACAAACTGCCGTCTGCAGGGCCGCGCCCTCTCAGCCGGTGATGCCTTCGCTGCTCAGGTGCAGCACGCGGTCGGCGCGCGCGGCCGCGGTTTCCGAGTGGGTGACCAGCACCAGCGCGGCGCCGTGTTCACGGGTTTGCGCCACCAGCGCGTCCATCACCCGGGCGGCGGTGGTGGGGTCGAGGTTGCCGGTCGGCTCGTCGGCCAGCAGCAGGCGGGGGCGGTGGATCAGGGCGCGCGCGATTGCCACGCGCTGCAGCTGTCCGCCCGAGAGCTGCTGCGGCAGGCGCTCGCCCAGGCCTGCGAGGCCGACGGCGGCCAGCATGGCCTGCACCCGCGCAGCGTCGTGCTGGCCGAGCAGCAACAGGGGCAGGGCGACGTTTTGCGCCACGTCCAGGTGCGGCAACACATGAAAGGCCTGGAAGACGAAGCCGACTTTTTCACGGCGCAGCAGGGCGCGCTGGTCGTCGCCGAGCGTGCCCAGGTCCACGCCATCGAGCGACACCGAACCCGCATCCCAGCTGTCCAGCCCGGCCATGCAGTTGAGCAGCGTCGATTTGCCGACACCCGACTCGCCGACGATGGCGACAAACTCGCCGGGTGCGACCTGCAGCGAGACGTTGTTGAACACCACGACGTCGCCGTAGTGTTTGCTGAGCTTGTCGACGATGAGGCTCATAAGGCTTGGCTCACCAGATGCTGCACCTGCTGCACCGCGTCTGCTGCGTCACAGGCGACCACCTGCCGCTGGGGCATGGAGCGCAGCCAGGTGATCTGGCGCTTGGCGAGCTGGCGCGTGGCGGCAATGCCCCGCTCGCGCAGTTCGCCCATGGGAAAGGCGCCGTCCATGGCCTCCCAGGCCTGGCGGTAACCGACGCAGCGCATGGACGGCAGGTCGGGGTGCAGGTCGCCGCGCGCCCGCAGGGCCCGCACCTCGTCCAGGAAACCGGCCGCGAGCATGGTTTCAAAGCGCTGGGCGATACGTTCGTGCAGCCAGGCGCGGTCTTGCGGTTCAAGGGAAATAAGGGTTCCAGCCCTTATAGAGCTTGCGCCGACAGCTACTTTTTCGATAGCAATCTTTTTATGGAAAGACGACAGCGGCAGCCCCGTCAGGCGGAACACCTCGAGCGCGCGGGAGATGCGCTGCGAGTCGTTGGGTGCCAGCCGCGCGGCTGTCACGGCATCCACCGCGGCCAGCTCCGCGTGCAGCGCGGGCCAGCCTTTTTCGCCAGCCTCGGCCAGCAGGGCGGCGCGAATCGCCGGATCGGCCTTGGGCATGTCGTCGAGCCCGTCGAACAAGGCCTTGAAATACAGCATGGTGCCGCCCACCAGCAGCGGCAGCTTGCCACGCGCCGTGATGTCGTCGATCAGGCGCGTGGCATCGGCGACGAACTCGGCCGCGCTGTAGGCCTGCAACGGGTCGCGGATGTTGATCAGGTGGTGCGGCACGGCGGCGAGTTCGGCCGGCGTCGGCTTGGCCGTGCCGATGTCCATGCCGCGGTAGACCAGCGCCGAATCGACGCTGATGATTTCCACCGGGTGGCGCTCGGCAATGGCGAAGGCCGCAGCGGTTTTCCCCGACGCCGTGGGCCCCGCCAGTCCAACATAGCGTGCCCCCACGCTTTTCACTGCGTGTAATGCGCTGCCCCCCGAGGGGGCGGAACTTGCTTGGGGCGGCCCGGCGCGGCGTTCGTCCGTCATGGGGTCAAGGTTTTGCAGGGGCCACATGGGCCGGCTCGCCATGGCGCTGTACCAGCGTCCAGGAAATCAGTGCGATGCAGACGCTCCAGAACAACACGCCGTAGGCCAGCGGATACACCGTGCCGTCCAGGTGGCTGCCGAGCCAGCCGCCCATGGCAAAGGCCGCCAGCATCATCAGAAAGCCGTTGAGCGCCGAGGCCGCGCCCGCCGCGCCCGGAAACGGCCCGACGGCGCCGCTCTGGCTGCAGGGCTGGTGTACGCCGTGCGCAAAGATGAAGAGGTAGTAAGGCAGCAGCAGGGCCCAGACGTTGTGGACACCGGCCCAGGCCAGCGCGCTGATCAGCAGGCCGCCGCTGAGGGTGAGCCCGCCGGCCATGGCCACCGAACGGCGCACGCCGAAGCGCGGCAGCAGCCGGCGGCACCAGAAGGTGCCCAGCACATAAACGAAGGACATCGAAAACATCACCAGGCCGTACTGTGTTTTGGACAGGCCCAGCACCTTGATGAAAACAAAGGACGAGGCCGCGAGAAAGGTGAACAGCCCGCCGTAGGAAGCCGTGGACAGCGCCGAGAAGGCAACAAAGGTCGGGTTGCGCACAATCGCCCACCAGGTGCGCACCAGCGTGGCCGGCTCCAGTGCGCGCGGGTTCTTGCGGACGATGCTTTCCTCGAAACGCAGGGCAATCATGGCGAGCGCCGCCGCGCCGAACACGGCCAGTGCCAGCAGCGCCACGCGCCAGTTGAAAACGTCGGACAGCAGGCCGCCCAGCGGCGCGCTCAGGCAGGCGATCACGCCGAGTCCGCTCAGGCCCCGGGACATGGCGCGTGCACCGGCCAGCGGCATGTAGAGGTCGCGCACGATGGCGCGCGCGCACATGACGGCCGCACCCATGGCCGCGCCCTGCACGATGCGCCAGGTGATCAGCAGCGCCATCGACGGCGCGAGCGCGGCGCCTATGGCCGCCAGCACGTAAGCGCCCAGGCCCCACAGCAGGATGGGCCGGCGCCCGAACCGGTCCGACAGCGGACCCCAGAAAAGCTGCGACACGCCGAACGCCAGCAGCAGCCCGGTGAGCGTGAGCTGGGCCTGCGCCATGGGTGCGGCAAAACCCTCGGTCAGCGCCGGCAGCGCCGGCAAATAAAGGTCGGTGGTGATGGGCTGGATGCCCAGCAGCAGGGACAGCACCAGCACAATCAGCGCGGGCGACATGGCTGGCGATTCGGCGGCCACCGCAGGGGCAACGGAGGCAGGAGCAGGGGGTGTAGCGGACATTGATCTGAGCGTATCAGATAGCCGCACGCCGGGTGGCCGCGTGGGGTGGGGAGCGTGCCGGCGCCGGCCTATTTCAGGCTGAACAGCTGCGCCAGCGCCTGGCGGTACTGCGCCTGGCCGACGGAGTTGGTGTTGTGGTGCGAGCCGCCCTCGACCAGCATGAACAGCTTGGGTTGCGCGGCGGCCTCGAACAGCTTGCGCCCGAGGTCGGGGGCGATCAGCCGGTCTTCACCGCCGTGCACCACCAGCAGCGGCGAGCCGATCTTGCCGACCTTGCGGGCGGCCTCGAAGCGCTGGGTGATCAGCAGCGACACCGGCATCCACCCCCATTTGGTGGTGCTGACCACGTCGGCAATCGAGGTGAAGGTGCCTTCGACAATCGTGCCGCTTTCGTCGTTGACCTCGGTGGCGAGGTGGATGGCGATCGGGCCGCCCAGCGAGTGGCCAAAGACATAACGGGGCCGGTCCGGGTATGTTCTGGCGAGCCAGTCCCAGGCGGCGCGGGCATCCTCGTAGGCGGATTCTTCCGAGGGCAGGGCCGCGCTGCTTTTGCCGAAGCCGCGGTAGTCCACGCCCAGCACCGAAAAGCCCAGTTCCTGCATGCGGCGCATGCGCGGGGCCGACCCGGTCACGTTGTAACGCGCGCCGTGCAGGTACAGAAGAATGGGGCCGCCAGGCTGGCCGGAAGGCAGCCACAGCCCGTGCAGGGTGGCCCGCTCGTCACCGGTGGCTTTGGCCTTGAAGCCGATCCAGACGTCGTCCATGCCTTCGGCCGCGGCCAGGCCACCGCTCCAGCTGCGGTCGCTGGGCTGGAAGATCCAGGCCCGCTGCCGCTCGTCGAGCGTGCTGCAACCGGCGAGAACGGCAATGCCAAGGGACAGGGCGGTGGCGGCGAGCAGGGTCCAGCGTTTCATAAGCATGACTGAGTGGCCAGAGAGGCAAAAAGTTCGCGTTGTCAGGAATTTTCCCCGGCAAGCAGGTTTCCTGCCATGTCTGTGGTGTGAAGCTGCGGCAAAGCCGCCAGCAACTGCGGGGTAAGCCCCTGCAACAGCGCTTCATCAAACCGTCACTTGCATGCACCATAGTGGGACCTTCATTCACGGAGACCACCCATGTATTCATTGCGCATCCTGGCGGCCGGTCTGGCCGCTGTCGGCCTCCTGGGCCTGGCCGCCTGTGCCGGCGGTACGACCGCTGCACCGGGCCGTTATCCGACCCTGGACGGCAAGGCGCCGCTGGTCATCGGCCACCGCGGCGCCAGCGGCTATCTGCCGGAACACACGCTGGAATCGTACAAGCGCGCCATCGAGTTGGGCGCCGACTTCATCGAGCCCGATGTGGTGGCGACCAAGGACGGCGAACTCGTGGTGCGGCACGAGCCCAACATCACGGCCACCACCGACGTGTCGACGCGGCCCGAGTTTGCCGGTCGCAAGACCACCCGGCAGGTCGATGGGGTGGCGGAAACCGGCTGGTTCACCACCGACCTGACGCTGGCCGAGATCAAGACCCTGCGCGCCAGACAGCCCATGGCGGAGCGCGATCAATCGCACAACGGGAAGTACACGATCCCGACCCTGCGCGAGGTGCTGGCGCTGGCGCGCAGCGAGGGCGCACGCGCCGGCCGCACGGTCGGCGTCTACCCCGAGACCAAACACCCGACTTACCACGTGAACGCCGGGTTGGCGCTGGAAGACCGCTTGCTCGCGCTGCTGGCCGAGTACGGCTACACCGCCAAGGACTCGCCGGTCATCGTGCAGTCGTTTGAAGTGGCCAACCTCAAGTACCTGCGCAGCAAGACCGCGCTGCGCCTGGTGCAGCTGATCGACGGCGATGGTGTGGATGCCCAGGGCCAGGTCACGCTCAAGCCGCCGTTCGACAAGCCTTACGACTTTGCCCTTGCCCGGGACAGCCGGACCTTTGCCGACCTGCTGACGCCCGCAGGGCTGAGGGACATCCGCAGCTACGCCGACGGCATCGGCCCCTGGAAGGCCTACCTGTTGCCGGCGCGGCAGGTGGACGCCAATGGCGACGGCAAGCCCGACGACCTCAATGGCGACGGCGTGATCGACGAGCGCGACCGCGTGCTGCTGCCGCCCACGCCGGTGGTCCGGGACGCACATGCTGCCGGCCTGTTCGTGCACCCGTTCACCTTCCGCAGCGAGGCCAAACGCCTGGTGTCCGACTACCGCGGCGATGCGGCCGCGGAGTACCGGAAGTTTTTCGAGATGGGCGTGGACGGCGTGTTCAGCGACTTTCCGGACACGGCCGTAGCCGCACGTCGCCGCTGAGGCTGCTTTGTGTCAGGTGCGGCCGTTTGCCCAGCTACCTGGCTTTAAGCGACTTGATTTCATTTATCTCGCGGTTGGGCGGTTGCACAAGCAAGGCGCTGTCCAGCCATTGCAGCAGGCGGTCGCCATACACGTGGCACTTCTTTCGTTCCAGCTTGGCTATGCAGCGCTCGCCCTCCAGCACAATCAATCCGCGCACGATGGATTCGCGCGTCGTGCCCAGGAGTTCGGCCAAGGCGGTGTGCGTGGGTAACTGGACGACGGGATTGCCCTGAACGTCGCTCAGGAGAAGCAGGGTGTAGGCGAGCTGCTTGACCAGCGTGCGCAGGCGCATGGCGGCCGACCAATCGGCTGCCAGCCCGAAGGAGCGTATGCAGTCGTTGATCAAATGCTCGCGAAACGCGTCAGCCCACTGGGTTTTCTCTTCCAGATGCCGAATGGAAAGTTCACAGTAGCGGCCCGCCGATACCGCCACCCCGGATACCTGGTTGTGCCGTCCAAAGCAGCCGTACATTCCAAATGCCGTTCCGCGGCCAGCGATGCCGATAGGGCGACGGCGGCCATCCTTGCCGATACGGTAACCAAACACGGTACCCACCTTGATGATTTTCACACTGGAGGCCATTTCTCCTTCCGGGGAAATTTCATCTCCACTGCGGAATGTGCTCTCGCTAACCAGGGATGAAGCAATGGCAAGGTTTTCGGGCACCAGTATTCCCACGATGCAGTTCGATCGGGTCGCGCAGGCCATGCAGTTGGTGCGGTCGGGCTGTCTGGTCGGGCTTTTTTTGGGGGGGGAGCTACTCATGGGGCCTTTTTCCGCAATCTAAATAGCTAAGTAGCCGACCCCGATGGCGTGTATTTGTAATTATTTTTACATCAATTTACCTTCGTGTTTGGATGATGCTGTTTCAAATGTGACCAATCCGACAGTTTGAAAGTTTTTTTGCCGCACGCGCGCTGACGTTGACGCTGATCGCGTTGCGTGCCGGATACAACGCGGGTCAGTGATCAGCTTGATGCTTCGCAGGAAACGCTTGATTGCTCACAGTGGCGTTCTTTTCTCCACCGGGCCACAGTCGATGAGCTCCGAAAAGTAAAGCTTTAGGTGTCAAATTACCATGTGCTTGAAAACCAATTAGCTATGAATTGAGATAAATCAAAAAGCTTTTTTTGAATCAGTGCAGAGGAATCTGTATCTCGTTGCGGACGCAGGTGCTTCGTAGAAATTGGAAACATGGTTATGACAACACGATCGCCTTTAAGCAATGCGCTTCACCAGGCAGCGAATCACGCCGTCCCCAGCCTGTTTCAGATTGATGGCTGCGGCAGCGTTTCGGTCTATCCGGAGCAGCGCTGCTATGTGACGGACATCCAGAACTGGGATGCGGCCTACCAGTCCCATCCCGAACAGATCACGATCAAGTCGGTAGCCTGGGGCCAGCCGCCAAGCGGCGCCTTGCCGCTGATGGAATTGCAGTGGCGTGCGGCCTACCACTGCGCGTTACAGAATCAACAGTCCGAGGTGGAAGTCAATGACCTGATCCGGCTTCGGTCCTGGCCCAACCTCACCAGGCTGCCGCTTGAGCTGGTGGCGCCAGTGACGCAGATTTGCGCGCTGTTGTGGCGCAAGCCTGCGGTTGGATTCCTGATCCCGCGGGTGCTCGATGCCGATGCAATACAGGTTCGCGCCTTGCTGGAAGTTCTGCAAGGCTTTGGTCATATCAAGGTGTCCAGGACGGCGCTGGGTCTACAGCCTGTGGCATCTCCAGACGCCGGAGAAGACTCGCTGTACACCGGGGATTCGCAGGGTGGGTACATGGCCCAGCCTGCCGGCACGCTGGTCGGCAAGTTATGGCGCCGGCTGGTCGGCCATTGAAAGGCATTGGCATGGAATGGGCAATCCTTTTTGTGGGGCCGGTAGGCGCGGGCAAGACGCAGGCCATACGGACCATCAGCGACATCGACGTCGTCGATACCGAGGCTGATGCGACTGACGAGACCGCGCTGCTCAAGCAAAACACCACAGTGGCCATGGACATGGGTGTGATGCTGCTGGGCGCGCATGACAAGGTGCGGCTTTATGGGGCACCCGGGCAGGACCGCTTCGACTTCATGTGGGACATTCTTCTGGAGCAGTCCAGGGGAGTGGTTTTGTTCATCGATCACAGCCGCCCGAATCCCGTGGGCGATCTCGCGCATTACATGGAGCAACTGACCCGGCGCATGGAGGGCCGGGTTCTTCCTGTGGTCATCGGCGTGACCCACACAGACATGGGCGGACCAGCCAATCTCGATGTCTATCGCGATTTTCTGGGGGAGCCTGCTTCGATCACTCGCCGACAAGCCGTCCCCGTGCTGGAGACCGATGCCCGCAACCTGCACGACGTGAAAACGCTGCTCTTGGCACTGACCTCCATGCTGGACATGAATGAGCGCTTCCCCGCGCGGTCATCGGCTGGCAGGGGGCTGCATGCTTGATCCCGGCATTCTCGAACTGGTGGACTATGGTGTGGCGTTTGGTGACCGCGTGGTTCTGCGCTCTGTCAGTTTTTCGATGCCGGTGCGGGGCTGCACGGTGTTGCTCGGGCCTTCGGGAACCGGGAAGTCCACACTGCTGCGCACCCTGGCGGCCTGCAACCACCCCAACCCCGCGCTGCGTACCTGGGGCACGGCGCACTACAAGGCGCGGCCCTGCACGGCGGACCATCACCCGGCCCTGATGATGCAGCGTTCCAGGCTGCTGGTGTCGAATGTTCTCGAAAACCTCGTGTGTGAACTTCCCGGCCGTTCATCACTGACCCGCTCGATGCAGGTGGAGATGGTGGCAGAGATGCTCACCCGCTATGGCCAGAACCGCTTGCTCGACGCCTTGTCCCAGAAGGTGATAGAGCGCAGTCCCGGCGAGCAGCGCGTGGTTTCCCTGCTGCGCATGCTGATGGCCGATCCCGCGCTTTTGATGGTCGATGAACCGACCACCGAACTCGATGCGGATGCCGCCGAGTCGGTGCTCGGGCTGCTCGAGCAGCTGTCCACCGAACGCGCCGTTCTTGTCGTGCTGCACCACCTGCAGCAAGCCAAGCGGCTGGCCGGGCAAGTCGTGCTGCTGGCCAACGGCGTGGTCGAAGAGGCTGCGCCAGGTGAGGGCTTCTTCTCTGCACCGCGCAGCGAGTGCGCCAAGGCGTTTTTGCGCACAGGATCCTGCCCCGAGTTTGATGGCGCGGCGCTGATGGCTCAGGCCGAGCCTGCTCCGGTCGAGCCGGCCTTCACCGAAGTGCCGCCAGCGCTACACCCCCGCAGCGCGGCCTATGGCCCGCGTGGCTTTCTCTGGCTCCTGCCTGGCCATCTCGCGGGGACGCCCTGGCCCGGTGTGGTGCAGGACGTTCGTTATGACCTCGAGGCCTTGCGCTCTGTGGGCGTCACGCGCCTCATCACGCTCACCGAGACGCCCTTCGACGCCGCGCTTGCGGGCGGGTATGGCATCGCCTGCACTTTCAGTCCGATGCCGGACATGGCGCCACCTACGCTGTCACAAGGCCTTGACCTGTGCCGGCAGATCGACGCCTGCATCACGCGGGGCGAGGTGGTCGCCGTGCACTGCCGTGCCGGACTGGGGCGCACCGGGACCGTGCTCGCCGCCTACTGGTTGTGGCGCGCCGCCGGACGCATTGATGCACCGAAGGCGCTGGAGGATGTGCGCCGCATTCACGCGGGCTGGGTTCAGTCCAGCGCGCAGGTTGAATTTCTGGAGAAGTTTGCACTGGTCGTTGCAAACGCGGATTCCGAGCTGGATTCCGTCGGCGACCCGAGCCCGGCGCGAGACGTCGCCGGGCTCGCCATCAACTGTTAAACGTCAAACCACTCACAAGGAAAATTTGTAATGAGCTTAGATAATGCGCTTCAGAAGGCCGTGACGACCGTGCCCGAATGTGTGGCCGCCGGGTATATTGATCTTTCGTCCGGCATGCTGTTGGGCATCAAGTCGGTCGACTCCCATCCCAGCCAGGTCATCGAACTGCTCGCAGCCGCGACCGCCGACCTGTTTCAGGGGCCGAACGTGCAGGCGATTGAGAAACTGTTCAGGTCTGCCCGTGGCGTGCCGGAGAACGGCCAGCACTACTTTCAGGAAATCATTGTCAACAGCGACAACCTGATCCACGTCTTCCTGCGCGGCAAGAAGCAGGAACAAGTGGCGACTTTCGTCTGCCGCAAGGGTGCCAACCTGGGCATGGTGCTCACCAAGGCCCGCTCCATCATGGTTGAACTCGAAGCTTCCTTTTAATTCGGGCCGCAGCCTGCGGACCTGACCGAGACACCCGCGCCGCAAAACTGCGGCGCAGTTCGAGGACCCCAAGTCATGACGATGGATGCCAATAAATCCCCCGCGGAACAGTTCGCGCACAAGGCCCGTGGGCAGTTGCGGACCCTGCGCGCAGCTTCCGACTGTGTCAGTTCCTGCGCACTGGTGAGTTACGACGGACTGGTGGTTGCGGCCGTGCTTGCCGATGGTGTTGACGTCGATCGTTTCGGCGCCATGTGCGCGTCGCTGCTGGCGCTGTCCACCCGCGCCGCCAAGGAGGTGGAGCGCGGCGTGTTGCGCCAGATCATTCTGGATGGGGAGCACGGGCCCGTGCTGCTCACGCGGGCCGGGGCCAGTGGGGTGCTCGCGGTCGCGGCCGATCCCACCAGGAGCCTTGGAAAACTGATTCTGGACACCCGGACGACGGCCAGTGCGCTGGCCAGCCTGCAACTGGGCGGAATGGCGGCATGACTGAAGCTGTTCCTGTCCATATCGACGGCGTCGAGTTGACGCTGCGCGTGAACGAAAATCTTCTCGATGCCTGTCAGCGCAGCGCGATCGAGCTGCCGTTTTCCTGCCGTGCCGGCAGCTGTCACACCTGTCTGCTGCGCTGCACCGAGGGTGTGGTGCCCGAGCAGGCGCAGCGCGGGCTCAGCCCCTCACTGCGCAGCCTGGGCTATCTGCTGGCATGTCAGTGCCAGCCAACGAGTCCCATGACACTGACACGTCCCAGTCAGTCCGACATGGTGACCTCGTGCCAACTGCTGACATCTGCGGGGACCGACGCATCCTTCCGATTCATGCAATTCGAAACCACCCGGCTGCTGACCTGCCAGCCGGGTCAGCGCCTGCTGCTGGTGACCGACGCGGAGCCCGCCCCTTTGATCGAGGTCACGGCGACCTGTCCCGAGACGCACACGGTCGATGCGCTCATGCATTGCCCGCCGGGCGGCACCTTCCCGTCCTGGCTGGATGCAGCCGACGCCTTTGGCCAGGAGTTCGAAGTGCGCGGCCCGGTCGGCGGCGCGGGCGATGGTCTCGCGGGAAAGGCCGATGTGCCGGTGGAATCGCCAGCGCCAGCGCCTGACCCGGCGCTCTGGACAGAGCTCGAGGGCGGTGCCACCGTCAGGGCCGTGCTCGAGGATTTTTACGACCAGGTTTACGAGGATCCGCTGCTGGTCCCGTTTTTTCACAAGGCGACCAAGGACCGCTCCATAGACAAACAATATTCCTTTCTCAAGCAGCTGATGACAGGTGAGCGAGTCTATTTCGGCGACCGGCCGCGCAACTCCCACCACTGGATGGTGATTTCGAATGAGCTTTTCGACTACCGGCAGGCGCTCATGGTCCGCACCCTGGAAAAGCATGGCCTGACTGCGCTGCAGATCGCGCGCTGGACACGCCTGGAGCTGCATTACCGGCGCGATATCGTCAAGTCCGCGGCGTGGCCGCGCCATGTGAATGGGGTGGACCTGCCGCTTGACGGCTACGCCCATGAAACACTTTCGGCCGGCACCTTGTGCGACCACTGCGGGGCCGCGATCGACGCCGGCACCCTGGTGAAATACCATGTGCGTCTGGGCCATATCAGTTGCCCAGACTGCGTTTCAGGCGAACCGCAGGTGCTTGTCAGCAGCGACGGCGCATGTGATGCAGCCGCCTGAAACGCTTCGCTTCATCAAGGTCACAGCGACAGGTGTGCTGCATTGGCTGGCGCAGCCTGACGCAGGGCCGGAGCGCGCGGTGATCGAATGCCTGCTGTCCATGGATGGCCGGCGTCCGGTCAATTTGCGCGCCATGAGCGCCAGCCTGTCCTGGCCCATGGCACAACTGGCCAGGGTGCTTTTTGCCCTGAATCGCTCACAGGGGATTCAGGTTGGCCTGGATGCCCCTCAGCGAGATGAATCTGGTGGCTACGCGCTGGCCGGCCTGGACGACGATCTGCAGACGCTGGCCGGCAACGGCCAGCGCGCATTGCTGGCCAGCAACGACGGACTTTGCCTGGCGGCCATTGGATGGTCTGATGAAGAAGCTGAGCAGATGGCCGGCAGGCTTGCTCCTGAGAGCGGGCAGGCAAACACCGCATCAGTGCTGACCTGGTTTTTTGCGCGCGAGCGCGTGGTGCTCTGCGCCGACGCAGGTGTCGATCAGCGTGATCCCGCCTGGGTCGGCGTGGCGCGCCGGCTGTTGCGGGCCTGTGGCCCCCTGGGGCTTGAACCCGGGCTCGCCTGATGGCGTCGGATGAATTCCTCGCGGCATGGGCTCGCCTGAATGAGGACTGCCCGCAGGTTCAGGGGGCCGTTCTGGCCACCCGCGAGGGGCTGCTGCTGGCTGCGAGCGGATGCCTTCAAGACGAAGCGTCGGCGGCCAGCGCTGCCGATCTGGCCGAGCGTGTGGACCAGAATCTGTCTCTCATGGTTTCGACGCAGTGTTCCGAGCTTCTGATCTGGGCCGCGCCCTCGGTCTGGTACCTGACACGGCTGGCAGTGCCGTGCGTGCTGATGGTCTGCGCGGCGCCGGCATGTCGCACGGGCGCGCTGCGGCTGGCCGGACAAAACGTCGCCCGCCAACTGTCGCAGCTGCTCGTTCAGGCCGAGCTCAGCGCCCGCGAAGAAAGAGACTGTCCAGCTCCCTGATCGTGAGCTGGCGCCAGGTCGGGCGGCCGTGGTTGCACTGGTCGGAACGGTCGGTCGCTTCCATCTGGCGCAGCAGGCCGTTCATTTCGTCGATGGTGAGTTTGCGGTTGGCGCGCACCGCGCCGTGGCAGGCCATGGTCGAGAGCAACTCGTTTTGTGCGCGCTGGATCACCGTGCTGGCGTCGTGCTGCGCCAGCTCGGCCAGCACGCTGCGCGCCAGCTCCACCGCATCGCCCTGGGCCAGGCTGGTTGGCACCGCACGTACCGCCAGGGTGCGCGGCGAAAAGGGCGTGATTTCCAGGCCCAGGGCTTTCAGGGTGTCGGTATGCGCCTCGGCGGCGGCGACTTCCTGCGGCGTGGCGGCAAAAGTGGCCGGAATCAGCAAGGGCTGGCTGGCAATGCTGGCGCTGTCGAGCTGGCTTTTCAGCCGCTCATAGACGATGCGCTCGTGGGCGGCGTGCATGTCCACAATCACCAGGCCCTGGATGTTTTCAGCCAGGATGTAGATGCCCTGCAGCTGGGCGACGGCGCGGCCCAGCGGCCAGTCGCCGGGCGGCAGGTCGGTGTTTTCCGTTTGCCCTGAGCCTGTCGAAGGGCTGTCCGGTGACGCAGCGTGCGCCTCCGTGGCCATGCCACCCGGCGTGTCTTGCGGCCTGACGGGCCACATCGCCTCAAAGTCGGAGACACGCGGATCCTGCCGGTAAGTCTGGTTCGCTCCAAAATTGATAGCTGGCTGCGCCCAGGGGGAAAGGGCTGGAGGCTGATTTGATTCAAAGTTTGGTGCGGGCGTGCCGCTGGCCGCGGCCAAGGCCGCCGCAGCCGCCCGCGGCGCCGCCAGGGCGTTCTCGACCGCGTGCCGCACCGCCTGGTGCACTTCGCGGCTGTCACGAAAACGCACCTCGATCTTGGTCGGGTGCACATTGACGTCCACCCGCGTCGGGTCCATGGTGACGTAGAGTGCGTAGACCGGCTGGCGGTGGCCGTGCAGCACGTCCTCGTAGGCGCTGCGTGCGGCGTGGGTCATCACCTTGTCTCGCACATAACGGCCGTTGACGTAGGCAAACTGCTGGTCGGCCCGCGAACGTGCCGCGTCCGGAATGCCGGCGCGGCCGGTCACGCGCAGTGCGCCCGCGCTGTAGTCCACCGCCACGCTCTGGTCCAGCAGTTCGCTGCCCAGCACATCGGCCAGGCGCTGGTCGTGGGCGGTCTCGCCGCTGCAGGCGCGCCACTGTTCGACGAGTTTGCCCTCGTGCCAGATCGCAAAGCCCACATCGGGCCGCACCAGCGCGTGGCGGCGCACGGCTTCAATGCAGTGCGCCAACTCGGTGGCGTCGGTTTTCAGGAACTTGCGGCGCGCCGGCGTGGCATAAAACAGCTCGCGCACCTCCACCGTCGTGCCGCGCGCGCGCGCGGCCGGTGTCAGTTCGCCGGAGCGGCCGTCGAGCTGCCAGGCGTGCGCCGCGTCGCCGCTGGCCGAGGCCTCGGAACTGCGCGACAGCAGGCTCATGTCGGCAATCGAATTGATGGCGGCCAGCGCCTCGCCGCGAAAACCCATGGTGCCCACGGATTCGAGGTCCTGCAGCGAGGCGATCTTGCTGGTGGCGTGGCGGCGCAGCGCAATCGCCAGCTCCTCGCGCGGGATGCCCAGGCCGTCGTCCTCGACCGAAATCAGCCGCACGCCGCCGGCCAGCAGCCGCACCGTGACCTGCCGCGCGCCGGCGTCCAGCGCGTTGTCGACCAGTTCGCGCACCACCGACGCCGGGCGTTCCACCACCTCGCCGGCCGCAATCTGGCTGACGAGTTCGTCGGGCAGTTCGCGGATGGGGCGGCGTGGCGGCGGGAAGGAGGAGAGG
>NZ_NBZV01000038.1 GCF_002379095.1 Polaromonas sp. AER18D-145
GCGCCAGCATGAGGTCGATGATGCGGTGTACCGGCTCAACCACAGACCCCGCAAGTGCCTGGGTTACCTCACCCCGCACGAGGTCTTCTATGGCTTGAAGATGCAGCCGATTACACTGCCTTCTGTTGCGCTTTGTACTTGAATCCGCCTATCAAATAGGCCTGCAGCCCAAGTACAGACTGCACAAGCAGCTACAAATTCAGTAGCATTTCAAGGCCTGCCATACAACCAGGGCAGATCCAGCAGGCGCTCGCCCAGCAGCTTCATCGACGCATCCCGCCCCAGCCGCACCACCCCGCTCGCATGAAAAATCTGCCCATTGCGGATGGCGCGTGCCTGCACCCGGGCATTGCGTTGCCAGCGGTTCAGCGCGTAGCGGCCCAGCAGCGTCGGCACGTCGAAAGCCGGGTCCAGCGCCTGCGCCAACACGCGCCCGAGTTCGGCGGCGTCTTCGATGGCCATGCCCGCGCCTTGGGCCAGGTAGGGGCGCATGGGGTGCGCCGCGTCGCCAAGCAGGGCGACGCGGCCCAGCGCGTGCTGGTACGCACCCTGCATGGGCGGGCGGTCGCACAGCGCCCAGAGCCGCCAGGCGGGAATGGCCCCCACCAGGTCTTGCAGCGGCGCGCAGCTGCCGGCCAGCGCAGCGTGCAGGCCGGCGCCGTCGGTGCCCTGGTCCCAGTTGTCCAGGTCGCCTCCGGCATGACCCTCAACAATGCCGACCACGTTGAGCGACTTGCCGCCGCACACCGGGTACTGCACCACATGCAGCTTCGGTCCCAGCCAGGCCGTGACCTGGTTGGAGCGCAGGGTTTCGGGTAGCTCGGCCTGCGGCAGCAGCGCGCGGTAGGCCACATGGCCGGTGACACGCGGCGGTCCGTCGCCCAGCAGCCACTGGCGCACCGGGCTCCACAAACCGTCGGCGCCGACCAGCACCTCACCCTCCACGGGCGGGTCGTCTCCGCTTTGCACGGTCACGGCTTCCAGGTTCTGCGTGAACCGGTTCAAGGTCCGGTTGAGCTTGAGCGTCACACCGGCCTGCTGCACCGCGTCCAGCAACAGGCCGTGCAGGTCGGCGCGGTGCACCGTGGCGTAGGGCGCGCCGTAGCGCTGCGCCATCACGGAACCGAGCCGCAGCACACCCAGGGTTTCGCCGGTCAGCGCGCTGCGCACTTCCAGGCGTTCAGGAAAAGCCGCCACGCCGGCCAGCGCATCGGCCAGGCCCCAGCCATGCAACACCTTGACGACATTCGGGCCGAGCTGGATGCCGGCACCCACCTCGCTGAACTCCGGGGCGCGCTCGTACAGGCGCACGTCCCAGCCGGCGCGCGACACCGCGAGCGCCGCCGCCAGTCCGCCTATGCCGCCGCCGGCAATCAGGGCCTGCCGGAGCATCACGCCAGCCGCTGCCCGGGCACCTCGGCACGCAGGGGCGAGGCAATCACCGGGAATCTGCCCCCGGCACTCATGCAGCCAGCAGTTGCCGCAGCACAAAAGGCAGGATGCCGCCGTGCCGGTAGTAGTCGACCTCGATCGGCGTGTCGATGCGCAGGATGACTTCGAGTTCCTCGCGCGATCCGTCTTCGCGCGTGACCACCAGCCGGGCCCGGCTTTGCGGCTTGAGCTCGGGATCGGGCAACACGTCAATCACTTCCCGGCCGTTCAGGCGCAGGGTCTGCCACGAATCGCCGGGCAGAAACTGCAGCGGCAACACCCCCATGCCGACCAGGTTGCTGCGGTGGATGCGCTCGAAACTGCGCGCCACCACCGCCTTGATGCCCAGCAGCTGCGTGCCCTTGGCGGCCCAGTCGCGCGAGGAGCCGGTGCCGTACTCCTCGCCCGCAAAAACCACCGTGGGCGTGCCCTGGTCCATGTACTTCATCGCCGCGTCGTAGATGGCCATCTTCTCGCCGTCCGGCTGGAACAGCGTAACGCCGCCCTCCTCGCGCGAGCCGTCGGCGCCGGCCGGAATCATCAGGTTCTTGATGCGCACATTGGCAAAGGTGCCGCGCATCATCACCTCGTGGTTGCCGCGGCGCGCGCCGTAGCTGTTGAAGTCGGCCTTCTGCACCCCGTGCGCCAGCAGCCACTGGCCGGCCGGCGAACTGCCCTTGATGGCGCCGGCCGGCGAGATGTGGTCAGTGGTGATGGAGTCGCCGAACAGCGCCATGATGCGTGCGCCTGTCACCGACACGGCCTCTTTCCGGCCAGCCGCCGCGGGGTCCATGGCGAAGCCCGCAAAAAACGGCGGCTCGGCGATGTAGGTGCTGACGGGCCAGGTGTAGGCGGTTCCGGTCACCCCCTTGATTTTTTCCCACAGCTTGCCGGGCTCGGTCTTGACCTTGGCGTAGTTCTCGCGGAAGGCCTTGCCGTTCATCGCGAACTTCATGAGTTTGTAGATCTCGTCGCTGGTCGGCCAGATGTCGCCGAGGTAGACATCCTTGCCGCCCCTGCCCTTGCCGACCGGCTCGGTCATCAGGTCGCGCATCACCGTGCCGGCAATCGCATAAGCGACCACCAGCGGCGGGCTGGCCAGGAAGTTGGCCTTCAGGTTGGGGTGGATGCGCGCCTCGAAGTTGCGGTTGCCCGACAGCACGGCCGCGCACACCAGGTCGCTCTTGTTGATCGCGTCGTTGATCTCGGGCGTCAGGTCGCCGGCGTTGCCGATGCAGGTCGTGCAGCCGTAACCGGCCAGGGCGAAACCGAGCTTTTCAAGATAGGGCAGCAAGCCGGTGTTGGTCAGGTACTCGGTGACGATGCGCGAGCCCGGCGCCAGCGAGGTCTTGATGTGCGGCTGCACCTTCAGGCCGGCTCCCACCGCCTTTTTGGCGAGCAGGCCGGCCGCCAGCAGGACGCTGGGGTTGGAGGTGTTGGTGCAGCTGGTGATGGCGGCAATCAGCACGTCGCCGTTGCCGATGGTGATGCCCCCGGCCTTGGGCGCGGGCGCGGGCGCCGGCGCGGAAAGGTCAGCGTGGGCGGTCGCCAGCGTGGGACGGTTGGCTTCCATTTCGACCATCATGCGCGGCGCGCCTGCCGGTGTCGGCGGCGCGCCCGGGGAAATGTCGGTCTGGACCGCGCCCGCCTGTTGCAGCAGATGGCGCGTGGCCAGCATGGCGGCCGGCTGGTTGAAACCGTTCTCGGCAATCGGCTTGCTGAACAACGAAGCGAACTGGGTCGCCACCTGGCCCAGTTCGATCCGGTCCTGCGGGCGCTTGGGGCCGGCCAGGCTGGGCGTCACATCGCCGAGGTCGAGCTTGACCACCTGCGAGAAATCGATCTGGCCGGGCAGCGGCACGCCGAACAGGCCCTGCGCGCGGAAGTAGGCCTCGAAGGCTTCGATCTCCGCCTTGGTGCGGCCGGTGCCGGTGAAATACGCGATGGTTTTTTCATCGACCGGGAAAAAGCCCATGGTCGCGCCGTATTCGGGCGCCATGTTGGCAATCGTCGCGCGGTCGGGCAGCGCCAGCGTGCGTGTGCCTTCGCCGAAAAATTCGACAAACTTGCCGACCACCTTTTCCTTGCGCAAGGCCTCGGTCACACGCAGCACCAGGTCGGTGGCGGTGACACCTTCGCGCAGCCGGCCCGTCAGCTCGAAGCCGACCACGTCGGGTGTCAGCATGTAGACCGGCTGGCCCAGCATGGCGGCCTCGGCCTCGATGCCGCCCACACCCCAGCCGACGACACCGATGCCGTTGATCATGGTGGTGTGGCTATCGGTGCCGACCAGCGTGTCGGGGTAATAAACGCCGTCGGCACCTTGGTGCACGCCACGGGCTAAATACTCCAGGTTCACCTGGTGGACAATTCCGAAGCCCGGCGGCACGACGCCGAAGGTGTCAAAGGCCTGCATGCCCCATTTCATGAACTGGTAACGCTCGTTGTTGCGCTGGAACTCCAGCTTCATGTTCAGGTCCAGCGAGTTTTTCTTGCCGTAGTGGTCCACCATGATGGAGTGGTCCACCACCAGGTCCACCGGCACCAGCGGCTCGATCGCCTTCGGGTTCTTGCCGAGCTTGATCGCCACGCTGCGCATGGCCGCCAGGTCGGCCAGCAGCGGCACGCCGGTGAAGTCCTGCAGCACCACGCGCGAGACGACAAAGGGAATTTCCTCGGTGCGGTCGGCATTCGGGAACCAGTTGGCCAGCTGGCGCACATGTTCGGCCGTGACTTTTTTGCCGTCGCAGTTGCGCAGCACCGACTCCAGCACGATGCGCATGGACACCGGCAGGCGCAAGATCTTGGGATACAGTTTGGCCAGCGCGGGCAAGGAGTAAAACCTGCCGGTCTTGCCTGACGCGGTGGTGAAGGTTTTCAGGGTCTTGGCGAACTCGTGGGCCATGGCGAACTCCTTGGTGAGTGGTTTTTCGCTATTGTCGCCCCGCCAGGTTTCACGCAACAACCGCAGGGCTTAGCCGCCGGCCAGACCGTCCGCAGGAAGTTGCCGGTCCGGGTCGGGCAGGTAACGCACCGCCAGCACGCCCACTATCGCCCGCAGGTGGTCCAGCACCGCGTCGCTGACGGGGCTGTCCACATCCACCAGCGTGTAAGCCATGTCGCCGCGCGACTTGTTGACCATGTTGTGGATGTTCAGGCCGGCCTGCGCCATGGCGGTGGAAATCTGCCCCAGCATGTTGGGCACATTGGCGTTGGCAATCGCCACACGGTAGGCCGACTCGCGCGCCATGACCACGGCCGGGAAGTTGACCGCATTGACCACGTTGCCGTGCTCGAGGTAGTCGCGCAGCTGGTCGGCCACCATGATGGCGCAGTTTTCCTCGGCTTCACGGGTGGACGCGCCCAAGTGCGGCAGTGCCACGACCTGGGGGTGGTGGTTGAGCGTTGCGGAGGGGAAGTCGCAGACATAGGCGCACAGCTGCTTCGCGTCGAGCGCGGCCAGCACCGCGGTCTCGCTGACCACCCCCTCGCGCGAGAAATTGAGCAGCACCGCGCCCGGCCGCATGAGCCGGATGTTGTCGGCGTTGACCAGGTCGCGCGTGGCGGCCACCAGCGGCACGTGCAAGGTCACAAAATCCGAATTTTTCAGCACCTCGGCCACGCTGCCCGCCTTTTTGACCTGCGCCGGCAGGCTCCAGGCGGCATCCACCGTGATGTCGGGGTCATAGCCGAGCACCTGCATGCCGAGCTTGATGGCCGCGTCGGCCACCAGGCAGCCGACCTTGCCCAGGCCCACAATGCCCAGCGTGTGGCCAGCCAGCTCGAAGCCGGCGAAGTGTTTCTTGCCCTCTTCGACGGCCTTGTCCATGTCCGCCATGCTGGTGTCCAGGCCGGCGACAAAACGCAGCGCCGGCGCGATGTTGCGCGCTGCCAGCAGCATGCCGGTCAGCACCAGTTCCTTCACCGCATTGGCATTGGCGCCCGGCGCATTGAACACCGGCACGCCGCGCGCACTCATGGCCTGGACCGGGATGTTGTTGGTGCCGGCGCCGGCGCGGGCAATCGCCTGCACACTGTCGGGAAGGGTCATGCCATGCATGTCGGCCGAGCGCACCAGAACGGCATCGGGCCGCACCACGTCCTTGCCCGCGCTGTAGCGTTCTGCCGGCAGGCGTTTCAGGCCATTGGCCGAAATCTGGTTGAGCACCAGAATCCCGAAACGCCTTGCCGGCAGGGCCGCCGCCTCAGCCATGGCTGGCCTCGAACTCCTTCATGTAGGCCACCAGCGCCTGCACGCCTTCGATCGGCATGGCGTTGTAGATCGAGGCACGCATGCCGCCGACCGAGCGGTGGCCCTTGAGCTGCACCATGCCGCGTGCCTGCGCCCCCTTGAGGAAAGCCTCGTCGAGCGACTCGTCCTTGAGTTTGAAGGGCACGTTCATCAGCGAGCGGTCTTCGCGCGCCACCGGGTTGCTGTAGAAAGGGGTGGCATCCAGGTAGTCGTACAGCAGGGCCGCCTTGCGGCGGTTGTGCGCCTCCACGGCGGTCAGGCCGCCCAGCGCCTTGAGGTGCTTGAACACCAGGCCGGCAATGTAAATTGCATAGGTGGGCGGCGTGTTGTACATCGAGTCGTTGTCGGCCTGCTGCTTGTAGTCGAACACGGAAGGCGTGTGGGGAATCGCCTGGCCGATCAGGTCCTCGCGGACAATCACGATGGTCAGACCCGAGGGGCCGATGTTCTTCTGCGCGCCGGCATAAATCAGGCCGTAGCGGCTGACCTCGATGGGACGCGACAGCAGGTTGGACGACATGTCGGCCACCAGCGGCACCTTGCCGGTGTCGGGCGTCCAGTGGTACTCCACACCACCGATCGTTTCGTTCGAGCAGATGTGCACATAGGCCGCCTCGGGGTCCAGCTTCCAGGTGTCGAATTTCGGCACGCTGGTAAAACCTGTGGCCTCGGCGCTGGCGGCGACGTTGACCTTGCAGAAGTTCTTCGCTTCCTTGATGGATTTTTTCATCCACTCGCCGGTGTTGATGAAATCCGCACCGGCATGGCCGCGCAGCAGGTTCATCGGCACGATGGCGTTCTGCGCCAGGCCCCCCCCCTGCAGGAACAGCACCTTGTAGTTGGTCGGGATCGCCAGCAGTTCGCGCAGGTCGACCTCGGCCTGGGCATGGATGGAGATGAACTCCTTGCCGCGGTGGCTCATCTCCATCACCGACATGCCGGAACCGTTCCAGTCCAGCATTTCGGCGGCGGCCTGGCGCAGCACGGTTTCAGGAAGGGTGGCCGGGCCGGCACTGAAGTTCAGGACGCGTGTCATGGAGAGGGCTTTCTAGGAGGGAAGGAAGTCGGTCGGACGACCCGGTCGGATCGCCAGAACGCACAGCATACAAGAAAGTCCCGCGCCAGCCGGGCCCTTCACCAGCCGGGCTGCGCCGCGGCCTTGCGCAGCCCGACCCATTGCAATTCGGCCAGCAGGCCCACGGCCACCGCCTGGATGGCGATAAAGGCCTTGCCCGCCAGCGTGGGCATCACCAGGTCGCCGAGCAGCAGCGCCAGGCAGCCCAGCACCCAGAGCAGGTTGGCGCCTATCAGCAGCCAGACCCCTGCCAGGGACACGAACTGCCGCGTCGCGATGAAGCCGATGCCCGCCACATAGGCGAACATCACCCAGCCCGACACCACCAGCAGGGTCTCGGGCAGGCCGAGCAGGCCGGCCAGGAAACCGGCCAGCAGCAGTTGCAAGCCGCCTGTGGCCGCGCCGGTGGCGGCGTCCAGCCACAACACGCGGCGCAGAAAGTAGGGAGAGGCTGCCAGGGAGGAGAAGGAAGCAACAGCAGACATGAAAACTCCTTGGGTAATAAAGTTGAAAGGGTTGAAACACAAGGGACAGCGGCCTGATCCGGTCGCCGCAGCCGGCTGTCCATCTGCTGCGGTCCTGACGCCATGATTCCCGCCCGGGTGCAGCACGTCTATGACCTCGCAGGTAATGGCCTGCGCGCCGCGCCGGCCTTACGATGGCGCCATGACTGCCAGCCTTCACCCCACTGCCCGGCCTCACCGTTCCACCCCGCTGCCCTTTGGCGAGCACCTGCGCCACTGGCGCCAGCACCGGCGACTGAGCCAGCTGGACCTCGCCAGCGAAGCCGCCATCTCGACCCGGCACCTGAGTTTTGTCGAAACCGGCCGCGCCGTGCCCAGCCGCGAGATGGTGCTGCGCCTGTCCGAGCGCCTGGCCATTCCGCTGCGCGAGCGCAACACGCTGCTGGTGGCGGCCGGGTATGCGCCCATGTACCGCGAACGCCCGCTGGACGACCCGGCGCTCGCCTCGGCCCGGCAGGCGGTGGAGCTGATCCTCAAAAGCCATGAACCCTTCCCGGCGCTGGCGCTGGACCGGCACTGGAACCTGCTCGCCGCCAACGCCGCCCTGCCGCATCTGCTGGCCGGTGCCGACCCCGAGCTGCTGCAGGGCCCCATCAACGTGCTGCGCCTGAGCCTGCACCCGCGCGGCCTGGCCAGCAAGATCGTCAACCTCGCGCAATGGCGCAACCACCTGTTCGAGCGGCTGCGCCAGCAGATCGCCGCCACCGCCGACCCGGTGCTGGCGGAGCTGCTGGCCGAGCTGCAGGCCTACCCCCTGCCCGAAGGCGCCGACGACACCCACCTTGAAGGCGAACACCTGGGCGTGGTCATGCCCTTCCAGTTCCGCACTGCCTACGGCGTGCTGAGTTTCATCAGCACCGTCACGATTTTCGGCACCCCGGTGGACGTGACGCTGCAGGAGCTGATGCTGGAGACTTTTTTTCCGGCCGACGCGCTGACCGGCGAGGTTTTGCGCAAGCTGCTGTCGCCCGCGTGATCGCGCGGCGGCAAGGCTTCGCGCACCATGCAGCCAGGAGACAACCATGAGCGACACCATCCACCACCGAATCTGCCCGCTGTGCGAGGCCTGCTGCGGCCTGGAACTCAAGGTCCGGGACGGCAAGGTCATCAGCATCCGCGGCCATGACAGCGACGTTTTCAGCGCCGGCTACATCTGTCCCAAAGGCGTGGCGCTGAAAGACCTGCACGAAGACCCGGACCGGCTGCGCACGCCGCTGATCAAGCGCAACGGGGAGTTCGTTCCGGCCAGTTGGGACGAGGCCTTTGCCGAAATCGAACGCCGCCTGCCACCGATTCTTGCGCAGCACGGCCGCCAGGCCGGCGCCATCAGCGTGGGCAACCCGTCGGCGCACAAGATCGGCCTGCTGCTTTATTTCTCGCGCCTGGCCAAGGCCCTGGGTTCGCGCAATGTGTTCTCCGCATCCACGCTGGACCAGATGCCCAAGCAGCTCTCCAGCGGGCTGATGTTCGGCCACTGGCTCAGCATTGCCGTGCCCGACATCACGCGCTGTGATTTCCTGCTGGTGCTGGGTGCCAATCCGCTGGCCAGCAACGGCAGCCTGTGGACCGTGCCCGACTTCAAGGGCAAGGCCAAAGCCATGCAGGCGCGCGGCGGCAAGCTGGTGGTGATCGACCCGCGCCGCACCGAAACCGCCGCCATGGCGGACGCCCACCATTTCATCCGGCCCGGCGCCGATGTGTTTTTGCTGCTGGGCCTGGTGCACACACTGTTCGAGGAAAAACGGGTGCGGCTGGGACGTATCGCGCCCCTGGTCAACGGTGTCGATGCGCTTGAAGCGGTGGTACAGGGCTTCAGCGCCGACCTGGTCGCGCCGCGCTGCGGCATCGAAGCCGACACCATTCGCGCCCTGGCGCGCCAACTGGCGAACACGCCACGCGCCGCGGTGTATGGCCGCATCGGCACCTGCACGCAGGAATACGGCACGCTGGCGAGCTGGCTGGTCGATGTGCTCAATGTGCTGACCGGCCATCTCGACGAGCCCGGTGGCGCGATGTTCCCGAAAGCCGCGGCCTTCGCGCACAACACCGCCGGCCAGCCGGGCAGCGGCCGCGGCATCTCGACCGGGCGGCATACCAGCCGGGTCAGCGGCGCACCCGAGGTTTTCGGCGAACTGCCCATGACCTGCCTGGCCGAGGAAATCGAGACACCGGGCCCCGGCCAGGTGCGCGCGCTGATCACCGTGGCCAGCAACCCGGTGCTCTCGTCACCCAACGGCGCGCGGCTGGCGCAGGCACTCGACAGCCTGGACTTCATGGTCAGCCTGGACATCTATGTCAACGAAACCTCGCGCCATGCCGACGTGATCCTGCCCGGGCCGTCGCCGCTGGAGGACATGCATTACGACGTGGCGTTCCCGCAGTTTTCCTGGCGCAACCATGCGCGTTACAGCGCGCCGGTGTTCGCTGCGCCGCAGGGCCAGCCGGCGGAGTGGGAAACCCTGCTCAGGCTGGCGGCCATCATGCAGGGCGAAGGCGCGGGCGCCGATGCCGGCCAACTCGACGACCGCCAGTTTGCCGAGGATGCCAAAAAAAGGTTCGGCGAGCAGGCCGCGGCCGTGATCGAAGCCACGCAAGGCCTGCGCGGCCCGAACCGCCTGCTCGAACTCGCGCTGCGCACCGGCCCCTACGGCGACCAGTTTGGCCGCGAGCCGGGAGGCCTGACCCTGGCCAAGGTGCGGGCGGCACCCGACGGCATTGACCTGGGGGAACTGCAGCCGCGCATGCCCGAGGTGCTGCGCACGCCGTCCGGCAAGATTGAACTGGCGCCGCCCATGCTGCTGCAGGACCTGCAACGCGCCGTGCAGGCCATCACACAGCCGGTGCCGGCCATGGTGATCGTCGGCCGGCGCGACGTGCGCTCCAACAACAGCTGGATGCACAACCTGCCCATCCTCGCCAAGGGACCGATGCGCTGCACGGCGCTGGTCCACCCGGCCGACGCCGAGCGCCTGGGTCTGGCCGACGGCGCGCTGGCCCGCATCAGCAACCAGGGACGCAGCATCGAGGCGCAGGTGCAGGTCAGCGACGAGATGATGCCCGGCGTCGTGAGCCTGCCGCACGGCTGGGGCCATGGCCTGCCCGGCACCCGCATGGCACTGGCCGCAGAACGCCCCGGCGCCAACCTCAACGCGCTGCTCGACGAGGACTGGCGCGATCCGCTCTCGGGCAACGCCGTGCTCAGCGGCGTGCCGGTGGTGCTGGAACCGGCTGGCGCCTGATTCTTGAGAAAAATCAGGCGCCAGCCCTTTCAGGTATTGCACAAGTTGCTATTTAATCAATAGCATCTGCAGACTCCCGGCCGGGACCTGATCGGGTGCCTCCGGGAGTTTTTTCTTTGGCGTTTACAGTTCCACCAGCGTCTTGAAGCCGCCCCAGAACATGCGTTTGCCATCGAAGGGCATGGCCTTGGGGTCCATCATGGCGGCCATGCGCGGATCACTCATCACCCTGGCGTTGACGCTGTCACGCTGCTTGCGGGAGGTGTAGACAATCCATGAGAACACCACGGTCTCGCCGGGCTTGAGCTTGACGCTTTGCGGAAACGAGGTGAGCTTGCCGGGCTTCACATCGTCGGCCACACACTCGATGTATTCGAGCGCACCGTGTTCGCGCCAGATCTTGCCGGCCTTGCGCGCGATGCGGCGGTAGGCATCGAGTTGGTCCGTGGGAACAGGAACCACAAATCCATCCACATAACGGCTCATCTGCAATCTCCCCGGCTGGTTAAACGATCTAAAAAGTGCGGCGGCCTATTCGGCGCCCTGCCCGGTGGCCGCCGGCTGGTCTGCGCTGCCCGAAGGCGCGGGTGCGCATCAGCACCGCGCCCAGTACCGCCGCCGTGGCGGCAAACACCGCGCCGAGCAAAAAGGCCAGCTGGTAACCGCCATTGAGCGCCGCCAGCGGCTGCGCACCGGCGCTCACCAGGTGGCTGGTGCGTGCGGCGGCCGCGCTGGCCAGC
The DNA here is from genome assembly GCF_002379095.1 of Polaromonas sp. AER18D-145. Lineage (GTDB taxonomy): Bacteria > Pseudomonadota > Gammaproteobacteria > Burkholderiales > Burkholderiaceae_C > Polaromonas. Next base: position 11,262 of record NZ_NBZV01000038.1, read on the forward strand.
ACCGCCAGCCCCAGCGCCCCGCCCATCATGAAAGCGGTGTTGACCACGCCCGACGCAATGCCCGACTCGCTGGGCGCCACATCGCTCATGGCGGCCAGCAACACGGGGTTGAAGGCCATGCCTGCACCCAGGCCCAGCAGCAGCATGCCCGGCAACACATCCATCACAAACTGGCCGCCCACCGGAGCGCGCGCAAACAGCGCCAGACCCAGCGCCGCCAGCAGCAGGCCCGCCGCCAATGGCAACCGGATGCCGAAACGCATGACGATGCGGGCCGACAGGCCCAGCGAAAACGCGGCCATGATCAGGTTGGCCGGCAGAAAGCCCAGACCGACCTGCAGCGCGCTGTAGCCCAGCACCAGCTGCATGTAGAGCGCTGAAATGAAGAACCAGGCAAACATGGCGGCCGCCCACAACACGCCGACGATGTTGGCGACGGCCACATTGCGCAGGCGAAACAGGCCCAGGGGCACCAGCGGCGTGGGAACGCGCGATTCGATGGCCAGGAAAATCGCCATCAGCACAGCGGCAGCGGCCAGCAACCCCAGCGTGGGCGCCGAGGTCCAGCCGGCCTCGTTGCCGTTGACGATGGCATACACCGCCAGCATCAGCGCCGTGGTCACGGTGACCGCCCCGCCGACGTCCAGGCGCGCCCCGGCGGCCTGCCCGCGCCCGTCGGGCAGCAGCACCAGGCACAGGGCAAACACCGCCACCCCGATCGGTAGGTTGACGAGAAAGATCCAGTGCCAGTTGAAGGCATCCGTCAGCACGCCACCCAGCAACACGCCTATGCTGCCGCCGCCGGCGCAGACAAAACCGTAGACGCCCATGGCCTTGGCACGCTCTGCCGGTTCGGTAAACAGGTTCATGATCAGCGACAGCGAAATGGCAGAAACCACCGCACCGCCCAGGCCCTGCATCGCCCGCGCCACAATCAGCAACCATTGCGAATTGGCCAGCCCGCAGGCCAATGAAGCCAGCGTGAACAGCACCAGCCCCAGCAGGAACAGACGGCGCTGGCCATACAGGTCGCCCAGCCGCCCGCCCAGCAGCAAAAAGCCGCCGAAGGTCAGCATGTAGGCATTGACCACCCAGACCAGCGAGGTTTCGGTGAAAGCCAGGTCGGTACGTATCGACGGCAGGGCCACGTTCACGATGGTGGTGTCGAGCACGATCATCAGCACACCGAGGCAAAGCACAGTGAGTGCCCACCAGCGTTTGCGGCTATCCATCGCGGCACTCATGCCCACCTCCCGGGACGGCAGGACACGGGCAACGCGGTGACGGGAAAACACAAGTTCGGCAGTTCCATGGTTCTGCTTTCAAGACAAATGGGCCAAAAGCGGGCCGGCACTGGACGCTGCTCTGTTTATTGTGTACGGCGTACACAAAAGCATACCAGAGATCATGAACAGCGTCCACATCACGGCGCCCCGCCCAAGATGATGGCTGGATCTGCACTCGATTGCTCCATTATTGATAGCTAACCTCGACGGCGGGTAAAGGGCGACAAGCACTTTTTTTCATTCATTCGCCAACAACGGCCAGCGCCCGCGCCGGCACAGCTGTCGGCATGCACTGACAGCCAGCGGGGACCGCGACTGATGAGGGCAGGTGCCGCCGGCGCCTAAGGTGGTTGGTGAATCCATCCAGCCCGCTTACCCATTTACCCACTTACGGAGTCCGCATGAGCACCAACACTTCCGACCAACACACCCTGTGGGGCCTGATCAAGGACATCAAATTCGGCATGCTGACGCACCGCCACAGTGACGGCATGCTGCACAGCCACCCGCTGACCACCCAGAACCAGTCCGCCGACGAAGGCTCGCGCCTGTATTTCTTCGTTTCGCGCAACAGTGAAATCGCCCGCCGCCTGCAACAGGACAGGAACGTCAACGTGTCGTACGCCGACCCTGACAAGGACAGCTACGTGTCCCTGTCGGGCCAGGGCGCGGTCGTGGACGACGGCGCCAAAAAGGCAGCCCTCTGGTCGCCGATGGCCAAGGCCTGGTTTCAGGGCCCCACCGATCCGGATCTCGCGCTGCTGGAAGTGAGCATCCGCCACGCCGAATACTGGGATGTGAAGGAAAGCAAGATGGTGCAATTGGCCAAGATGGCCAAAGCTGCGCTGACCGGCGAACCGCCAAAAAACCTGGGCGAGCACAAAGAGCTGACGCTGTCCTGAAGCACCGGTTGCACAACATGCCACTTCTCTGCTTCAACAAGGCGACAGACCCTGCCGCACCCGACGACCTGCGGATCAACCCGGCCGCCGTGCTCTACGTCGAAGCGTCACGGCCGGACCTGATCGGCCAGACCACCATCCACCTGCTGGGTCAGGGCACCAGCGTCAACGCGGTCACACAGTCCCTGGCCACCGTGGTCAGCGCCATCGGCAGCCTGATCGGCGCCACGCGCCACTACCTCGCGCCGCCGCCCGACGACGGGGCCAGCACGGTGTATCTCGCGCCGGCCAACATCAGCCATGTGCGGCCCAACCTGCCCGCCTCGCCGGACTTCTGGTATGTGCGTTTCGTGGATGGTTCGGAGTTGCGGATCGTCGATCCGCTGCCGGCCGGGCTGTAAACGAAAAAGCCCTGCAGCCAGGCTGCAGGGCTTGGGCGCACCGCCGCGGCCGGCGGTGCGTGGTGGTGATGGGGTCAGGCCGTGTGCAACCGGGCCTGCCGGGACTCAGTTGCCCCAGTCGGAATGTTTTTCGCAGATCTTGTTGGTCGACTTGCCCTTGGCGGTTTCGGCGAACTTGGCCAGGCTGCCCTTGAAGTCTTCAGGCGTCTCATTCCACATGCAGGTGCAAAACGCCTGCGCCTTGGATTGGCCCTTCACCGGGCTCTTGTCGTTGCCGCCTTCGTAATTCTTGTTGGAATAGCTGATGCACGCGGCATATTGCTTGTCGCCCGCCGGAGGGGCGTTGTAGTCGTCCACAGCCAGGGCGGCGGTGCCAGCGCACAGCAGCGTGGCCGACACCAGAAATTTGAGACTGTTTTTCATTGTTTAATCCGTTGAGGGCAAAAAGAGTTTTGCGTTTTTATTGTAACTATTGAAACAATTTACAACACTCTCACCACCGGACTTTTGGCATTTCATCACTGAATAAAAAAAGCCCCGGGACCGAAGTCACGGGGCTCGCCGCACAGTCAGTCAGCGCAGCGGAGGGAATCAGGCCGGCACGCTGTCTTTCACCGTATCGGCCATGTCCGTGTAGTCCTTGACTTGGTCGAAGTTGAGGTACTGGTAGACCTCGGCGCTGGCGGCGGTCAGCACACCCATGTCGGCCATGTACTCGGCCTTGGTCGGAATGCGGCCCAGCTTGGAGCAGATCGCCGCCAGCTCGGCAGAGCCCAGGTACACGTTGGAGTTCTTGCCCAGGCGGTTCGGGAAGTTGCGCGTCGAGGTCGAGAACACGGTTGCGCCTTCCTTGACCTGCGCCTGGTTGCCCATGCACAGGCTGCAGCCCGGCATTTCCATGCGCGCGCCGGCCGAACCCAGCACACCGTAGTGGCCTTCTTCGGTCAGCTGCTTGGCATCCATCTTGGTGGGCGGTGCCATCCAGAGCTTGACCGGGATATCGCGCTTGTTCTCTAACAGCTTGGAGGCCGCGCGGAAATGGCCGATGTTGGTCATGCAGCTGCCGATGAACACTTCATCGATCTTGCTGCCGGCCACTTCGCTGAGGGTCTTCACGTCGTCCGGATCGTTCGGGCAGGCCACGATGGGTTCGTGGATGTCGGCCAGGTCGATCTCGATCACAGCGGTGTATTCGGCGTCGGCGTCGGCCTTGAGCAGCTGCGGGTCGGCCAGCCAGGCTTCCATGGCGGCGATGCGGCGCTTGATGGTGCGCACGTCCGAGTAGCCCGAGGCAATCATCCACTTGAGCATGGTGATGTTGCTGGTGATGTACTCGATGATCGGTTCCTTGTTCAGGTGCACCGTGCAGCCGCCGGCGGAACGCTCGGCCGAGGCGTCGGAGAGCTCAAACGCCTGCTCGACCTTCAGGTCTGGCAAGCCTTCGATTTCAAGGATGCGGCCCGAGAAGATGTTCTTTTTGCCCTGCTTGGCGACCGTCAGCAGGCCGGCCTTGATCGCGTACAGCGGAATCGCATTGACCAGGTCACGCAAGGTGATGCCGGGCTGCATCTGGCCCTTGAAACGCACCAGCACCGACTCGGGCATGTCCAGCGGCATGACGCCGGTGGCGGCGCCGAAAGCGACCAGGCCGGAGCCCGCGGGGAAGCTGATACCGATGGGGAAACGCGTGTGGCTGTCGCCGCCGGTGCCGACGGTGTCGGGCAGCAGCATGCGGTTGAGCCAGCTGTGGATGATGCCGTCGCCCGGGCGCAGCGGAATGCCACCGCGGTCGCTCATGAACTCGGGCAGTTCGTGGTGCATCTTCACGTCAACCGGCTTGGGATAAGCCGCGGTGTGGCAGAAGGACTGCATCACCAGGTCGGCAGAAAAGCCCAGGCAGGCCAGGTCTTTGAGTTCGTCGCGCGTCATCGGGCCGGTGGTGTCCTGGGAACCCACGGACGTCATCTTCGGCTCGCAATAGGTGCCGGGGCGGACGCCCTGGCCTTCGGGCAGGCCGACCGCGCGGCCGACCATTTTTTGCGCCAGCGTGAAACCGCGCTCGCTGACGACGGGCGCCTGCGGCAGACGGAACTGGGTCGAGACCGGCAGGCCCAGCGCCCAGCGGGCCTTGGCCGTCAGGCCGCGGCCGACGATCAACGGGATACGGCCGCCGGCGCGCACTTCGTCAAACAGCACCTCGCTCTTGAGCTTGAACTCGGCGATCACCTTGCCGTCTTTCAGCGCCTTGCCGTCGTAGGGACGCAGCTCGATCACGTCGCCCATGGCCATCTGGCTCACGTCGAGTTCAATCGGCAGCGCGCCGGAATCTTCCATGGTGTTGTAGAAAATCGGGGCGATTTTGCTGCCTAGGCAGACGCCGCCAAAACGCTTGTTCGGCACGTACGGGATGTCCTGGCCGGTGAACCAGAGCACCGAGTTGGTCGCGGACTTGCGCGAAGAACCAGTACCCACCACGTCGCCAACGTAGGCCACGAGGTTGCCCTTGGCCTTGAGTTCGTCAATGAACTTGACCGGGCCGCGCTTGCCGTCTTCCTCGGGCGTGACGCCAGGACGCGCGTTTTTGTGCATGGCCAGCGCATGCAGCGGAATGTCGGGACGGCTCCAGGCGTCGGGTGCGGGCGACAGGTCGTCGGTGTTGATCTCGCCGGCCACCTTGAACACGGTCAGCTTGATCGACTCCGGCACTTCGGGGCGGCTGGTGAACCACTCGGCCTCGGCCCAGCTCTGCAGCACGGCCTTGGCGTATTTGTTGCCCTTGTCGGCCTTTTCCTTGACGTCGTGGAACTGGTCGAACATCAGCAAGGTGTTTTTCAGGCCGCTGGCGGCCTGGGTGGCGACGCTGTCTTCGGCGTCGTCGAGCAGATCGATCATCGGGCTGATGTTGTAGCCGCCCAGCATGGTGCCCAGCAACTGCGTGGCTTTTTCACGCGAGATCAAGGAGCATTTTTCGGTGCCATGCGCCACGGCAGCCAGGTAGCTGGCCTTGACCTTGGCCGCGTCATCGACACCGGCCGGCACGCGGTGCGTGATCAGTTCGACCAGGAAGCCCTCTTCGCCCTTGGGCGGGTTTTTCAGCAGCTCGATGACTTCGCCCGTCTGTTTGGCAGACAGGGGCAGCGGCGGAATGCCGAGTGCGGCGCGCTCGGCCACGTGGTTGCGATAGGTTTGTATGAACTCGGGCATCATGGGTTTCTTCTCCTGTACTCAAAAATTTTCAAAGCAGCGCGCGCCGGTGCCAGCCTGGTGTTATTCGGCTTTGGCGGGCGGCAGGGCCGGTTGAGCAGAACCCGTGCCAGCCAGCGCGGGAGCCGGCTTGGCTGCAGGCAGGGGCTCCAGAATGCTCACCGGGGGGTTCTTCTTCATCTCGTCAGCAAAGGTCAGCTGCGCCGGGCTCATGCACTCGTCGGCCAGGCGCTGGCCCTGCTTCTGGCTCATCAGCATGGACTTGTTGCCCAGTTGCAGCCACATCGCGCCGGCACGGCCGTCCTCCAGGCGAACGGCGCCGGTGCGGCTTCCGACAGGGTGCATGCGGAAACGCGTCTTGCCTGTCTGCACCAGGAAAAAGCCCGGACGCTTTTCGCTCGGCGTGATGGTGACGGAAGCGCCCAGCTCACAGGGGATCGTGCCCACGTACACCTTTTTGGCGACTTCCAGGTCTTCCGGCGTCAGCGTGACATTCGGGTCATCGTCGATGGGCGTCATTTCCTCGACCACCTTGGCAGCCGAGCGTTTGATGGGCGCGCGTTTGGCGGCCTGGGCAGGCTGTGCGGTGGAGGAAGCTGCGGCAGCTTTGGCCGCGGGTTTGGACGCAGGTTTAGGCGCGGCTGTCTGTGCCAGCAACAGGGCGGGGGCGGCAAGCACCAAAGCAGAAAGAACAATGCGTTTCATGGGGTTTCCTTTGGAAAAGGTCGGCAATCAATCAAGCAACTAATGAAGCGCGGCAGGAAAATAAGCCTGCGCCTCTTGCGGTAAAACGCGGCCGGTCCGGTGCGCCCGCTCCAACACCTGCCAGAAAAAGCGGTAACTGGCCCTGTCGTGCAGTTGTCCTTCAAAACTGATGGGCGCCCAATCAGTTCGGGCGCCAGCAGCTATTATTTTTGTAGCGCCTTCGATCTCGCCTTCGCTGGGCGCAAACGCCTCCAGGATGGGGCGGATCTGGGCCGGGTGAATGCTCCACATGCGGGTGTAGCCAAATTCGCGGGCGGCTTTTTGTGCAGCCGTCTTCATGGCCGCAGTGTCACTGAATTCCGTGACAACGCAGTGCGAAGGGACTTTGCCATGGGCATGGCAGGCCGAAGCTATTTCCAGCTTGGCGCGCACCACCAGCGGATGCGTGAACTGCCCCCGGCTACCCATGGCTTCGCCCGGAATGGCGCCGCCATGGGTGGAAACAAAATCCATCAACCCGAAGCTGATCGACTGCACGCGCGGATGCGCGGCAATCTCGAATGCCCGGTGCACCGCGGCAGGCGACTCGAGCAGCACATGCAGGGGAACGCCGGTCTGCGCCACTGCGGCCAGCGCGGCGACTGCACGCTCGACGTCATCCACAGACTCGACTTTTGGCACCATGATGTGGCTCAGGCGGTGGCCAACCTTGCCGGCGATGGTCGCCATGTCCATCTCGAACGCCGGGTGATCCACCGCATGGACCCGGACGGCAACCCGCGCCTTGTTACCGGCCAGCGCCACCAGTGCCACCACCAGCGCGGCATGGTCTGCCTCGCCGCCCACGGGGGCACCGTCTTCGCAGTCGAGCGTGACGTCAAAAACGCAGGTGCCGAACTCCTCGGTCATCTCCGCCTGCAATTGCAGGCTTTTGCGCATCCGCGCCTCGACGCCGCTGTAGTGGTCGCAGACCGGCAGAAAACCGGTTTGCGCCTGGGCACCAAGCAGCACGTCGCGGGGATGTTGGCGCGCCCCCACGCTTGTCACTTCGTGTACTGCGCTGCCCCCCGAGGGGGCCGTGCTTGCTTGGGGCGGCCCTGCGCGGCGCACAATGCTCATCGAATCAGAGCAGGTGCTTGACGCCGTCCTGCTCGCCCTTCAGCTCGTCCAGGGTCTTGTTGATGCGTTCCTGGCTGAAGGCGTCAATCTCCAGGCCCTCGACCAGCTTGTACTCGCCGCCTTCGCAGGTGACGGGGAAGCCGAACATGATGTCCTTCGGAATGCCGTATTGGCCGTCAGAAGGAACGCCCATGGTGACCCATTTGCCGTTGGTGCCCAGCGCCCAGTCGCGCATGTGGTCAATGGCAGCGTTGGCGGCCGATGCAGCCGACGATGAACCGCGCGCCTCGATGATGGCGGCGCCGCGCTTGCCGACGGTCGGCAGGAACACGTTGGCATTCCAGTCCTGGTCGTTGATCATCTTGGCCACGCTTTCGCCCTTGATGGTGGCAAAGCGGTAGTCGGCATACATGGTGGGCGAGTGGTTGCCCCAGACGGTGAGTTTTTCGATGTCGGCCACGGCCTTGCCGGTTTTGGCAGCGAGCTGGCTGGCAGCGCGGTTGTGGTCCAGGCGCAGCATGGCGGTGAAGTTCTTGCGCGGCAGGTCGGGCGCGCTTTTCATCGCGATGTAGGCATTGGTGTTGGCCGGGTTGCCGACCACCAGCACCTTGACGTTGCGGCTGGCTACGGCGTTCAGTGCCTTGCCCTGGGCCGTGAAGATAGCGCCATTGACGGCCAGCAGTTCGGCACGCTCCATGCCCGGGCCGCGTGGACGCGAGCCGACCAGCAGCGCGTAGTCGGCATCCTTGAAGGCCTTCATCGGATCGTCATAGGCTTCCATGCCCACCAGCAGCGGGAAGGCGCAGTCGTCAAGCTCCATCATCACGCCCTTGAGCGCCTTTTGCGGGCCTTCCACCGGCACTTCCAGCAGCTGCAGGATCACCGGCTGGTCCTTGCCCAGCATTTCGCCGGAAGCGATGCGGAACAGCAGTGCGTAACCGATTTGACCAGCGGCCCCTGTAACGGCAACACGGACGGGTTTTTTGCTCATGATGGAGAACTCCAGGAAGGTTGTAAATCGGTTGAAGGGGGTAACAATGAAGTGTTTTGCGCAGCCTGGGGTGCCCCGGATGCATGTGAAATACATCACACGGGGCAAAGCATCGCGATCGACTCAGCCAAAGATTTTACGCTGGAAAACTCGCAGGCGTCAATTTGTCTTATGTCTTATATAAGATATGATTAGCGCGATCCACACACCCCTTCCATGGCCGCCATCCCTCCCCCGTCCACCGATGATTTTGCAGGTGCCACGCCGGCTTTCAGCCCGCTGTACCAGCAGATCAAGGGCCTGATCCTGCAAAGCCTGCAGTCGGGCGAATGGAAGCCGGGTGAAGCCATCCCCTCCGAGATGGACCTGGCCGCCCGCTACCGTGTGAGCCAGGGCACGGTGCGCAAGGCCATCGACGAACTCGCGGCCGACAACCTGGTGGTAAGGCGCCAGGGCAAGGGCACGTTTGTGGCCACCCATGCCGAGCAGCATGTGCAGTTCCGTTTCCTCAAACTCGTGCCCGACAGCGGCACACCGGGCAGCGAAGGCCCGGCCCAGCGCGACATCATCGGCTGCCGCCGCGTGCGCGCCAGCGCCGACATTGCCCGCGCACTGGCGCTGCGCACCGGCGACGCCGTGCTGCAGGCCCGCCGCGTGCTCAGTTTTGCCGGAACACCGACCATTCTGGAAGACCTCTGGCTGCCTGCCGCCCCGTTCAAGGGCCTGACCGCCGAGCGGCTGGCCGACTACCACGGCCCGATGTATGCGCTGTTCGAGACCGAGTTCAATGTGCGCATGGTTCGCGCTGAAGAAAAAATACGCGCCGAGGCAGCCACCGACGGGCGCGAGCTGCTCCTGAAAGTGGCGCATGGCACGCCGCTGCTGAGCGTGGAGCGCATCGCCTACACCTACAACGATGTGCCGATGGAATTGCGGCGCGGTTATTACCGCACCGACACCCATTACTACCGCAACACCCTGAGCTGAGGCCGTATTTCCATGGCCTTCCAAGGCAACCAGCCGGCGCTTCCGTGCCAACCCTGCAGACTGACCAGGACCGCCTGTCATGTTCATGTCAGCGTGCACCACTCCACTTGCGCCGGAGGAAAATTACTGGTTTCCCCTCTCGCTTTTCCGACAAAAAACGGGCAACCACGTTCCGGACGGGCCGGATGGATGCTGCATTGCAATAGAATCCGGATGTTTTTAGTTGTAATTGCGTCGCGCTTGCCTGGCAGTTACCAAGCAGTTACAAGACCTCTCTCCCCACGAAAGCCCACCCATGACAGAGCTGGCATCCAAACAGCGTGCAAAGCGGCCCGAGTTCCGCAACATCAACGCCTTCAAAGACCTGACCACCTACCGCATGACACCGGCGGCCTGGGTGTCCATCCTCCACCGCGCCAGCGGCGCCATCATGTTCCTCCTGATGCCCTTCATCATCTGGATGTTCGACACCTCGATTTCTTCCGAAATTTCATTCGAGAAATTCAAGGCCGCCTTCAACATCGGCATGCTGGGTCTGCCCGGCTTCATCTGGAAGCTGGTGGCCCTCGCCCTGATCTGGGCCTACCTGCACCACTTCATCGCCGGCCTGCGCCATCTCTACATGGACGTCACCCACAGGCTCAGCAACGAATTCGGCAAAAGCACGGCGCTCATCACGCTGGCCCTGAGCATCCTGCTGACGCTGGTGCTGGGCGCCAAGCTGTTCGGCCTCTACTGATCCAAGGAGCAACCCCATGTCTGTGAACTACGGCTCCAAACGCCTCGTTGTCGGCGCGCACTACGGCACCCGTGACTGGCTGGCCCAGCGCGTCACCGCTGCCCTGATGGCCCTTTTTACCGTCCTGCTGCTGGCCCAGGTGATCTTCACCAAGGGCACCCTCGGTTATGACCGCTGGGCCGGCATTTTTTCGTCGCAGTGGATGAAGGTGCTGACTTTTGTCGTGATCCTCGCACTGCTTTACCACGTGTGGGTCGGCATGCGCGACATCTGGATGGACTACGTCAAGCCGGTGTGGCTCAAGCTGTCCCTCGACGTGTTCACGATCGTGTGGCTGGTGGCATGCGCCGGCTGGGGCATCCAGGTGCTGTGGCGGCTTTGAGCCCCGGAACCGAGCGCCCACTTTTGACGACCGACTTTTGAAAAAGCAATCATGACTGCATCCTCCAAGCTTCCCAAACGCAAATTTGACGTGGTGATCGTCGGGGCCGGCGGCTCCGGCATGCGCGCCTCGCTGCAGCTGGCGCGTGCCGGCCTGAACGTGGCCGTGCTCTCCAAGGTGTTCCCGACGCGTTCGCACACGGTGGCGGCCCAGGGCGGCATCGGTGCCTCGCTCGGCAACATGTCCGAGGACAACTGGCACTACCACTTCTACGACACCGTCAAGGGTTCCGACTGGCTCGGCGACCAGGATGCCATTGAATACATGTGCCGCGAAGCGCCCAAGGTCGTGTACGACCTCGAACACATGGGCATGCCCTTCGACCGCAACCCCGACGGCACGATTTACCAGCGCCCCTTCGGCGGCCACACCGCCAACTACGGCGAAAAGCCGGTGCAGCGCGCCTGCGCCGCGGCCGACCGCACCGGCCACGCCATGCTGCACACGCTGTACCAGCAGAACGTCAAGGAAAAAACCAGCTTCTTCGTCGAATGGCTGGCCATGGACCTGATCCGCGATGCCGCCGGCGACGTCGTCGGCGTGACCGCCATCGAGATGGAAACCGGCGACGTGCACATCTTCGAAGCCAAGACCACACTGCTGGCCACCGGCGGCGCCGGCCGCATCTTTGCCGCATCGACCAATGCCTTCATCAACACCGGCGACGGCCTGGGCATGGCGGCGCGCGCCGGCATCCCGCTTGAAGACATGGAGTTCTGGCAGTTTCACCCGACCGGCGTGCATGGCGCCGGCGTGTTGCTGACCGAAGGCTGCCGCGGCGAGGGCGCCATTTTGCGCAACAGCAATGGCGAGCGCTTCATGGAGCGTTATGCACCGGCCTACAAGGACCTGGCACCACGCGACTACGTGTCGCGCTGCATGGACCAGGAAATCAAGGAAGGCCGCGGCTGTGGTCCGAACAAGGACTACATCAACCTCGACATGACCCACCTGGGCGCCGAGACCATCATGAAGCGCCTGCCCTCGGTGTTCGAGATCGGCCACAACTTCGCCAACGTCGACATCACCAAGGAGCCGATTCCCGTGGTGCCCACCATCCATTACCAGATGGGCGGTATCCCGACCAACATCCACGGCCAGGTCGTCACGCAAAACGCCGACAACAGAAGTGAAGTCGTCAACGGCCTGTACGCCGTGGGCGAATGCGCCTGTGTCAGCGTGCACGGTGCCAACCGCCTGGGCACCAACTCGCTGCTGGACCTGCTGGTGTTCGGCCGCGCCGCCGGCAACCACATCGTCGAGTTCAACAAGACCACCACCCACAAGAGCCTGCCTGCCGACGCCGCCGACGCCACGCTGGCGCGCATCGCCCGCCTGGACAACGCGACGGACGGCGAATACGCCCAGGACGTGGCCAACGACATCCGCGCCGCCATGCAGCAACACGCCGGCGTGTTCCGTACCCAGGCCATCATGGACGCCGGTGTCGCCAAAATCGCCGAGCTGCGCAAGCGCGTGAGCAACATCGGCCTGAAAGACAAATCGAAGATCTTCAACACGGCCCGTATCGAGGCGCTGGAAGTCGAGAACCTGATCGAGGCGGCACAGGCCACCATCGTTTCGGCCGCGGCCCGCCACGAAAGCCGCGGCGCGCATTCGGTGGACGATTACGGCGACACGCCGGAACACCCGAACGGCCGCAACGACACCGACTGGCACAAGCACACCCTGTGGTACAGCGAAGGCAGCCGCCTGGCCTACAAACCGGTGCAGATGAAGCCGCTGACGGTCGACTCCGTGCCGCTCACCGTGCGCAGCTTCTAAGCCCAAGCCAACCAGATCAGCGAGAACCTCCATGTCCAAACGCACTTTCCAGATTTACCGCTACGACCCCGACACCGACGCCAAGCCCTACATGCAGACCATCGAGGTCGAGCTCGACGGCAGCGAACGCATGCTGCTGGACGCGCTGATGAAACTCAAGGCGCAGGACCCGACCATCTCCTTCCGCCGCTCCTGCCGCGAAGGTGTCTGCGGCTCGGACGCGATGAACATCAACGGCAAGAACGGCCTGGCCTGCCTGACCAACATGCGCACGCTGCCTGGGACGATCGTGCTCAAGCCGCTGCCCGGCCTGCCGGTGGTGCGCGACCTGATCGTCGACATGACGGACTTCTTCAAGCAGTACAACTCGATCAAGCCTTACCTGATCAACGACAACGTGCCGCCTGAAAAAGAGCGCCTGCAAAGCCCTGAAGAGCGGGATGAGCTCAACGGCCTGTACGAGTGCATCCTGTGCGCGAGCTGCTCGACGTCCTGCCCCAGCTTCTGGTGGAACCCGGACAAGTTTGTCGGCCCGGCCGGCCTGCTGCAGGCCTACCGCTTCATCGCCGACAGCCGCGATGAGGCCACCGCCGACCGCCTGGACAACCTCGAAGACCCGTATCGCCTGTTCCGCTGCCACACCATCATGAACTGCGTCGATGTCTGCCCCAAGGGTCTGAACCCCAGCAAGGCCATCGGCAAGATCAAGGAAATGATGGTCCTGCGGACTGTCTAAAAGTATGGCCACCTCGCTTGTCGCTTCGCTCGGCGACGAAACCTCCATCTGAACCATGCAAGCAACAGATGAACTGCTTGGCGAACGGGCCCTGAGCAAGCTCAAATGGCGGTGCCGCCGGGGTTTGCTGGAAAACGATCTGCTGATCGAAAAGTTTTTCAGGCGCCACGAAGCCACCCTGACCGTCAGCCAGGCTAAAGGCCTGAATGATTTAATGGATTTGTCTGACAACGATTTGCTGGACCTTCTGCTAAAACGTCGGGAGCCCAGCCAGCTTTCAGAAGCGGACGCGCAGGTAAGTGCATCTACTTACGAGGCCTTGCAGGTCTTAAACTTGATTCGCGCCGCAGCCACAGCCCCGTGACCGACCCCATTTGATTTGACAAGAAAGACGCAAGAAATGAAGCTAGCTGACAACAAAGCCACCATGTCCTTCAGCAACGGCAGCCCCAGTGTTGATTTGCCGGTGTACCACGGCACCGTGGGCCCCGACGTCGTGGACATCCGCAAGCTGTATGCACAGACCGGCATGTTCACCTACGATCCGGGCTTCCTGTCCACGGCGTCCTGCCAGTCGGCCATCACCTACATCGACGGCGACAAGGGTGAGCTGCTGTACCGCGGCTACCCGATCGAGCAGTTGGCCACCAATTGCGACTACCTCGAAACCTGCCACCTGCTGCTCTACGGCGAACTGCCCAAGGCCGACCAGAAACGGGATTTCGTCAGCCGCGTGACCAACCACACCATGGTCAACGAGCAGATGCAGTTTTTCCTGCGCGGCTTCCGCCGTGACGCGCATCCGATGGCCATCATGACCGGCCTGGTCGGCGCCCTGTCGGCCTTCTACCATGACAGCACCGACATCAACAACCCCGAGCACCGCGAAATTGCCGCGATCCGCCTGATCGCCAAGATGCCGACCCTGGTCGCCATGGCCTACAAGTACACCGTGGGCCAGCCCTACATGTACCCCAAGAACGACCTGAGCTACGCCGGCAACTTCCTGCACATGATGTTTGCCACGCCGTGTGAAGAGTACAAGGTCAACCCGGTGCTCGAACGCGCGCTGGATCGCATCTTCATCCTGCATGCCGACCACGAGCAGAACGCCTCGACCTCCACAGTCCGCCTGTGCGGCTCGTCCGGCACCAACCCGTTTGCAGCGATTGCAGCCGGTGTGGCCTGCCTCTGGGGCCCTGCGCACGGCGGCGCCAACGAAGCAGCCCTCAACATGCTCGGTGACATCCAGAAAAACGGCGGCATCGAGAACATCGGCGAATTCATCAAGCAGGTCAAGGACAAGAACTCCGGCGTCAAGCTGATGGGTTTCGGTCACCGCGTCTACAAGAACTACGATCCGCGCGCCAAGTTGATGCAGGAAACCTGCAAGGAAGTGCTGCAGGAAATGGGTCTGGAAAACGATCCACTGTTCAAGCTGGCCATGGCGCTGGAAAAAATTGCACTCGAAGACGACTACTTCGTCTCCCGCAAGCTCTACCCCAACGTCGACTTCTACTCCGGCATCGTGCAGCGCGCCATCGGCATCCCCGTGCCGCTGTTCACCGCAATCTTCGCGCTCGCCCGCACGGTCGGCTGGATCGCCCAGCTCAACGAGATGATTGGCGACCCCGAATACAAGATCGGCCGTCCGCGCCAGCTGTTCAACGGCTCCGTCCAGCGCGACGTCAAGCCGATCAACGCACGCTGATCCGCCTGCATGCCTGAATCCGGCCCGCCCGTGGCAACATGGGCGGGCTTTTTTGCGGCCCTGGCCGCTTGAGGAGTTCACCCTTGACATTCATCCAGACTGCCGCCGAGCTGCGTTCGGCCATCGCCCGCCCCGCCGCGCCCCGCGCCTGCGATTGCGCGCTGGGCGCCTGCGCCGGCTGGGAGAGCCTGGCCGAGTACCGCTGGGAGGCCGGGCAGATGACCCGGGTCGCCACCTTGCGCGACCCTGCCGTGGACGAACCCACCCTGGAAGAAAAACACCCCCAGGGCACACGTTACGACTCGCCCGAGGCCCCGGTGGCTGTCGGCTTTTTCCCCTACAACCGCTGCGAGGTCTGGCACTGCGGCCGCTGCGCGCGGCACCTGCTGCGTTACACCGAGTTCGGCGGCTACAACGTGGACCACCGGGTGCGGGCGCTCGAGCCCGGCAAGATCATCGACTGAATGCTATCAATTCAGTAGCAATCTTCGCACGTCCCCTCTGGGCTGGAGGCCAAAAACACCCACAACTCCGCGCGGGAGGCGAGGCAGGCCCAGCCAGCGGGCAAGCCAGTCATCGCATTTCGCGATGACCAGGTCAGAATAAAGCGGTCAAAATATGCATACATCGTGAACCACGATGACTTTGACCCCTTTTGATGCTTAACTCAGAACGCAACTTCGCCCGCCGCATGGACCTCACGTCGCTGCAATTGTTTGTGGCCGTGTGTGAGCTGGGCAGCATCGGCAAGGCGGCGGAGCGGGAATTCATTGCCGCCTCGGCCGTCAGCAAACGCCTCTCCGACCTCGAAGCCGCGCTCGACACGCCCCTGCTCTATCGCCACACACGCGGCGTGGACCTGACGCCGGCCGGCCAGAGCCTGCTGCACCATGCCCGTTCAGTGCTGTTCAGCCTCGAGAAAATGCAGGGCGAGCTCAGTGAATACGCGGCCGGCGTGCGTGGCCATGTGCGCGTGCACGCCAGCATCTCGGCCATCGTGCAATTCCTGCCGGAAGACCTGGGCACCTTCATCAGCCAGCATCCGGAGGTCAAGATCGACCTCGAGGAACACCTGAGCACGGAAGTCGTGCGCGCGGTGCAGGAAGGCGCGGCCGATCTGGGCATCTGCAACACGGCCGACGGCATTGGCAAGCTGCAGACCCTGCCCTACCGCCAGGACCGCCTGGTGATGATCGTGCCGCGCGGGCATGTGCTGGGCACGCGTGACAGCATCGCTTTTGCCGACAGCCTCGATTTCGACCACGTCGGCCTGCATTCAAACAGCTCGATCTACCTGGCGATGCGCGATGCCGCCGCCTCGGCCGGGCGCACGATCAAGCTGCGCATCCACGTGACCGGGCTGGACGCGATGTGCCGCATGATCCACAACGGCCTGGGCGTCGGCGTGATGCCGCAGCGGGCGTTCGAGCTGATGCACGGCGTCGGCGAACTCGAATCGGTCGCACTGACCGATGCCTGGGCGTCCCGCCAGATAGCACTGGTGGCACGCGATTTTTCCAGCCTGCCCGTCACCGCCCGCCTGCTGGTCGACCACCTCACTGCGCGCGCGGTGACCCCGGACAACACACCCCGACCCACTTAAAATCGACAGACCACGAAGGAAAACACCATGGGACGCACCCTTTACGACAAGATCTGGGACGAACACGTCGTCCACACCGAGGAAGACGGCACGGCCATCCTCTACATCGACCGGCACCTGGTGCATGAAGTGACCAGCCCGCAGGCGTTCGAGGGCCTGCGCGAGGCCGGCCGCAAGGTCTGGCGCATCAGCTCCATCGTCGCCACCGCCGACCACAACACGCCGACCACCGGCTGGGAACTCGGCTACGACGGCATCACCGACCTGGTCAGCAAGGAGCAGATCACCACGCTGGACAGCAACATCGCCGAGTTCGGCGCGGCCGCCTACTTCCCCTTCCTGTCCAAACGCCAGGGCATCGTGCATGTGATCGGTCCCGAGACCGGCGCCACCCTGCCCGGCATGACCGTGGTCTGCGGCGACTCGCATACCTCGACCCACGGCGCGTTTGGCGCACTGGCGCACGGCATTGGCACCAGCGAGGTCGAACACGTGATGGCCACGCAAACCCTGCTCGCCAAAAAAGCCAAAAACATGCTGGTCCGGGTGGACGGCATGCTGGCACCGGGCCTGACCGGCAAGGACATCGTGCTGGCCATCATCGGCAAGATAGGCACCGCCGGGGGCACCGGCTACACGATTGAATTCGGCGGCCCGGCGATACGCGCGCTGAGCATGGAAGGCCGCATGACGGTCTGCAACATGGCCATCGAAGCCGGCGCCCGTGCCGGCCTGGTGGCGGTGGACGCCAAGACCATCGCCTACGTCAAGGGCAAGCCGCTGGCCCCCACCGGCGTGGAGTGGGACCAGGCGGTGCAGTACTGGAGCACGCTGCAGTCCGATGCCGATGCCGTTTTCGACACCGTGGTGCAGCTCGACGCGAGCCAGATCCGCCCGCAGGTCACCTGGGGCACCTCGCCCGAGATGGTGCTGTCCATCGACGACCGCGTGCCCGATCCGGACAAGGAAAAAGACGCGAACAAGCGCGACGCGATCGAACGCGCGCTGACCTACATGGGCCTGCAGCCCGGCAAGGCGATCAACGACATCCTTATCGACAAGGTCTTCATCGGCTCGTGCACCAACAGCCGCATCGAGGACATGCGCGAGGCGGCAGCCATGGTCCAGAAGATCGGCCAGAAGGTCGCCGGCAACGTCAAGCTCGCGCTGGTCGTGCCCGGCTCCGGCCTGGTCAAGGAGCAAGCCGAGCGTGAAGGCCTGGACAAGATTTTTGTCGCCGCAGGGTTCGAGTGGCGCGAACCCGGCTGCTCGATGTGCCTGGCGATGAACGCCGACCGGCTCGAGCCGGGCGAGCGTTGCGCCTCCACCAGCAACCGCAACTTCGAAGGCCGGCAGGGCGCCGGCGGCCGCACCCACCTGGTGAGTCCGGCCATGGCCGCGGCCGCGGCGGTGCACGGTCACTTTGTCGATATCCGCAAGTTTTCCTAGCCCCATCTCAGGAGAGTCATCATGAAAAAGACCACCGCGCTGCTCGCACTGTCACTGGCCGCTGCTGCGTTTGTACTGGCTGGCTGCAACACCGCCAGGGGATTCGGCCAGGACCTGCAAAAAGTCGGCGAGAAAATTGAAGACAAGGCGAAAAAATAATGAAACCTTTCACCGTGCACAAAGGCCTCGTGGCCCCGATGGACCGCGAGAACGTCGACACCGACGCCATCATCCCCAAGCAGTTCCTCAAGTCCATCCGCAAGACCGGCTTCGGCCCCAACCTGTTCGACGCCTGGCGTTACCTGGACCCCGGCTTTCCCGGCCAGGACCCGGCCACACGCAAGCCCAACCCGGACTTCGTGCTGAACCAGCCGCGTTACCAGGGCGCCTCCATCCTGCTGGCGCGCAAGAACTTCGGTTGCGGCTCCTCGCGCGAGCACGCGCCCTGGGCACTGGACCAGTACGGCTTTCGCGCCATCATTGCGCCGAGTTACGCCGACATCTTTTTCAACAACAGCTTCAAGAACGGCCTGCTGCCCATCGTGCTCAGCGAAGCGCAGGTCAGCCAGCTGTTCGACGAGGCCCTGGCCTTCCCCGGCTACCAGCTCACCATCGACCTGGAGCGCCAGGTGGTGATCAAGCCGCAGGGTGAAGAGCTTCCCTTCGAGGTTCAGGCCTTCAAGAAGTTCTGCCTGCTCGGCGGTTATGACGACATTGGCCTGACCCTGCGCCAGAGCGACAAGATCAAGGCCTTTGAAGCCGAACGCCTGGCGAAAAAGCCCTGGCTGGCGCATACCCTGATCGCCTGATCACCCGTTGTTTTACACATAAAAAGTGCCTTCATCCCTTATGGGACGGTCGCCCACAGCTATCAATAAAAGAGCATCCATGAAAATCGCAATTCTTCCCGGTGACGGCATCGGCACCGAAATCGTCGCCGAGGCCGTCAAGGTCCTCCAGGTCCTGGACCTGAAACTCGAGATGGACACCGCGCTGGTCGGCGGCGCCGCTTACGAAGCGCATGGCCATCCGCTGCCCGACGCCACCCTGAAACTCGCGCAGGCCTCGGACGCGGTGTTGTTCGGCGCCGTCGGCGACTGGAAATACGACAAGCTGGACCGCCCCCTGCGCCCCGAGCAGGCCATCCTGGGCCTGCGCAAGCACATGGGCCTGTTCGCCAACTTCCGGCCCGCCATCTGCTACCCGCAGCTGGTGGATGCTTCCAGCCTGAAACGCGAGCTGGTGTCCGGCCTGGACATCCTGATCATTCGCGAGCTGACCGGCGACATCTACTTTGGCCAGCCGCGCGGACGGCGCACCGCCACCGACGGCCACTTCCCCGGCAGCGAGGAAGCGTTCGATACCATGCGTTATTCGCGCCCCGAGATCGAACGCATCGCCCATGTCGCCTTCCAGGCGGCACGCAAACGCGGCAAACGCGTGACCAGCGTGGACAAGGCCAATGTGCTGGAGACCTTCCAGTTCTGGAAAGACATCGTCACTGAAGTCGGTCTGCAATACCCCGATGTCGCGCTGGACCACATGTACGTGGACAACGCCGCCATGCAGCTGGTCAAGGCGCCCAAGAAGTTCGACGTGGTGGTCACCGGCAACATGTTCGGCGACATCCTCAGCGACGCGGCCGCCATGCTGACTGGCTCGATCGGCATGTTGCCCTCGGCCAGCCTGAACACGAAAAACCAGGGCCTGTACGAACCCAGCCATGGCAGCGCACCGGACATCGCCGGCAAGGGCGTGGCCAATCCGCTGGCAACGATTTTGAGCGCAGCCATGATGCTGCGTTTCAGCCTGAACCAGCCGGAGGCCGCCGCGCGCATCGAAAAAGCCGTGGACGCGGTGTTGACGCAAGGCCTGCGCACACCCGACATCTACAGCGAAGGCACGACGCGGGTCGGTACCGTCGAGATGGGCAATGCGGTGGTGAAAGCCCTCAGCCAGTCCTGAAAACGCTGCCGACGCTTCGGCGTTGGCTGGCTGCCACAGGCCAAACCGGCAAATGGCGCCTTGCGGCGACGCGCCGGCCGGCCGTGATTACAATAGCTCCATGCGCAAAAACCCCGCTTTCACCCGCCTTGTCGCCGCTTCGCGCGCGATCAGCGCTGCGCCGGTTTTTGCCCAGACCACCAAAACGACCACCATTAAAGGCTAGCAAGCCTGGTTCGTCGTGCCCTGCCGGCTCGATGAGCCGGGCCGAAAAGCTTCATTTTTGACTTTTTGAAGGGCGCATCATGAAACTCAAGGGCAATCTCACGGGACTCGTCGGCTGGCGCGGCATGGTCGGCTCGGTGCTGATCGACCGCATGCAGGCCGAAGGCGACTTCGACCTGATCGAACCGGTCTTCTTTTCGACCTCCAATGCCGGCGGCAAAGCCCCGGCGCAGGCCAGGAACGAGACCACGCTGAAAGATGCGTTCGACATTGACGCCCTGAAGAAGTGTGAGGTCATCATCACCGCCCAGGGCGGTGACTACACCTCCGAGGTCTACCCCAAGCTGCGCGCCGCCGGCTGGACCGGCCACTGGATTGATGCCGCTTCTACCCTGCGCATGAACGACGACGCCATCATCGTGCTGGACCCGGTCAACCTGCCGGTGATCCAGAACGCGCTGGCCAAGGGCGGCAGGAACTGGATTGGCGGCAACTGCACCGTGAGTTGCATGCTGATGGGTGTGGGCGCGCTGTACAAGGCCGGCCTGGTCGAGTGGATGACCAGCATGACCTACCAGGCCGCCTCCGGCGGTGGCGCCCAGCACATGCGCGAGTTGTTGACGCAGTACGGCACACTCAACGCTGAAGTACGTGCGCTGCTGGACGACCCGAAATCGGCCATTCTTGAAATCGACCGCCGCGTGTTGGCCAAGCAGCAGTCGCTGTCATCCGCCGAGACCGCGAACTTCGGCGTGCCGCTGGGCGGCAGCCTGATCCCCTGGATCGACAAGGACCTGGGCAACGGGATGAGCAAGGAAGAGTGGAAGGGCGGGGCCGAAACCAACAAGATCCTGGGCCAGGGCGCCAGCTTCGGCACCGCCGAAACGCCAGTGGACGGCTTCTGTGTGCGCATAGGCGCGATGCGTTGCCACAGCCAGGCGTTGACCTTCAAGCTCAAGAAAGACGTGCCGCTGGCCGACATCGAGGCCATGATTGCGGCCGACAATGCGTGGGTCAAGGTGGTGCCGAACACGCGTGAAGCCAGCATCATCGACCTGACGCCCGTGGCCGTGACCGGCACCATGGGCATCCCGGTCGGCCGCCTGCGCAAGCTCGCCATGGGACCGGACTACCTGGGCGCTTTCACGGTGGGTGACCAGCTCCTCTGGGGTGCAGCAGAGCCGCTGCGCCGCATGTTGCGTATCCTGCTGCAGGCCTGAAATCACGAGGGCGTGGCCGATGATGCCCCGGCCACCACCCGTAACCACTTGTGACAGCCCGTTGTCGTCAGGCAACATCTGGAAGTTGTAAGTTGATGCTAACCCGGGGTGTCAAAACTTAAGTGCTGTCTTAGCTTGTCAGCCTAATGCCTTGATGTTAATGTTGTTTTGTCGAAATTAGCGCTGAGGTTTTTGTGCGGACCAGCAGAATAAAATTTAATGCAACCCGGGCCCCGGAGGCTCCAAATCCCATGATTCAACCCGTCCGTTGGCGCATGGGAGCCGTGGCGGCTGCCATGGCTGTTTTGGGCAGCATCGCCACTTTGCCGGCTCATGCTCTGGGCCTGGGCCGGGTCACCGTCCAATCCGCCTTGGGCGAACCCCTGCGGGCAGAAATCGAAATCGTCGAAATCAGCGCCGATGAAGCAGCCTCCCTGCGGGCCAGCGTCGCCAATGCCGATGCCTTCAAGGCCGCCGGCCTGGAATACACAGCAGCCGTGGCCAATGTCCAGATCAGCCTGCAGCGCCGCACCGATGGCCGGTCTTTCCTGCGCCTGAGCAGCGACAGGCCCGTCAGTGAACCTTTTGTCGACCTGATTCTCGAGGCCCGCTGGGCCTCCGGGCGCATCGTGCGTGACTACACGATGCTGTTTGACCCACCGAACCTGCGTCAGGCCGCCGCGCCGGCCATGCCGGCCCCAACCGCACCTGTCATTTCGCGGCCTGCCGCCCCGCCTCCTGTGGCCGCCTTGCCGGCTCCACCGCGGCCGGCCGTCGCGCCAGTACCTTATTCCCTTCCGAGTCCGCCACCTTCCAGGCCGGCCCCGGTGGCCAAGGCGCCCGCGCCGCAGCCAGCACCCGCCGAACGGCCAGCCTCCGCGGAGGGCCAGAAAATTGTCGTCAAACCTGGCGACACCGCCGGAAAAATTGCGGCGCAGGCCAAGCCGGCCAGCGTGTCGCTGGACCAGATGCTGGTCGCGCTGCTGCGCAGCAACCCCGATGCCTTCATAGGCGGCAACGTCAACCGGCTCAAGTCCGGCGCCGTCCTGGAAGTCCCGACGGGCGACCAGGCGGAATACATCCCTGCCGCCGAGGCCACCAGGACCATTGTTGCGCAGAGCAAGGACTTCAACGAATTCCGCCGCAAGCTGGCCGAAGGCGCCCCGACGACCCAGGTCGCCG
This sequence comes from Polaromonas sp. AER18D-145, assembly GCF_002379095.1. Lineage (GTDB taxonomy): Bacteria > Pseudomonadota > Gammaproteobacteria > Burkholderiales > Burkholderiaceae_C > Polaromonas. The sequence goes on from NZ_NBZV01000038.1 coordinate 33,893, forward strand.
GAGCAGACCGCAAGGCCGCAGGTCAGGTCCAGGCCAAGGTCGAGGACAAGGCACCTGCTGCCGCCACGCCTGACAAGCTGACCCTCTCCAAAGGTGCGGTCCAGAGCAAGGCAGCGGCCGAAGAAAAAATCGCGCAGGAGCGCCAGGCCAAGGAAGCGGCCGCCCGCGTGGCCGAGCTGTCGAAAAATATCAGCGACCTGAACAAGCTGACCAGTGCGCCCGCCACAGCGCCCGTAACAGCACCAGCCACTCCGGCAACGACCCCTGCCACACTCCCCGCAACGCCAGGGCTGACCGTGCCAACACCGGCGGCCGCATCCGCTGCGCCCGGCGCATTGCCAGCTGCAGCTCCTGCGGCGTCCGCCCCTGTCGCCATGCCCGCGGCGAATCCGGCCAGCGAGGCCGTAGCACCCACAGCAGCTGCCAGCGCACCCGCAGCGGTGGCTGCAGCAGCCCCGGCAGCAAGCGCCCCGGCGCCAGTGAAAAAGCCGGTCGTGATTCCTCCTCCGCCTCCAGAACCCAGCCTGATCGACGAACTGCTCGAGAACCCGCTGATGCTGGCCGGCGGCGCTGCCTTGCTGGTGCTGCTGGCAGCCTTCGGCGTGTACCGCTCCCGCCAGCGCAAAAATGCCGTCTCGGTCGACAGCTCCTTCCTCGAGAGCCGCCTGCAGCCCGATTCCTTCTTCGGCGCCAGCGGCGGCCAGCGCATAGACACCAATGAGGCCAATGTCACAGGCTCGTCAATGGTGTATTCACCGAGCCAGCTCGATGCCGCCGGCGATGTGGATCCCGTGGCTGAAGCCGATGTTTACCTGGCGTACGGGCGTGACCTCCAAGCCGAGGAAATTCTCAAGGAAGCCATCCGTGTGAGTCCCACCCGCGTGGCCATCCATGCGAAGCTGATGGAGATTTATGCCAAACGCCGCGACACCAAGGCGTTTGAAATGGTGGCGAACGAAGCGTTCAACCTGACCCGGGGCCAGGGCGTTGAGTGGGCGCACATGGCTGAAATGGGCCGTGAGCTCGACCCCGCCAACCCCATGTACCAGCCCGGTGGACAACCGGTGTCTGCCGCCGCAAGCAGCAGCATGGCTGTTGCCGGTGCCAGCGCCGCCGGATTGGCCGCTGGACAAACCCTGGCCCAGGCTGCCAGCCCGGCGCCAGAGCCGGCGGCTGCGGCCGTGGATTTCGACCTGGACCTGGATTTCTCGCTGGGCGACGAACCCGCCGCGCCAGTGGCCGTAGCGGCGCCGGCCCCAGTGGCGCCGGTTCAACCCGTCCTGGCCATGCCGGCTGCTGCGGCCGCGCCGGCCGACGACAACAGCCTGGACTTCAGTTCCGCGACGTTCGATATGCCTGTTGCGGCACCGGCTCCGGCGAAAGCCGCTGCCCCCGTTGCCTCGCCCGCAGCAGGCAACAGCCTGAACTTCGCCACCGAACCGGCCACCCTGAGCACGGGTGCCGCAGATCTGGACACCTCTGGCGGCATGCTTGAATTTGATATGGGCGCCCTGTCCCTCGATCTTGATGGCCCGTCGACGGAAAGCCAGAAAATCACCGCAGCCGGCGCGCTGGCGCCGTCGGAGGACAGCGACGGTCCGCTGGAAACCAAGTTTGCGCTGGCCGAAGAGTTCCGCGCGATTGGCGATGTCGAAGGCGCTCGCTCGCTGGCCGAGGAAGTACTGGCGCAATCCAGCGGCTCCCTCAAGAGCAAGGCCCAGGCATTTCTTAACGCCTTGGCCTGACCCCTTGCACCTTTCCCCTGAGGGCTGCCCGTGAGGATCGCTCTGGGACTGAGCTACAGCGGCACCGCCTACGAAGGCTGGCAAAGCCAGCTTTCGGGCAACACGGTGCAGGACCGGCTGGAAAAAGCGCTGGGCAAGTTCGCCGCCCAGCCTTTGCGCACCCTGTGCGCCGGACGTACCGATGCCGGGGTTCACGCCCTGATGCAGGTGGTTCACTTCGACACGCCCTTGCAGCGCGAGCTGTCCTCCTGGGTGCGCGGCACCAACGCTTTTTTGCCCCGCGACATCGCCGTGCAATGGGCGCGTGAGGTACCCGCCGGGTTTCATTGCCGCGGCAGCGCCACAAGCCGCCGCTACGCCTACGTGCTGCTGGAGTCACCGGTGCGCCCCAGTGTCGAGGCCGGCCGCGTCGGCTGGGTCTACCGGCCGATGGACGCGGCAGCCATCCGCGCAGCCATCACCCATCTGCTGGGTGAACACGACTTCAGCTCCTTCCGCGCGGCACAGTGCCAGGCGAAGTCGCCGGTCAAAACCATCAGCCGCATCGAGATTTCGCAACGGGCGAACTACTGGCGCTTCGAGTTTGAAGCCAATGCCTTCCTGCACCACATGATCCGCAACATCATGGGTTGCCTGGTGGCGGTCGGCCAGGGCCAGCACCCTCCCGACTGGCTCGCCGAGGTGCTGGCCGCGCGCCGCCGGGACGTGGCCGCCCCCACGTTTTCGCCCGACGGCCTGTATTTTCTGGGTCCGCGTTATGAGGCCCGCTACGGCCTGCCCGAGTGCACCGCGGCTTATGATTGGTTGCCATGACACATGTAGCCCCCACGCTCCCCGCTTCGCGTGGTTCGCGAGGCTTTGCAAGCCGCCGCTCGCCAGAGGCTTCGCTTCTGTCGCCTGCCCAAACCTGCGCAGGCAGGTTTGGAGCCGCAGGCTCCAGCCCCTCTGGGGCCGCTGCGCCTGCGGCCCGGCGAAGCGGGTTGCGCGGCCCCGGCTGGAAAAAAGAGCGCCTGTGCTGTACTCCACCCGAGGCTGGCCTGTGACCGCTTTTCCCTATACGCGCACCCGCATCAAGATCTGCGGCCTCACCCGCGAAGAGGACGTGGACGCCGCCGTGGCTGCCGGTGCCGATGCCGTGGGTTTTGTCATGTACGCGCCCAGCCCGCGCAGTGTCAGCGCTGAACGCGCCGCCGAACTGGCCCGCCGCCTGCCGCCCTTTGTCACACCGGTCCTGCTTTTCGTCAACGCAGATGCTCCTGAAATCATAGCTGCCTACGCCCGTTTACCAACGGCCCTGCTTCAATTTCATGGTGATGAAACGCCCGAGGCCTGCCTGCGGGCGGGGCGGCCCTTCCTGCGCGCGGCACGCATCCCGCTGGATGAAAAACCCGCCGATGGCGCCGCCGCTTTTGATCTCGTAAAATACGCCCAGGACTTCAAGGCTGCCCAGGCCATCCTGCTCGACGCCCATGTCGACGGATTCGGGGGCGGCGGAAAAACATTCAATTGGTCACTTCTTCCTCCAAGCGTCAACGCTCACCTCGTTTTGTCTGGTGGACTCACACCTGCAAATGTGACCGATGGCATTTTGCAAGTGCGGCCGCGTTGTAAGACGCTGGCCGTCGATGTCAGTTCGGGCGTCGAGATTTCCAGCGGAGGGACCACCCTCAAGGGAATCAAAAGCGCCGACAAGATCCATCAGTTCGTCGCAGCCGTTCGTGCCGCCGACGACTTACTTGCAAAAAACCATGTACACCTACCAGCAACCTGACCCGACGGGCCACTTCGGGATTTACGGCGGCAGTTTTGTTTCCGAAACGCTGACCCATGCAATCAACGAGCTCAAGGCCGCTTACGCGAAATACCAGCACGACCCGGCCTTCCTTGCGGAATTCCACTACGAGCTCAAGCATTTCGTCGGTCGCCCCTCCCCGATCTACCACGCCGCCCGCATGAGCCGCGAGCAGGGCGGCGCACAGATTTACCTCAAGCGCGAAGACCTCAACCACACTGGCGCGCACAAGATCAACAACACCATCGGCCAGGCCATGCTGGCCCGGCGCATGGGCAAGCCGCGCATCATCGCCGAAACCGGCGCCGGCCAGCACGGCGTGGCCACGGCCACCATCTGCGCGCGTTATGGCCTCGAATGTGTGGTCTACATGGGCAGTGAGGACGTCAAGCGCCAGAGCCCCAACGTCTACCGCATGAAACTGCTGGGCGCCACCGTGGTGCCGGTCGAGTCCGGCAGCCGCACGCTGAAGGACGCGCTCAACGAGGCCATGCGCGACTGGGTCGCCAACGTCGACAACACCTTCTACATCATCGGCACCGTGGCCGGCCCGCACCCCTACCCGATGATGGTGCGCGATTTCCAGAGCGTGATCGGCGAAGAGTGCCTGACGCAGATGCCGGAAATGACGAGCGGCAAACAGCCTGACGCGGTGATTGCCTGCGTCGGCGGCGGCAGCAATGCCATGGGCATTTTTCACCCCTATATTTCGCATGAGAAAACGCGCCTGATCGGCGTCGAGGCGGCCGGTGAAGGCATCGACAGCGGCAAACACTCGGCCTCCCTGCAGCGCGGCAGCCCGGGCGTGCTGCATGGCAACCGCACCTATGTGCTGCAAAACGAAGACGGCCAGGTCACCGAGACGCACAGCATCAGCGCCGGCCTGGACTACCCCGGTGTCGGGCCCGAACATGCCTTCCTGAAAGACATCGGCCGCGCCGAATATGTCGGCATCACCGACAAGGAAGCGCTGTCGGCCTTCCACTACCTGTGCCGCACCGAAGGCATCATTCCGGCGCTGGAGTCCAGCCACGCCGTGGCCTACGCGATGAAACTGGCCAGCACCATGCGCAGCGATCAATCCATCCTGGTCAACCTCTCGGGTCGCGGCGACAAGGACATTGGCACCGTGGCCGACCTGTCGGGCGCGGATTTTTATGACCGGCCCTCGATGCGCGGCCATACCGTCAAGGGAAGCGGAACACCATCATGAGCCGCATTGCTGCTACTTTTGCCGCGCTGAAAGCCCAAAACCGCAAGGCGTTGATTCCCTACGTCACGGCCGGCTTCCCCTATGCCGACATCACGCCCGAGCTCATGCACGGCATGGTGGCCGGCGGCGCCGACGTGATCGAGCTCGGCGTGCCCTTTTCCGACCCGAGTGCCGACGGCCCGGTGATCCAGAAAGCCGGCGACCAGGCCTTGGCCATGGGCATTGGCCTGGCGCAGGTGCTGGAGATGGTGCGCGTGTTCCGCCTGCAGGACGACAAGACGCCGGTGGTGCTGATGGGTTACGCCAACCCGATCGAAGCCTATGACCTCAAGCGCGGCAAAAACGCGTTTGTGCGCGATGCGGCCGCGGCCGGCGTGGACGGCGTGCTGGTGGTTGACTACCCGCCCGAGGAATGTGTGGCCTTTGCCGCCACCTTGCGCAGCCACGGCATGGACCTGATCTTCCTGCTGGCGCCGACCAGTACCGATGAACGCATGGCGCAGATCGCCGGCGTGGCCAGCGGTTATGTTTACTACGTCTCGCTCAAGGGCGTGACCGGTGCTGGCACGCTGGACCTGGGCGCCGTGGAGGCCATGCTGCCACGCATACGCCAACACGTCAGCATCCCGGTGGGGGTGGGCTTCGGCATCCGCGACGCCGCCACCGCCAAAGCCATCAGCCGGGTCGCCGACGCGGTGGTCATCGGAAGCCGCATCATCCAGCTGATCACCGACCAGCCGCGCGCGGAAGTTGTGCCCCTGGTGCGTGATTTTCTGGCCGGTGTCCGGCAGGCGCTGGACGCCCCGGCCGGGCCCGGAGACAGCGCATAATCCCCTTTCTTTTCCGGTTTGACCCCTGCGAGCGGCTTGCGCCGTCCGGGGGCACCACCCCACAAGGACATAAGGACCCATCATGTCTTGGCTAGAAAAACTCCTCCCGCCGAAAATCAGCCCGACCAACCCGACCGAGCGCCGCAGCGTGCCCGAAGGCCTGTGGGTCAAGTGCCCCAGCTGCGAAGCCGTGCTCTACAAGACCGACCTGGAAAAAAACCAGAACGTCTGCCCGCAGTGCAGCCACCACCACCGCATGGACGCGCGGGCCCGGCTGGACTCGTTTCTGGACCCCGAGGGCCGTTACGAGTTGGGGCAGGAAGTGCTGCCGGTGGACCCGCTCAAGTTCAAGGACAGCCGCAAATACCCCGAGCGCCTGAAAGAAGCGCTGGAAAACACCGGCGAGACCGACGCGCTCATCGTCATGGGCGGCGCGGTGCACAGCATTGGCGTGGTCGTGGCCTGCTTTGAGTTCGACTTCATGGGCGGCAGCATGGGCAGCGTGGTCGGCGAGCGCTTCGTGCGCGGCGTGCATGCCGCGATCGAGCAGAAAGTGCCTTTCATCTGCTTTACCGCGACCGGCGGTGCGCGCATGCAGGAGGGCCTGCTGAGCCTGATGCAGATGGCCAAGACCAATGCCTCCCTGACCCGCCTGGCCAAAAAAGGCCTGCCCTACATCAGCGTGCTGACCGACCCGACCATGGGCGGCGTGAGCGCCGGTTTTGCGTTTGTCGGCGACATCGTGATTGCCGAACCGAAAGCGCTGATCGGTTTTGCCGGCCCGCGTGTCATCGAGTCCACCGTGCGCGTGACCCTGCCCGAAGGCTTCCAGCGCGCCGAATTCCTGCAGACCAAGGGCGCGGTGGACTTCATCTGCGACCGGCGCGAGCTACGCAAGACCGTGGCGAATTCGCTGGCCATGCTGCTGCGCCAGCCGGCGGACGCCGTCGCCTGAGGCCACGGCGGACACGGCCACGGGCGCCGGCTCAACCGGACCTCACTCTCAAATTGATAGCTGCCGGCGCCCTTCCTGAAAGGGCTGGAGCCTGTTTTCATGCATAACAGCGGGCCCAACCGGTCCGGGGCCTTTCTGCCCGCCGGTGAACCGTCTGGCACGAATAGCCCGGCGGGCACCAAAGCCCGCACATGGGGAAACAGGATCGTGGGAAGATAGCGCTACACAGAAATTTCCCCGCCTGATCGATGTCTGACGTGCTCACCCTCTCCTCGCTGCCGCTTTTCCCGCTGGGCACGGTGCTCTACCCCGGCGGCCTGCTGCCGCTGCGGATTTTCGAGGTGCGTTACCTCGACATGATCGGCAAATGCCACAAGACCGGCGCGCCCTTCGGCGTGGTGGCGCTGACGCAGGGCTCCGAGGTGCGCAAGCCCGAAGACGGGCCCAGCGGCGACGGTTTTGCCAGCGAGACCTTTTACAACGTCGGTACCCTGGCCACCATCACCAGCTTTTCGGTGCCGCAGCCGGGCCTGATGGTGATTCGCTGCAGCGGCACCCAGCGTTTCGAGATTTCCAGCCGCGAGAAGCTCAAGCACGGCCTGTGGATCGCCGACGTCACGCGGCTGGACGACGACCAGACCATCCCGGTTCCCGAGGACTTGCGCGGCACGGCCAATGCATTGGGCAAGCTGATCCGCACCCTGCAGGAGCGCGGCGTGCCGGCGGACCAGATGCCGCTGGAGCCGCCCTACCGGCTCGACGACTGCGGCTGGGTGGCCAACCGCTGGTGCGAACTGCTGCCCATGCCGCTGGAGCTCAAGCAGCGGCTGATGGAGCTGGACAACCCGCTGGTCCGGCTGGAACTGGTCAGCGACATCCTCGAAAAAACCGGCATCGCGATGTAGCGACCCGACCGCTCCGACTGGAGCGGCAACGCAGCCTAAAATCAGGGGTTTGGCACTTTGCCCGGTCCCGCCGGTTTTTCCGGCCCGCCGCCCTGTGCGGCCCGGCCTGCCCTCTTTCTTCGAGAACCTTTTTCATGTCCAACACCATCACCAGCCCCGCCACCGCGCCCGCGCATGACGAGAACCAGCTCATGGCCGAGCGCCGCGAAAAGCTCAAGGTCCTGCGCCAGCACCAGGCCGACGGCAAGGGCGTGGCCTTTCCGAACGACGTCAAACCGGAACACCGGGCCGAAGCCCTGTTTGCGCAGTACGACGACAAGACCAAGGAAGAACTGGTGCCGCTGGCCGTCAACGTCAGCGTGGCCGGCCGCATGATGCTCAAGCGCGTGATGGGCAAGGCCAGTTTTGCCACGCTGCAGGACGCGTCGTTCGGCCCTTCCGGCGGGCGCATCCAGGTGTACATCAACAACGAAGGCGTGGGTGAAGAGGTTCACAACGCCTTCAAGCACTGGGACCTCGGCGACATCGTGGCCGCGACCGGCACGCTGTTCAAGACCAAGACCGGCGAGCTGTCGATTCATGCCACCAGCATCCGCCTGATCACCAAAAGCCTGCGGCCGCTGCCCGACAAGTTTCACGGCGTGGCAGATCAAGAGGTCAAGTACCGCCAGCGTTATGTGGACCTGATCACCGACGAAGCCGCGCGCAAGCGTTTTGCCGCCCGCAGCAAGGCGGTCTCGGCGATGCGCAACTTCATGGTCGACAACGACTTCCTGGAAGTCGAAACCCCCATGCTGCACCCGATTCCGGGCGGCGCCAATGCCAAGCCGTTTGTGACCCACCACAACGCGCTCGACCAGCAGATGTTTTTGCGCATTGCGCCCGAGCTCTACCTGAAGCGCCTGATCGTCGGCGGCTTCGAGCGTGTGTTCGAGATCAACCGCAGCTTTCGCAACGAAGGCATCAGCGTGCGGCACAACCCCGAGTTCACGATGATGGAGTTCTACGCCGCCTGGTGGAACTACGAAGACCTGATGAGCTTCACCGAAGACCTGATCCGCCATGTCGCCACCCGGGTGACCGGCGGCACACAGCTGAGCTACCAGGGCCGGCCGGTGGACCTGGGCCAGCCGTTTGAACGCCTGACGATTCGCGAAGCCATCCTCAAACACACCGACGCCGGCGCCCATGTGGACGACGCCGCCTGGTTGCTGGCCGCGCTGAAGAAGCTCGGCAAGTTCAGCGCCAAGGACAGGCTCGATGCCCGCTCGCTGCCCAGCCTGCAGGTGACCTATTTTGAAGAGCTGGTCGAGGACAAACTCTGGCAGCCCACCTTCATCATGGAGCACCCGACCGAGATCTCGCCGCTGGCTAGAGCCAACGACGCACGGCCCGAGGTGACAGAGCGCTTTGAGCTCTACATCACCGGCCGCGAGTTCGGCAACGGCTTCAGCGAGCTCAACGACGCCGAAGACCAGGCCGCGCGTTTTCTTGCCCAGTCAGACGCCAAGGACGGCGGCGACGAGGAAGCCATGCATTACGACGCCGACTACGTGCGCGCCCTCGAATACGGCATGCCCCCCGCCGGCGGCTGCGGCATCGGCATCGACCGCCTGATGATGCTGCTGACCGACAGCGCCAGCATCCGCGACGTCATTCTGTTCCCGGCGCTGCGGCACGAGGCTTGAGGTTTGGGCGGGGCTGGGCTGGCACCCCACGCCGAAACACCCGTTGCCCACCTCTGCTTCCCTGTTTAACCGTTGAATTCAACAGCTGCCCCAGGCAGGCCGCTGGGCTGGGCGATGCGTTCCTGGCGATGCGTCTGGGCGCTGAGTGCACGAGCCTGAATCTCAAAATGGTTGTCCCAGTACGCGCTGCGGCCCCGGATGAGCTGCCAGATGCTTGACGCGCCATACGCGAAGAAGAACAGCGGCCCCCAACGCCCGTACTGCTGAACATGAACACGCTCATGCGGACCGATAATTCGCAGCTCCTCACGCGTCACGGCAAGGATGACATGGCCGAAGACGATGCCGCGAAACGGAAGCTTGCGCGCCAGTTTGCCGCAACTCGCCTGGCTTTCGCGGTAGGTAACTTCCAGCGCTCCCGATGACCACTTGGCTCGACCACCCGCCAGCAAGGGAATGCAAGCAAGCACGATACCGACGGCAAAGCAGGGTGAAGCCCACAACAACCTCACGATTTCAAGCCAGTGCTTCATGACGACGCCTGACGTTTGACACGAGAGGCGGCGCAAGGGCGCAGCCCTTGTAACGTCCTCTCGATAGAAGGCTTCTAACGTCGTTAAGCATCTGCTCGCTCAGAGCCACACATTCAAAGGCAGCTTGGCGCGAAGTACTTCGGATTTTGCGTCGATCTCCCTATCGATCTTGTCGATCATGCGGGCCAACGCCCGAATGGCGGGGAGCCTCATGGGCTGCCGGGTCGCACGAAGAATGCCACCATCGCCACCGTCATACAACTGAATAACCAACTCGAGTATGTCTGCATCGGAGTGTGCAACTTCCTTGTTCCGCATTTCAAGGACGGCCTGATGGAACTCCCTTTCCTGCGACGTGAGCACGCGGAGAAGCGAACCGGGTACTGCACGCTCTGCCACCGAGGTGCCACGTGAGCCCACGAACGGACGCGCGTAGGCAACAACAAGGGCAGTATTCAACCCAAGCAGAAGCCCAGACGGCAGATTTGAACGGGGCAGCGGAATCTTGCGTTCAAGCAGTTCGCCAGCGACGCTCTTTGCTTCTTGCAGGTCTATGCGCGCCAGCCACAGCCTGCGGTACAGACGGAGGTCTTGCTCAAGTTCTGGAGTGACACTCTTCCGCTGAAGTGATGGCTTGGCCAAGCTAATGCCTAACGAGGCTGTAACAAAAGCCGTTTTCCGACGGTGTGGTGCCATGCGATAGCGCCGGTGTGGCAACAAGTTCTGGATTTGGCATGCATGCACCCAGTTTGCCCGAGCCGGCGGTGTTCATGCAAGCCTGCGATCAGTTTTCCAGCTACCCTGCGGCCACGGCGAGACAGTCTCGCCTATTTCCGCTGCGCATAGCCGTCATGTCCCAGCTTCGCGATGTTGTGAACCAGACAATATAAATGCCACTGCGTAAACGTCAGAGTTCAGCAGCGCGCCAAGTGCGGCTGCTGGAACGCCCAGTTAGATTCGTCGCAGACCCCGCTTTTCGAACCAACTTCACCTCCAACTTGCATCCCAACGCCTCCGCGTACCTGGAGAGGGTTGCCAGCGAAGGGGAGTGCTTTCCACTGCCTGATTCCATCCGCGCCACCGCAGACTGCGTGGTGCCGATTTTCTGTGCCACCTGCGCTTGGGTGAGCCCTTGCGCCGCGCGGGCTTTCAGGAATTCCTCCAGGAGCGCAAATTCGTCGCTCAGTTTTTCATATTCGGCTTTGACATCGGCGTTGCCGAGCGCCTTGGTTCGCAGTTGTTTATGTGTCAGCATCTTTCCACTCCTTCATGCGCTTGCGCGCGAGGACCAATTCTTTGGGCGGCGTCTTGTCTGTCTTTTTCACAAACTGATGGAGCATGACAATTTTTCGCCCCACCAGCGTGCAGTAAAACACCCGCCCAATGCCTTCACGTGATTTCAAGCGCAACTCAAACAAGCCTGCGCTCATCGCTCGCGTGTGGGGCATCCCCAAATCAGGACCAAACTCCAACATTCGATCGGTGCAATGAAAGTACCGTGCCAAAATTCCTGCTGGCAATGCGAGTACCTCCGCCTGCAACTTTTCATCGTGGTACTTGATTTCCCAATTCATGTTTGAAATATAGCATATTTGCGATAAAAAAGGCTTGCCGAGCAGGCTTCAGGTGAGATTCAAAAAAATCGGCATTCAAGCATAAAATCGGCGGTTTCCCCAAGCAGGTCGGGTGCTACCAGCTATCAAAATGATAGTACCCATGCTTATTACAACTTTACAGCAGCCCGGCCCCGGGCAGAAAAACCGGCGGCGGTTCGGGTGGCTGTGGCTCGATCTGTACCGGCTCGGCTTTTTCCACCGGCATGCGCAGGTCATCGAGGTAATCGCGCGCGATGTTGACGGTGCTTTTCACGCCGAGTGCGTCGAAGCGTTTGGCCAGCCACTCTTTGCCGCAGGCCATTCCCAGGTCGCGCAGCGAATGAATCAGGCTCTTGTCCGTCGATGACTTGCTGGCGGCGGTGAATTTTTCCAGCGCCTGGCCGCCGTCGATGCGGTGCATCAGCACGTCCTTGTAATGCGCGGGGTCCAGCTTGCCTTCGGCAAGCAGGCGCTTGACGAAATCGACCGCGCGCATCTCGGCAATCAGCGCGGCGTTGAAGGTGATCTCGGTCATGCGGTCCATGATCTCGCCGGGTTTGGTCGGTAGCTCGGTGCGCTGGATCGGGTTGATCTGCACCAGCACGATGTCGCGGCTCTCGCAGCGGTAGATCAGCGGGTGAATCGCCGGGTTGCCCGAATAACCGCCGTCCCAGAAGTGGTCGCCGTCAATTTCCACGGCCTGAAACACCATGGGCAGGCAGGCCGACGCCATCACCGCGCTGGCGGTCAGCCGCTTGCCGCAGAACACCTCGGCCTTGCCGCTGCTGACCCGCGTGGCCACCACAAACACCTGGGGGGTGTCCGGGCTGGCCGTCGCCGCCAGGCGTTCAAAGTCCACCTGCTTTTCCAGGAAGTCTTTCAGCGGGTTGATGTCGAAGGGGTTGCGCTGGTAGGGCGAGAGCGCATTCGACCAGTAACGTGTCATGGCGTCGGTCCACAGCTTGCTGGACCAGTTGCCGCCGCCCATCAGGCCAAACAGGATGCCGAACGGCGCCTGCTGTATCTTGCTGACTGATTGCGAGAGCGAGGACGACAAGGCCCCCATCTCGACAATGCCGTTCCAGAAGCTGTCCAGCGCTTCGCGCGCCGCGTCGTGCCGCGCAGCCCGGGGTTGGCCTTCGGACCGGGCAAAGCCGTGGGCCAGCGCCACGGCGTTCATGGCGCCGGCGCTGGTGCCGCTGATGCCTTCGAAGTCGATGCGCCCGTCGTCCAGCAGGGCGTCAAGCACGCCCCAGGTGAAGGCGCCGTGCGAGCCGCCGCCCTGCAGCGCCAGGTTGATGCGCGGCGTCCCGCTGTCGGGCAGCTGGGCAGGGTCCGGGGCGGCGGGCAGGTTCATGCCGCAAGCTTAGCAAGAATCGGACGCGGGACTAAAATCGACCATTGCCTCCGCCCTCCGCC
>NZ_NBZV01000039.1 GCF_002379095.1 Polaromonas sp. AER18D-145
CTGCGCAAGTTCCGCCAGAAAAAATAAGCGGGGGCAATTCCGCTTATTTTTTCTGGCGGAACTTGCGCAGGGCCGCAATCTGCGCGGCCATCACGGCCAGCTCGGACTGGGCCATCGCGATATCAATATCGGTCTTGGCGTTTTTCAGCGCTTCCTCTGCAGAGGCCTTGGCGGCGGAGGCCTTGGCTTCGTCGAGGTCCTTGCCGCGGATGGCGGTGTCGGACAGCACCGTGACACAGTGGGGCTGCACTTCGAGCAGGCCGCCGGCCACGAAAACAAACTCTTCCGAACCATCGGCCTTTTCAATACGCACAGCACCGGGCTTGATCCGGGTGATCAGCGGCGTGTGGCGTGGGTAGATACCCAGCTCGCCCGCCTCGCCCGGCAAAGCCACGAATTTGGCCTCGCCGGAAAAGATGGACTCTTCCGCGCTGACAACATCGACATGGATGGTGTGTGAGGTGTCCATCGCTTAGACCTTCTTGGCCTTCTCGAACGCCTCGTCAATCGTGCCGACCATGTAGAAAGCCTGTTCCGGCAGGTGATCACACTCGCCGGCCACGATCATCTTGAAGCCGCGAATGGTTTCAGCCAGGGACACGTACTTGCCGGGCGAACCGGTGAACACTTCAGCCACGTGGAAAGGCTGCGACAGGAAACGCTGGATCTTGCGAGCACGGGCCACGGCCAGCTTGTCTTCCGGGGCCAGTTCGTCCATGCCCAGAATCGCGATGATGTCGCGCAATTCCTTGTAGCGCTGCAGCGTGCCCTGCACGGCACGGGCCGTGGCGTAGTGGTCTTCACCAACGACGTTGGGGTCGAGCTGGCGGCTGGTCGAATCGAGTGGGTCCACCGCAGGGTAGATACCCAGCGAAGCGATGTCACGCGAAAGCACCACGGTGGAGTCCAGGTGGGCAAAGGTGGTCGCTGGCGACGGATCGGTCAAGTCATCGGCTGGCACGTAAACGGCCTGGATGGAAGTGATGGAGCCGACCTTGGTGGAGGTAATACGCTCCTGCAGGCGGCCCATTTCCTCAGCCAGCGTCGGCTGGTAACCCACGGCGGAAGGCATGCGGCCCAGCAGCGCGGACACTTCGGTACCGGCCAGCGTGTAGCGGTAGATGTTGTCCACGAAGAACAGCACGTCGCGGCCTTCGTCACGGAAGGACTCGGCAATCGTCAGGCCGGTCAGCGCCACGCGCAGACGGTTGCCTGGGGGCTCGTTCATCTGGCCGTACACCATCGCGACCTTGGACTCGCCGAGGTTCTCGAGATTCACGACGCCGGAGTCGGCCATCTCGTGGTAGAAGTCATTGCCTTCGCGGGTACGTTCACCCACACCGGCAAACACGGACAGACCCGAGTGCGCCTTGGCGATGTTGTTGATCAGTTCCATCATGTTCACGGTCTTGCCGACGCCGGCGCCGCCGAACAGGCCGACCTTGCCGCCCTTGGCAAACGGACACACCAGGTCGATCACCTTGATGCCGGTTTCCAGCAGTTCCTGCGAAGGGCTCAGCTCGTCGTAGGCCGGGGCCTTGCGGTGAATCGGGGCAGTGAGTTCCTGGCTGACGGGGCCACGCTCGTCAATTGGCGCACCGAGCACGTCCATGATGCGGCCCAGTGTGGCCTTGCCCACGGGAACGGTGATCTGGGCGCCGGTGTTGTACACCACGTTGCCGCGGCGCAGGCCGTCCGAGGTACCCAGCGCAATGGTGCGCACGATGCCATCACCGAGCTGCTGCTGGACTTCCAGCGTCAGCGCGGAGCCTTCCATCTTGAGCGCGTCATAGATCTTGGGCATCTGGTCGCGCGCAAATTCCACGTCCACCACAGCGCCAATACACTGAACAATCTTGCCTTGAGCCTGAGCCATGATTGAGTCCTTTTCCGTTCTTTAAATCTTGAATCGCGGTTTAAACCGCTGCGGCACCGGCGACGATTTCCGAAAGTTCTTTCGTGATCGCCGCTTGACGCGTTTTGTTGTAAACCAATTTGAGTTCGCCAATCACGCTGCCGGCGTTGTCCGTGGCGGCCTTCATGGCCACCATGCGGGCCGACTGCTCGGATGCCATGTTTTCGGCGACCGCCTGGTAAACCAGCGCCTCGACGTAACGGACCAGCAGGTCGTCAATGACCGTCTGTGCATCAGGCTCATAGATGTAGTCCCAGCCGTGCTGATCCTTGTCAGCCTGCAGCCGGTCTGCCGTCAGCGGCAGCAACTGCTCGACCACGGGCTCCTGGCGCATGGTGTTGATGAAGCGTGTGTAGCAAAGGTAAACCGCATTGATCTTGCCCTCGCTGTACGCGTCCAGCAGCACCTTGACCGGCCCGATCAGCTTGTCCAGATGGGGTTTGTCGCCCAGCTGCGTCGCATGCGACACCACCTGCGCGCCGATCCGGTTCAGAAAGCCCAGGCCCTTGTTGCCGATGGCCACCGACTGGATGCCCTGACCCGCGGCCTGCATTTCCTTGAGCTTGACCGTGACCTGCCGCAGCAGGTTGGTGTTCAAGCCGCCGCACAGGCCCTTGTCGGTCGTGACCACGATGAAGCCGCCGGCCTTGGCATCGTTGGCCTGCATGAAGGCGTGGGTGTACTCGGGATTGGCCTGGGCCAGATTGGCCGTGATGTTGCGAATCTTGTCACTGTAAGGTCGGGCAGAGCGCATCCGTTCCTGCGCCTTGCGCATTTTGGAGGCCGCCACCATTTCCATGGCTTTGGTGATCTTGCGGGTGTTTTCCACCGACTTGATCTTGCCGCGTATCTCTTTTCCTGCCGCCATATTGTTTCCTAAATGGTTTCTAAGCTCTGGGCTTGGATGTCTTCAGGTCCGAATCAGGCAAACGACTTCTTGAACGCAGCCACGGCCGTGGTCATCTCCGCCTCGGCGTCCTTGTCCATCGCCTTGGCCGCTTCGAGCTTGGCCATCAGTGCAGCGTGCTTGTCCTTGAGGTAGCTGTGCAGGCCGGCTTCAAACGCCAGAACCTTCTTGACCTCGACATCGTCCATGAAGCCCTTGTTCACTGCGAACAGTGTCGAGGCCATGTTGGAGATGGTCAAAGGCGAGTACTGCGCCTGCTTGAGCAGTTCCGTCACGCGGGCACCGCGGTCCAGCTGCTTGCGGGTGGCTTCGTCCAGGTCGGAAGCGAACTGCGCAAACGCAGCCAGCTCACGGTACTGGGCCAGATCGGTACGGATACCGCCGGACAGGTTCTTGATCAGCTTGGTCTGGGCAGCACCACCGACGCGCGACACCGAGATACCGGCGTTGATGGCGGGGCGGATACCGGCGTTGAACAGGCTGGTTTCCAGGAAGATCTGGCCGTCGGTGATCGAGATCACGTTGGTCGGCACGAAGGCAGACACGTCGCCGGCTTGCGTCTCGATGATCGGCAGGGCCGTCAGCGAACCGGTCTTGCCCTTGACTTCACCCTTGGTGAAGTCTTCGACGTATTTTTCGTTCACGCGGGCAGCGCGCTCGAGCAGACGGCTGTGGAGATAGAACACGTCGCCGGGATAGGCTTCGCGGCCTGGCGGACGGCGCAGCAGCAGCGAGACCTGGCGGTAAGCCACGGCCTGCTTGGACAGGTCGTCATACACAATCAGCGCGTCCTGGCCGCGGTCGCGGAAGTACTCGCCCATGGTGCAGCCGGAGTAGGCGCTGACGTACTGCATGGCCGCCGATTCGGAAGCGGAGGCCGCCACGACGATGGTGTAGTCCATCGCGCCGGCTTGCTCCAGCGAACGCACCACGTTCTTGATCGACGAGGCTTTCTGGCCAATCGCAACATAAACGCAGGAGACGCCCTGGCCCTTCTGGTTGATGATGGCGTCAATCGCCACAGCCGTTTTACCGGTCTGGCGGTCGCCGATGATCAGTTCGCGCTGGCCGCGGCCGACGGGCACCATGGAGTCAATGGACTTCAGGCCGGTCTGCAGGGGCTGGTCCACCGATTTGCGGGCAATCACGCCCGGTGCGACCTTTTCGATCACGTCGGTCATCTTGGCGTTGATCGGACCCTTGCCGTCGATGGGCTGGCCGAGGGCGTTGACCACGCGGCCAAGCAGCTCGGGACCGACCGGCACTTCCAGAATGCGACCCGTGCACTTGACGGTGTCGCCTTCGGCGATGTGTTCGTATTCACCCAGGATCACCGAGCCGACCGAGTCGCGCTCAAGGTTCAGCGCCAGGCCGTAGGTGGGCGTGCCGTCCGCCGTGGGAGGAAATTCCAGCATCTCGCCCTGCATCACATCGGACAGGCCATGGACGCGGACGATGCCGTCGGACACCGACACAACGGTACCCTGGTTACGGATGTCGGCACTGACAGTCAAGCCTTCGATACGGCTCTTGATCAGTTCAGAAATTTCTGCGGGATTGAGTTGCATGACTCTTTCCTTCTTTCTATGTTGTTGGCTAAAAACCTGGGTGCTGCGCCTTGGCGCCAGCTCAAGAAATCAGCGCCACTTTCATTTGCTCTAAACGGGCTTTCACCGAGGTGTCCAGCACCTCGTCACCCACCACGACACGCACGCCGCCGATCAGGGCCGGCTCCAGTTCAACCGTGAGGTTGAGCTTGCGGCCAAAGCGCTTCTCCAGCGTCGCAGCCAGATCGGCCAGTGCAGCACCCTCGAGCGCAAAGGCGCTGTACACGGTGGCATCGGACGAACCGCTCTTCGCATTTTTCAATGCACGGAACTGGCTGGCAATTTCCGGCAGAACGCTGATGCGGCCGTTGTCAATCACGGCACGCAGGAAGTTTTTCGCAGCTTCCGGCAGCGTCGCCTTGACAACACCGGCGATCACGTCGAACGTCTGCGATGCCGTCACGCTGGGGTTGCCGGCAAACTGCTGCAACTGGACATTGCTGGCTACGGCCGCCAGCTCATCGAGCCAGGTCGAGGTGCCGCCCAGGTCAGACCCGGAGGCCTTGAACAGGGCTTCAGCATAGGGACGGGCAATGGTGGCTAGTTCGGCCATGGTGACACCCCTCTCAAAGCTCGGTCTTCAAGCGGCCCAGCAAGTCAGCATGCACACCGGCATTGACTTCCTTGCGCAGAATCTGCTCGGCACCCTTGACAGCCAGTGCGGCGACCTGCTCACGCAGGGTCTCACGGGCCTTGACGGTTTGCTGCTCGGCCTCGACCTTGGCAGCGGCAATGATCTTGCTGCCTTCTTCCGCAGCCTTGGCCTTGGCCTCTTCGATCATGGACTGGGCGCGGCGCTCCGCTTCAGCCAGGCGCACGGCCGACTCATTGCGCGACTTGGCAAGCTCTTCTTCCACGCGCTTGTTGGCAACGGAGAGTTCGGACTTGGCCTTGTCGGCGGCAGCGAGGCCTTCAGCGATTTTTTGGGCACGCTCGTCCAGCGCTTTCGTAATGGGCGGCCACACAAACTTCATTGTGAACCACACCAGGATCGCGAAAACAATCGCCTGGACGAACAGGGTTGCATTAATACTCACGGCAACGCCTTTCTGTCGGGGTTGTGACGATTACTTCAGCACAAAGGGGTTGGCAAACGCGAACATCATCGCGATACCGACACCGATCAGGAAAGCGGCGTCGATCAGACCTGCGAGCAGGAACATCTTGGTTTGCAGTTCATTCATCAGCTCAGGCTGGCGAGCAGCAGCTTCGAGGTATTTGCTGCCCATGATGCCGATGCCGATACATGCGCCGACAGCGCCCAGGCCAATGATCAGGCCAGCGGCCAATGCGACGAGACCGAGAACGTTTTCCATTTAAAGCTCCTATGGATTTAAGTTAACTAACAAACAAAAGAAAGAAAAACCAGACTGACAAACTTAGTGATGATCGTGGGCCTGGCCCACATACACCAGGGTCAACATCATGAAGATGAAGGCCTGCAAGGTGATGATCAGGATGTGGAAGATGGCCCACACGGTGCCGGCCAGGACATGGCCGATCGGCAGCAGGATGCCCGGCAGCGACATGGCGGCAGCACCCCCCATCAGGGCGATCAGCATGAAGACCAGTTCGCCGGCATACATGTTGCCGAACAGTCGCATGCCGTGCGACACGGTCTTGGCAATGAACTCGATGATCTGGAACACGAAATTGAAAGGCCACAGGATGGGATGCCCGCCAAACGGCGCACTGACCATTTCATGGAGCCAGCCACCAAAACCCTTGATCTTGATGTTGTAGAAAATGCAGATCAGCAGCACGGAGACCGACAGGCCCAGGGTGACGGAGAGGTCGGCGGTCGGCACGACGCGCATGTAGGCATGGTGCGGATCATGGCCGGTCGCCGCAAACACCAGCTCCCAGATTTTGGGCAGCAGGTCAACGGGCAGCAAGTCCATGGCATTCATCAGGAAAATCCAGACAAACACGGTCAGCGCCATCGGCGCCACCAGCTTGCGGCTTTGCGCATTGTTGATGATGCCCTTGGCTTGGCTGTCGACCATCTCGACCAAGATCTCCACGGCAGCCTGGAAGCGGCCCGGCACGCCGGCGGTCGCGGCGCGCGCAGCCTTCCATAGGAAGAAGCTGCCAACCACGCCCAGCAGCAGCGCCCAAATGATGGAGTCGAGGTTGTACACCGAGAAGTCAATGACACCACTCATTGGCTTGTTTTGCCAATGGGTCAGGTGGTGACCAATGTATTCGCCGGCGGTAGGTCCGTTTGCAGAAGCCATCTAGCTACTCGTCTCGTTAAGTTGGGTGGATACCGGGGCGCTTGGGCTTGAACCAGAGCACACCCCAATACACTTTCATCGTCACTATCAGGCCCGCCAACATGGCAGGCCAGCTCAAATCTTCAATCAGCCGCGGCGCCGCGAACAACATCGCGATCGTCAGGCCTATCTTGACCATTTCCCATAAAAAGAACCCGAGCACCGCAGCGCCCGCATTCATGGAAGACACCTTGCTGGTCAGCCCGCGCACAAAAAGCGCCGCGGGGAGCACCACCGCCAGCGCGCCGTAGAACGCCGACCAGGCCACGTTTTGTCTTCCGGTCAAAGCCCAGGCAACACAGGCCACCAGGACTCCGGCCACCAGTTGCCCGGCCACCACCCACCAGGGCGACAGCGAAGGACTGGCTTCGCGCAGCTTCTGCGCTTCTTCGCGCGTCAGCGGCTTGAAATTTTCCTCACCCGCCTCAGTTACCTGAGTCGGAACCTTTGCCAACGGAAGAACCACCGAATCTGTCATTTTGACCATCACAAATTACGAGCAGGTTACAGGCCGGTTATTAGCAAAGCCCTTGATTATACGTAGAAACCCGCCCGCTCCGGAAAGTCCCTGCACCAAACTGTGGCGGGAGGCATGGCCGCGCGGTCCGCAGGGGGACGTTTTGCAGGCGACAATCCGTTTTCCGGCCGCTGCAGGTCCCTCCATAGACGGGACCTCTCCGCTCTTGCAGCACGCCTTTTTGAAAGCCCCTCGCATGCCTGCCTTGATGAAATTCCTCCATATCGCCGCCGCCATCGTGTGGCTCGGCGGCATCAGCTTCATGCTCTTTGCGCTGCGGCCTGCCGCCGCCGCGCAACTGGCGCCACCGCAGCGCCTGCCGTTGATCGCCCTGGTCTTGCAGAAGTTTTTTCTGCTGGTTTGGCCCGCCATTGCACTGCTGCTGCTCACCGGACTGGCCATGCTGCTGGCTGTCGGCATGAAAAACGCGCCGCTGGGTTGGCACCTGATGTTCGGCATCGGCCTGCTGATGTTCGCCCTGTTCGGCCATCTTTATTTTGGTCCCTACCGGCGTCTGAAACTGGCCGTGGCTGCCGCGGACTGGCCCGAAGGCGGGCGCCGTGTGGGCCAGATCGCCACCCTGGCCATGAGCAACCTGGTACTCGGCACCCTGGCCATTGCGGCCGTGATTTTCTGGGCCTGACGATGCGGGCAGCCAGCGTGATGCCGATGGACGAAACACACTGTCCTCGGGCCAGGGCGCGGCCATGAGCACACGAAAAAAAAGAAACCCGCCAACACCCTCGTGGACGGACCGCTTCACCAAAGGAATCAGCCGCGAGACGCTGGCGGCCCACTCTTGGCTCAAGCCGGTGGCGCATCACCTGAGCGAACCCGGGCTGTGGCATGTGCAGCACGAGGCCGTGGCCCGCGGCGTCGCCATCGGCATGTTCTGGGCATTTGCACTGCCTGTCGCCCAGATTCTGGTGGCCGCCGTCCACTGCATCTGGTGGCGCGGCAACATCCCGGTGGCCGCCGGCGTGACACTGATCACGAATCCATTCACCATCGGCTTCTGGCTCTGGCTGGCGTACAAGCTGGGCAGCCTGATCCTGGGGATCTCACCCGACGAGGTGGAAGCCGGCAGCGCGGCGCTGGAAGCAGCGTCAGCCAGTGCCGGCTTCAATGTCGTGGGCTGGCTGGAGCGCTTTGGCTGGCCGGCGGTGCTCGGCATGGCCATTTTTTCCGTCGCAGGCTCGGCCGGCGGTTATGTGCTGGTCAACCTCATCTGGCGCTTTCGCGTCTGGTTCAAGCGGCGTATCCAGCGCCATGGCCGTTAGTACTGCAACCCGAAAATATCGAAACATGAAAGCGCACCTTCGCACCCATGGCGGCGTTGCAATCCTTGCGAAGGCGCACAGCCTTCGCTGCGGCTTGCGCCTTGCCCTGGGCACGAAGTCATCACTTTCATTTTTGTTTCGCTACTTCCGTGCTGCAGTACCAGGGCGAAACACGGCCTGCGCGACAATCCTCTCCCCACCCCTTTTTTGAATGCCATGATGAGCACTTCCAGCCCCGCCTCGATCACGCCCCTGCCCGCCACGCCGTGCTACCTCAACGGCGAATTCACCGCCCTGCGGGACGCGAAGGTCAGCGTGATGGACCGCGGCTTCATCTTCGGTGACGGCGTCTACGAAGTGGTGCCGGTGTATGCCGGCCAGCCCTTCCGCTTTGCCCAGCACATGGCACGCCTTGACCGCAGCCTGGCGGAGGTGCGCATCACCAATCCGCTGTCCCACGCCCAATGGCGCGAGGTCACACGCAAGCTGGTCGCCGACTACGCGTTGCAGCTGCGCACCTCGCCGGAAAAAACCGACCAGCTGGTCTACATCCAGATCACCCGCGGCGTGGCGCTGCGCGACCATGTGATGCCGCCCGACCTGGCACCCACCGTGTTTGTCATGACCAACACCATGAAGCCGCCAACGCCCGAGCAGCGCGCGCACGGCGTGGCCTGCGTCACCGCCGACGACTTCCGCTGGAGCAAGGCCCACATCAAGAGCACCAGCTTGCTGGGCGCGGTGTTTGCCCGCCAAATCAGCGCCGACGAAGGGGCCGTGGAAACCGTGATGTTCCGGGACGGCTTCCTCAGCGAAGCGGCCGCCTGCAACGTCTGGGTCGTCCAGGGCGGCAAGGTACTGGGCCCGCCCAAGGACAACCTGGTGCTCGAAGGCATTCGTTACGGCCTGATCGAGGAGATCTGCCGCGATGCCGGCATCCCGTTTGAGCTGCGCCGGGTCAAGCGCGAGGAAGTTTTCGCCGCCGACGAGCTGCTGCTGTCGTCGGCGACCAAGGAGGTGCTGGCCGTCACTTCGCTCGACGGCAAAAGCATCGGCAGCGGCCAGCCCGGCCCGGTTTACGCGAAGCTGCACGCGGCCTACCAGCGCGCCAAACAGGCGCAGACGGAGCAACCATGAACACCCCGCCCCCCGAAACACCGCGCCAGGAATCACTGATCGAGTACCCCTCGCTGTTTCCCATCAAGGTCATGGGCGAAAAGGTCGACGGGCTGGTGCACGCCATCAGCGTGATTGCGCGCGAGTTCGACCCGGTGTTTGACGCGACCACCATCGAGCTGCGCGAAAGCAAGGGCGGCAAATACCTGGGCGTGACCATCACCATCATGGCCACCTCCAGGGAACAGCTCGACGAGCTGTACCGCACGCTGTCGACCCACCCCATGGTCAAGGTGGTGCTGTAAAGCACCACCTTGCAGAGGCCTGCCATGTCCTTTGATGTGCGCCCGCTCGGCCAGGTGGACTACCTGCCCACCTATGCGGCCATGCAGGCCTTCACCGCCAGCCGCCATGACACTTCAAGCCAAATCGGCCTCCAGCCCAATCAGGCCGTGCGCGACCAGCTATGGATTTGTGAGCATCCACCGGTGTACACGCAGGGGCTGGCCGGCAAGCCTGACCATGTGCTGGCCCCCGGCAACATTCCGGTGGTGCAAACCGACCGGGGTGGCCAGGTCACTTATCACGGCCCGGGCCAGGTGGTGGCCTACCCGCTGATTGACCTGAAACGCGCCGGCTATTTCGTCAAGGAGTATGTCTACCGCATCGAAGAGGCCGTCATCCGGACGCTGGGGCATTTCGGCGTGACCGGGCACCGCGTGACGGGCTCGCCCGGCATCTACGTCCGCCTGGACGACCCCTTCTCGCATGCGCGCCTGCAGCAGCCCTCACCCCGACCCTCTCCCGCTTGCGGGAGAGGGAGTGAACAGCCCCCTCTCCCGCAAGCGGGAGAGGGCGGGGGTGAGGGTGACCCTTTCCGCGGCCTGGGCAAGATCGCCGCGCTGGGCATCAAGGTTAGCCGGCACTGCACCTACCACGGCGTCGCGCTCAATGTGGCGATGGACCTCGAACCCTTCTCGCGCATCAACCCCTGTGGGTATGCGGGGTTGCAAACCACAGACCTTTCTACAATCGGGGTATCGGCCAGCTGGCAGGAGGCCGCGGACGTGCTGGGCCACAAGCTCGTCACCTACCTGACGCCCTGACCACATACCTCCAAAGAAGCACACCATGAGCACCCCAGAAGCTGTCAATCCTGTTGTTCGCGATATCCAGAGCCAGGAAGACTACAACCCGCTGGCCAAGCAGAAGGCGGCGGCCAAGCTGTCGCGCATTCCGGTCAAGGTGGTGCAGGGCGAGCTGCTCAAAAAACCCGAGTGGATTCGCGTCAAGGCGGGCAGCCCGAGCACGCGTTTTTACGAGATCAAGCAGATCCTGCGCGAGAACAAGCTCAACACGGTGTGCGAAGAGGCCAGCTGCCCCAACATCGGCGAATGTTTCGGCAAGGGCACGGCCACCTTCATGATCATGGGCGACAAGTGCACGCGCCGCTGCCCGTTCTGCGACGTCGGCCACGGCCGGCCCGACCCGCTGGACGTCAATGAGCCGGAGAACCTGGCCAAGACCATTGCCGCGCTCAAGCTCAAGTACGTGGTGATCACCAGCGTGGACCGCGACGACCTGCGCGACGGCGGCAGCCAGCATTTTGTGGACTGCATCACGCGCATCCGCGCGCTGTCGCCGCAGACCACCATCGAGATCCTGGTGCCCGATTTCCGCGGCCGCGACGACCGCGCACTGGAGATTTTGAAAGCCGCGCCGCCCGACGTGATGAACCACAACCTGGAAACCGCGCCGCGCCTGTACAAGGAAGCACGTCCCGGCTCGGACTACCAGTTCAGCCTGAACCTGCTGAAAAAGTTCAAGGCCCTGCACCCCGACGTGCCGACCAAAAGCGGCATCATGGTCGGCCTGGGCGAGACCGACGAAGAAATTTTGCAGGTCATGCGCGACATGCGCGCGCACAACATCGACATGCTGACCATCGGCCAGTACCTCGCGCCCTCGACCAGCCACCTGCCGGTGCGCCGTTATGTGCACCCCGACACCTTCAAGATGTTCGAGCAGGAAGCCTACAAGATGGGCTTCACCCACGCCGCCGTCGGCGCCATGGTGCGTTCGAGCTACCACGCCGACCAGCAGGCCGAACACGCACTGGCCATGGCATCCAAAAACTGAGGTCCGGCTTTTTCGGCTCTCTCGCTCTTTATTTGACAGCTATTGACGCCCAGTGAGCAGGGACCAGCGCCCTCTTTGATGCAGAACATCCCGATAAAAAAAGGCTTCTGGTTCGACCCGCACTCACTGGAGCGGCTGAGCGGCGCGGGCGCGTGGTCCCGCGGCCTGCTGCTCTACCGCAGCCAGCAAGTGCGGCAGCTGGCCATCGAGCCACGGAAGAATCACTGGCTGCTGCAGGGTGAAGTCCAGGGCAGCCAGCCCGCGCCCTATGAAGTCTCTGTCGACATGGCTCTGCGTCCTGATGGCCAGGTGGACGACTGGCGCAGCGACTGCAGCTGCCCGGTAGGCACCGACTGCAAACACGGCGTGGCTCTGACGATCAAGGCGGCCTACCAGGGCCTGCAACTGCTGGGTCCGGCGCTGGCCAGCGGCGCAGCGCCCGCTCCGTTCCGCCCCGAACAGGCAGAAGCCTTGCGCCAGGCGACCCTGGCCCGCGCCGAAGAAAAAGCCCGGCAGGAAGCCGAGGCCCAGCTGCTGCACTGGATGCAGGCGCTGGACCGCGCCAGCGGCCAGGCAACCAGGGCGGATGGACAGGCCCGACCCGAACAGTATCTGTACCTGCTGACGGTCGTCGGCGACGCCACGCCACGGTTGCAACTCGAAGCCGTGGTGTCCTATCCCAAAGTCAGCGGCGGCTGGGCCAAGCCCAAATCCATACGGACGCCGCCCCACCCGGGGCAGACTGTGTACGACTCGGCCAGCGAGGCGGACCGGCAGGTACTGCAGCTCATGCGCGCCATGCCGAACAGCGACAACTTTTACTCAGCCTACAGCGTCAGCCCGCGTGTAACCTTGGCCGGCCAGGCCGGCTTGATCGCGCTGCAGCAGGCGGCCAGCACCGGGCGGCTGTTCATGAACGACGGCCGCGGCGGCCCGGACGCCGCTATTCAATGGGGGCCAAGTCGCACGCTGGAATGGCACTGGCTGGAGCAACCCGGCCCGCAAGCCACCGGGTCCGGCTGGGCCTTGCGCGCCAGGCTGAGCCCTGTCGGTGCCACGCTGTGCCTGAACAGCCCGCCGCTTTACCTCGATGCCAGTCAAGGCCTGTGCGGCGCAGTCCATGCGCATGGCATTCCCGAGGCCCAGTTGGCGGTGCTGCTCAAAGCCCCGCCACTCAGGACCTCGGCCCTGCAGAAACACCAGGTCGATGTAGTGGGACACCTGGGCAGCTTGCCCACGTTGCCCCTGCCGCCCGTGCTGCAGGACTTCACGCCCCTTCGCGGCGTCACGCCCACAGCCCGCCTGCACCTGCGCCTCAACGCGGCGGAAGATGTCCGCTTCATGGGCCTGATCCAGGCCGAGCTGCGCTTTGACTACCAGGGCCATCGTGGCTGGTGGGCCGGCCAGGGCGCGGCCGTGCTGGTCGACGGACCCCAGGGGCGCGTGCTGCTGCAGCGCGACACCAAAGCCGAGCTGGACGCCATCACCCGCCTGTTTGACCTGGGGCTCCTTGCCACCGACGGCGGCATCTTCGGCATCCCCGGCGGCGGGCCCCAGCAGGACTGGCTGCACTGGGCAGACAACGGATTTGCGGTGCTGCGCGAGGCCGGCTTTGAAGTCACGCTGGACGACGCCCTGGCCCACTGGATCACCCATGCCGACAGCCTCAGCGTGCAGTTGCAGCCTCAGGGTGATGACGAACCCACATCGCCGTGGTTTGAACTATCGCTGGGCATGGAGATCGACGGCCATCGCCACAACATCCTGCCCTGGCTGCCCGATCTGATTGCCGCCGCAGCCGCCAGCCCGACCGACCCCGCCACCGGCCAGCCCGGCATGCCGCCCTTTGTGTACCTGCCGGCGCCCGGCGGCCAGGGCTTTGTCCGGCTGCCGACCGAAGCGCTCAAGCCCTGGATGGCCGCGCTGCTGGAGCTGGTGGGCGACCGCGAGCACAATTTTTCGGCCGACAGCCTCAAGCTCTCGCGCCTGGACGCGCTGCGCACCAGCGCTGCCTTGGGCGAAGGCGCGGTGTGGGAGGGTGCCGAAGCACTGCGCGCCACGGTGCGGCAGCTCAGCGGCCAAGTTCAGTTGCCCGAGGTGGCCGTGCCCGCCGGCCTGCAGGCCAGCCTGCGCCCGTACCAGCAGCAGGGCCTGAACTGGCTGCAGTTCCTGCGCCAGCATGGTCTGAGCGGCATCCTGGCCGACGACATGGGCCTGGGGAAAACACTGCAAACACTGGCCCATGTGCTGGTGGAAAAGGAAGCCGGCCGGCTCACCCGCCCCGCCCTGATCGTCGCGCCCGTGAGCCTGATGGGCAACTGGCGGCGCGAGGCCGGGCGCTTCACCCCCGGACTGCGCTGCTTGGTGCTGCACGGCAAGGAGCGCCACGACGCGGCCAGCGACATGGGCTCGCACGACCTGGTGATTGCGCCTTACTCCCTGCTGCAGCGCGACCGCGAACGCTGGCTGGAGCAGCCCTGGCATCTGGTGGTGCTGGATGAGGCGCAAAACATCAAGAATGCCAGCACCCATGCCGCGCAAGTGGTCAGCGCACTGCAGACCCGCCACCGCCTGTGCCTGTCGGGCACGCCCATGGAAAACCATCTGGGCGAGTTGTGGAGTCTGTTTCACTTCCTGATGCCCGGCTTTCTCGGTAGTCAGACGCGCTTCAAGGAACTGTTTCGCACACCCATCGAAAAGCAGGGTGACAGCGCGCGACTCGAGCAGTTGCGCCGCCGCATCACGCCCTTCATGCTGCGGCGCACGAAGCGCGAGGTGGCGACCGAGCTGCCCGACAAGATCGAGAGCGTCTCCAGCATCGAACTCTCGGGCAAGCAGGCCGACCTCTACGAAACCATACGCCTGAGCACCGAAAAAGCCGTGCGCGACGCGCTGGCCAGCAAGGGGCTGGCCAAGTCCCAGATCCAGATTCTGGACGCCCTGCTCAAGCTACGCCAGGTCTGCTGCGACCCGCGCCTGCTGTCGCTGGCTTCCGCCAAAAAGATCACTCAGTCGGCCAAGCTCGAACACCTGATGGAACTGCTGCCGGAGATGCTGGCCGAAGGCCGGCGCGTGCTGCTGTTTTCGAGCTTCACCAGCATGCTGACGCTGATCGAGGATGAGCTCAAGGCGCGCGGCATGGCGTGGGTGAAGCTCACCGGCCAGTCGCAAAAGCGCGAAGCGCTGATTGAACGCTTCACCTCCGGCGCAGTGCCGCTGTTTCTCATCAGCCTCAAGGCCGGTGGCGTCGGCCTGAACCTGCCGCAGGCCGACACCGTGATTCATTACGACCCGTGGTGGAACCCCGCGGTGGAAAACCAGGCCACCGACCGCGCCCACCGCATCGGGCAAAAGAGCCAGGTCTTTGTTTACAAGCTGGTGGCCCAGGGCACGATTGAAGAACGTATCCTGGCGCTGCAGGAGCGCAAGGCGACGCTGGCCGAAAGCATGTACAGCGGCTCGCAGGCGCGCAAGCAGCCGCTGTTTACCGAGAGCGATGTGGCGGAGCTGCTCAAGCCACTGGGCTGAACCCCATGCGCGCCCATCACCCACCATGAACCATCAACGCTGACGCCCATGCCCGCCAATCTGTATGCCCTGGGCGCCATCGCCCTGTGGGTCCTGCTCGCCTCGCTGGGCGTGTCGCTCCGGCACCTCCCGCCCTTCCTGCTGACCGGCCTTGCACTGCTGACGGGCAGCCTGCTGGCCCTGCCCTTTGTCTGGAAGGACAGGCGAGCCTGGGCCATTCCGCCGGCCACGCTGGCGCTGGGCGTGTACGGCCTGTTCGGCTACCACTTCCTGCTCTTCATCGCCCTGCGCCACGCGCCGCCGGTCGAAGCCAACCTGGTCAATTACCTGTGGCCGCTGTTCATGGTGGTGCTGGCGCCGCTGTTCCTGCGCGGCCTGAAGCTGCGCGCCGCACATGTGCTGGCCGCGCTGCTCGGTT
Source organism: Polaromonas sp. AER18D-145 (assembly GCF_002379095.1). Taxonomy (GTDB): domain Bacteria; phylum Pseudomonadota; class Gammaproteobacteria; order Burkholderiales; family Burkholderiaceae_C; genus Polaromonas. The sequence goes on from NZ_NBZV01000039.1 coordinate 15,704, forward strand.
TCGCCGGCGCCGCGGTCGCCATTCTGGGTGCCCGCACCGGCAGCGCTGGCGGCGGCTGGGCCTGGGGTTACCTGCCGGCGCTGGGCTCGGCCTTCATCTGGGCCAGTTATTCACTGCTGACCCAACGCGTGCCGGCGTTCCCGACTGCGGCCATCGGCCTGTTCGGCCTGGTCTCGGGACTTCTGTCGCTGCTGTGCCATTGGGCGCTGGAGCCGTCGGTGGCAGTGTCGGGCCGCGACGCAGCCTTGATCGCGGTGATGGGGCTGGGCCCGCTGGGCGCGGCGTTTTTTCTCTGGGACCGGGCACTCAAGCTCGGCGATGCGCGGCAAATCGGCATCCTGAGTTACCTCACGCCGCTGGGCTCCACCGCGCTGCTGATGCTGGTCAGCGGCCGCGCGCTGACCTGGAGCATTGGCCTGGCGGCGGCGATGATCATTGGCGCCGCCCTGCTCGGGACACGCACCAAATAGCAATACTGTTTGCTTAACCGTTCGGGCTGAGCCTGGCCTGTCCCGTCCTGAGCTGGTCGAAGGGTCGAAGCCTGTTTGCACCGTGACACCCCTTCGACAAGCTCAGGGCGAACGGGGTTGTAGCACTTCAATGAATCGAATTGAGAAAAATAGGGCTTGGACCCTTGTCCAACTTGCGTGAGCAGCTATTCTTTCAATAGCAACTGAACGCACAGACCAGGCGCGGCATTGTCCACCTGCAGCCGGCTGCCATGCGCCTGTGCCACCAGCTGGCACAAATACATGCCCAGCCCCACGCCGCCGGTGGCGCGCTGGCGCGCGCTGTCGGTGCGGTAGAAGGGTTCGGTCAAGCGCGCCAGCTGTTCGGCATCCACACCCGGGCCGAAGTCGCGCACCGCCAGCAGCAGGCCGGGGCGAGTTCCGGCCAGCAGGCGAACCTGACATGTTGAGGCAAAGGCGGCGTCCACGGGCGCAGCCTCTTTCTTCAAGAAAAAACAGGCCACAGCCCATACTCCACAAGCGCCAACAGCTATTATTTCAATAGCTAAATAGACTGCAACATGGACGCCGGGTCTTCACAGGCCAGCACCTGCGCAGCCCAGGGGGCGAGCTTGCTGGCGTCGGCACGCAGCACCTGCTGCTTGACCGCCAGGATCTGCGAGGGATGCATCGAAAAACTGCGCAGGCCCAGGCCCAGCAGCAGCCGTGTCATGCTGGTGTCGCCGGCCATCTCGCCGCAGACGCTGACGCCCTTGCCCTGCGCATTGCACTCGGCAATGGTGTCGGCAATCAGGCGCAGCACCGCCGGGTGGCAGGGGTCGTACAGGTGCGAGACGGCTTCGTCGGCGCGATCGATCGCCAGCGTGTACTGGATCAGGTCGTTGGTGCCTATCGAGAGGAAATCGAAGTACTTCAGGAACAGCTTGAGCGTCAGCGCGGCCGCCGGTATTTCAATCATGGCGCCCAGCTGCACCGGCCCATAGGCCACGCCCTTGTTGTCGAGTTCGGCGCGTGCATGGTCGATCAGCGACAGGGTCTGGCGGATTTCGCTGCCGTGGGCCAGCATCGGCACCAGCAGGTTGACCTGGCCGTGCACCGCCGCGCGCAGGATGGCGCGCAGCTGCGTCAAGAACATCGGCGGGTCGGCCAGGCTCCAGCGGATGGCGCGCAGGCCCAGCGCCGGGTTCAGCTGGCCGTCCTGCACCCGACCCGCGAGCTTGTCCAGCGGCTTGTCCGAGCCGATGTCCACCGTGCGAATCGTCACCGGCAGGCCCCGCATGCCTTCGATCGCCTTGCGGTAAGCCAGGTACTGCTCCTGCTCGCCGGGCAGGTTGCCGGGCCGGCCCATGAAGAGGAATTCGCTGCGGAACAGGCCCACGCCGACCGCGCCCACGGCCACCGCGCCGGCGGTGTCGTCGGGCATTTCGATGTTGGCGAGCAGCTCGACCTTCTGGCCGTCAATCGTCAGCGAGGGGGTGTGTTTGAGCCGGTTCAGGCGCTGGCGCTCGAGTTCGCCCTGGCGCTGCTTGAAGCCGTATTCGGCCAGGATGATGGGTGAGGGATCGACGATGAGCACGCCGGCGTCGCCGTCGATGATGACCCAGTCGTCCTGCTCGATCAGCTGGCTGGCACTGCGCGCGCCGACCACCGCCGGAATGTCCAGGCTGCGCGCCACAATCGCGGTGTGCGAGGTCTTGCCGCCCACGTCGGTCGCAAAACCGACAAACAGGCTTTGCTTGAACTGCAGCATGTCGGCCGGCGAGATGTCGTGCGCGATCAGCACCAGCGGCACGTCCATGGTGTCGTCCAGCAGCAGGTCCTGCTGGCGCGGCAGCCGCTTCGCAGCGGACTGCGCGGCCGGCAGCACCGGCGAGGCCACGCCCTTCATGAACCCGAGGATGCGTTCGACCACCTGCTCCAGGTCGGCCTTGCGCTCGCGCAGGTACTCGTCTTCCATCTCGTCGAACTGCCGCGCGATGATTTCGTACTGCGTGGTCAATGCCCATTCGGCGTTGTAGAGCCGGTCGACGATCCAGTGCTTGACGCCGCTGATCAGCTGTTCGTCCTGCAGCAGCATCAGGTGGACGTCGAGCAACGCGGAGAGTTCATGCGGCGCGTCCTTGGGCAGGTCGCGCTGCACCCGGGTGATTTCCTCGGACACCGCATCGCGCGCCACGCGCAGGCGCTGGATTTCTTCAACCGTCTTGGAAGCCTCGATGAAGTAGTGCGCCACGTCGGCCCGGCTCGACGCCACCAGCACGGCGCGGCCTATCGCCACCCCGCGCGAGACAGCCAGACCGTGAACGCTAAAGGTCATGGAACGCCCACTCCCCGCATGAAGGAATTTTCAAGCCAGTCCAAGCCGCGGAACCGGCTTTGCCGGACCGCAGGCGGGCGGCCCCCTCGGGGGGCAGGGAGCTACACGCAGTGAGCGACCGTGGGGGCATTTACTCCCCTTCGCCAAACTTGTCCGCGATGAGCGCCAGCAGCGCTGCCATGGCTTGCTGCTCCTCGGGTCCGTCGATTTCGATGTCGACGGTGCTGCCGATGCCGGCGGCCAGCATCATCACGCCCATGATGCTCTTGGCGTTGACGCGGCGCTCGCCCTTGGCGATCCAGATATCGCAGGGAAAGCTGCCGGCGAGCTTGGTCAGCTTGGCCGAAGCGCGGGCGTGCAGGCCCAGTTTATTGTTGATGGTCGTGCTGGTCTTGATCATGGTTTCTGCGTACCTGGTTCTGCGGTGCGGTGATGGCCACCTGCATCACGCCCTGCGTTCCGCCCATCACCGCCCGGGCCACCAGCGCGTCCAGCGGCTCGTGCCGGTAGGACACGGTGCGCAGCAGCATGGGCAGGTTGACGCCGGTGATCAGCTTGGAGTGCACCCCATCAACCAGCTTCTGCGCCACGTTGCAGGGCGTGGCGCCAAACACGTCGGCCAGCACCAGCGCGTGCGAGGTGCCCATCTGCTTGAACACAATGCGCGCCTGCGCCAGGGTCTCTTCGGGTGGCATGTTGGGTTGCACGTCCAGCGCGGCCACACTGGCCGGGTTGTCGGGAAAAACATGCAGAACACATTGCCGCAGGGCCGAAGCCAGCGGAGCGTGGGCGATGATGAGAATGCCGTTCATTGCGGTGAATTATCGGGGGTGGGGTCTGCTTTGGCGCCGTGGAAGAAGGCATACGATGCGAGACAACAACACAAAAACACGGCCAGCGCCGCCTGGAAGCTGGCCACGTCGGCCAGCCCCATGGCCTGGAAAACGTCAATCAGCAGGCCGATGCCCCACTGCATGACAAACACGCCGGCAAAAATCACCAGGTTGTAGGCGGTCAGCGCGCGCCCGGCCAGCACCTGCGGAAACGCCATGCCCACAGCCGGCTGGGCCAGCCCCAGCACGCTGGAGCTCATGCAAAACAGCGCCCAGCCGGCCCAGCCGGTGGCCGGGCCGGCCGCGATATTGACGACGAGCACCGTCAGGCTGACCGGCACGCCCCAGGTGATCAGGCGGTTAGCGCTCCAGCCATGCTGCGCGAGCCACGGGTTGACCAGCCCCCAGGCCCAGAAGGTGACCAGCATGCAGGCATTGATCCAGAACAGGCCGGTGGCCGCCTGCAGCGGCGTGTAGCCCGCCACCCGGACCATCCACGGCCCGGCCCACAGGGTCTGCATCGCGATCACGCCGCCATAGTGGAAAAAGGCCACCGGCGACATTTTCTGGAAATAACGGCTGCGCCAGACCTGGGCGTAACTGGCCTGCTGATGCGACACATGGGGAGACACCACCGCGGAAGCGACCTTCCATGACGGGACCACCCAGGCAATCGCCGCCATGGACAACACAATCAGCGCCGCCAGAATCCAGAACAGCGGGCGCCAGCCGGTCAGCGGCATCAGCCACTGCACCGGCAGGGTGGACGCCAGCATGCCGAGCGAGCCGGTCATCAACATCCAGGAGTTGGCGCGCAGCAGGGTGCCGGCGTCAAACCAGCGGCGGTAACCGGTCAGCGGCGCCATCAGGCAGGCGCTGACGCCCATCCCCAGCAGCACGCGGGCAATGAGCAAGGCAGTGAAACTGGTGGCCGCGGAAAACGCCAGGCAGGCCAGCACCGCCAGGCTCAGAAAGCCCAGGATCACGCGTTTGGGCCCATGCCGGTCCAGCCAGGTGCCCAGCGGCAGCTGGGTCACCGCAAAACCCAGAAAATAACCGCCGGCCAGCAGCCCCAGATCGCGCGCATGCAATGAAAACTCCTGCGTCAGCACCGGCGACAGCGTGGCCGTGATGGCCCGCACCAGCGTCGAACAGAAGTAGGCCGCGGCAAACGCCAGAAACACCACGATGGCGGCGCGCCGGCTCAGAAGGCCGGACGCGGCAGCGGCGGCCGGCAGGCGCCCGGCGTCCCGAACGGCGCCCATCAGCGGGGGGTTCCGGCGTCCAGCTTGAGGCTGGAAAAAAAGGTTTCGGCCGCCTCGGGGTCCATCTGGTCGGCGTAGATCACCGCCTGAAAAACCTGCCGCCCCTGTGAAAAATACGCCGCCTGGCTTTGCACCGCCCGGCCGTTGGCACGCTGGCCGCTGGCTCGCACCAGCACCGCCGGCGGCAGCGCGTCTGCGCCCGCCAGCGTCAGCGGGCTGGTTTGCCCGCCGCCGGCCGCCTTGAGGTTGACGAGCGTGGCGGTTTGCCAGCCGGCCAGCACGGCCGCCGCTTGCGCCGCGTCGTCCAGCGTGGCCACCGCGACGGCAAACGTGGCGTCGCCGGCATCGCAGCCCAGCATGGCCAGCTCGGTCGGCCGCCCGCCCAGCGGCACGCTGCGCTGGGCCTTGTCGGGTTTGCAGGGCAGCAGCAGGCTCAGCGCGGTGTTGTCCGGCCGCACTTCGCGCCAGTTGAACACCGGGTTGCACGCCGCGAGCAACAGCAGCAGACCGGCCGCCATCACACGGGTCATCAAAGGGGTCAACAAAGGAGTCAGGGAAGGGGAAACCGGCGCCATGGTCTTTTCTGGAAGGGAGCACTGACTTTACAGGGATTCGCAAAAACAACCTGTTTTGGGGCAATCCGGCGCCCCAGGCCGGCGACGCACCGATTTGGCGCCTCGGTGGCCCAGGCCCGCGATGCACCGCGCACCAAGCTGGGCACGATGTTTGCTCATCAACTGCCATGTTTGCAGAAACCGCCCCGCTGCCCGCACCCGTGCACCTGCCTGGCGCCGACCAACCGGTCTGGCGCGACAAGCTCTCGCAATTGCTGGAATCCACCGGCGAAGGCATTTTCGGCATCGACATGGACGGCTGTTGCACCTTCATCAACCGTGCCGGCGCCGAGCAGCTCGGTTTTGCCCCGGCCGAGGTGTTGGGCAAAAACATGCACGAGCTGGCGCACCACAGCCATGCCGACGGTGCGCACTACCCCGAGCACCTGTGCCCCATCTTCAACGCCTTTCGCATGGCGCTGCCCTGCCGCATCGACACCGAGCTGTTCTGGCGGCGCGACGGCAGCGCGTTTGCGGTTGAATACTCGTCCTACCCCATCGTCGATGGCGGCGTGGTGCAGGGCGCGGTGGTGACCTTTGTCGATATCTCGGCGCGCAAGCGGGCCGAGGAAGCCTTGCGCCACGCCAACGACGTGCTGGAGCAGCGCGTCAGTGAGCGCACACAGGCGCTGTCCGAGGCGCTGCAGCAATTGCGCGAACTCTCGGCCTACACCCACACCGTGCGCGAGGAGGAGCGCACCCGCATCGCGCGCGAGGTGCACGACGAGCTCGGCAGCCTGCTGGTGGCGCTGAAGATGGACGTGGGCTGGCTGGACAAGCGCCTCGATGACCTTGGATCGTCGACTTACGTCGCCGAGCAGCAGCAGCGCGAGCCGGTGGCGGCGCAGGCCATGCGCGACACCATGCGCCACAAGTGCCAGAACATGGGCCGGCTGATCGAGGCCGCGGTGGACAACGTGGGCCGCATCATCACCGACCTGCGCCCCAGCATCCTGGACCACCAGGGCCTGTGGGCCGCGCTGGACTGGCAGGCGCATGAGTTTGTGCAGTCGGCCGAGCTTTCGCTCGACTGGCAGATGGACGTGGAGCAAGCCGCGCCGCTGCCCGAACCCTCGGCCATGGCGATTTTTCGCATCTTCCAGGAGATGCTCAGCAACGTCGGCCGCCATGCGCAGGCCAGCCACCTCGCCATCACCATCCTGGCCACGGCCGGCGAGATCAGCATCCGCGTGCAGGACAACGGCAAGGGCGCAGCCGCAGCCGCCTTCGAGGCGGCCAATGCCTATGGCGTGATGGGCATGCGCGAACGCGCCAGGCACCTCGGCGGCAGCCTGGAAATTTCGAGCAAAATCGGGCTCGGGTCCTTGTTCCACCTGCGCATCAAGCTACTGAAACCATAGCAAATATGACCACCCTGAACATCCTGATCGGTGACGACCACCGCATCGTGCGCGAGGGCCTGAAACAGGTGCTGGCCGACGCACCCGAGATTGTCGTCGTCGCCGAAGCCGAGACCGGCCCCGACATCCTGTCCAAGGTCGAGGCGCTGGGCGGCCACGCCGGGCTGGCTGCGGTGCTGCTCGACATTGCGCTGCCGGGCCGCGACGGCATGGATGTGCTGCAGGCGCTCAAAAAAGCCTGGCCGCAGCTGCCGGTGCTGATGCTCAGCACCTACCCGGAAAAGCAGTACGCCGTACGCTGCATCAAGCTGGGCGCGGCCGGCTACCTGAACAAAAGCGCCAACCCCGACGACATGATTGCCGCGGTACGCAAGGTGGCGGCCGGCGGCCTGTATGTCTCGGCCGTCACCGCCGAGGCGCTGGCCAGCGCGGTCGGCGGCAGCGGCGGGCGCAGCGGCGCCGAAGCCCTGTCGCACCGCGAGCACCAGGTGTTCCGCCTGCTCACGGCCGGCAAGTCGGTCGGCGAGATCGGCACGCAGCTGGGCCTGGCCTCCAACACCGTCAGCACCTACCGCCTGCGCATCCTCGAAAAAACCGGCACCAAAAACGACGTGGAACTCGCGCTTTACGCCGAACGCCACGCCAAGGCACCGGCCAACTCCTGACAGCGCCTGACAGCTGAATTTCGCGCGGCCTTGTCCTACGGCCGCTTGGGTGGCCGCTGACGAACAAGCCGCCCCCAGCACTCCATGCTGGTTGCAGCCGGCGCCGCCGCCTGAATACCAGCACCCCAAGGAGAATTTCATGACCACAGTCACCGACGTGATGACCCGCAATGTGCGGACCCTCGCCCCCACCAGCACCGTCGCCGAGGCCGCCAAGGCCATGGACGAACTCGACGTGGGCGTGATTCCCGTGTGCGAGGGCGACAAGCTGCTCGGCATGGTGACCGACCGCGACATCGTGGTGCGCGCCGTGGCGCAAGGCCTGGACGGCAACACGCCGCTGGCCAAGGTGATGAGCACCGACGTACGCACCGCCCGCGAAACCGACGACCTGGACACGGTCCTCGCGGACATGGCCTCCAGCCAGATCCGCCGCCTGCCGGTGCTGGACGGGTCGGAGCGCCTGGTTGGCATCATTTCCATCGGCGATATCGCGGTCAAGGGCCAGGACGAGGAAGACGTCGGCCAGTCGCTGGCCGAGATCTCCTCACCGGCGTAAGCAACGGCAGCAGGGCGCCGGCCGGCGCCCTGCGCGAATTTGGTGCAGCGACGCAAACAGCGGTGCCAGCTCGACACTGCTGACGCTTTACAAAACCCCTCCAATGCCCTCGCGCTTGCCCGCAAAGGCTTCCTGACGACCCGGCCGTGCTGGTTTTGTAGTGCCAGCCCTACACACCGTCATTCCATCAACAGCGAAAAACGGCGCAGACCGCCCTTTCGGCCAAAGTGGCCCGCTGCTTGCAAGACAGCCGCATCTTCAACTGAAAGGTGCGCGCCATGTCCGACTACTTCTCGCCTTACGACGCCGACCAGCCCCTGATGCTCAAGTGCAGCTGCGGCAAGGACCACACGCTGGCCGACCACCACGCCGCCGTTGCCGCCGACAGCGCCGCCATCGAGCTGCGCCGCCGCAGCCAGACCAGCGAGTTCGAGGCCTACTCCAACGCCTTCATTGAAGCCACCCTGGTCAAGGCCCTGTTTCCGCAGGACGAGGTGCGCCGCCGCTTCCTGCGCGCCGTCGGCAAGGGCACGGCCATGGCAGCGATCGCCAGCGTGCTGCCGGTCGGCACCATGCAGGCCATGGCGCAGGACGCCGGCAAAAAACCCGGCACCCTGGAGAAAACCAACCTGAAGATCGGTTTCATCCCGATCACCTGCGCCACGCCGCTGATCATGGCGCACCCGCTGGGCTTTTACAAACAGCAGGGCCTCAATGTCGAAGTGACCAAGACCGCTGGTTGGGCGCTGATCCGCGACAAGATGATCAACAAGGAATACGACGCGACGCATTTCCTGTCGCCGATGCCGCTGGCGATCTCCATGGGCCTGGGCTCCAACGCCACGCCCATGAATGTGGCGACCATCCAGAACATCAACGGCCAGGCCATCACCATGGCGCTCAAACACAAGGACAACCGCGACCCGAAGAACTGGAAGGGCTTCAAGTTCGCGATTCCCTTCGAGTTCTCGATGCACAACTTCCTGCTGCGTTACTACCTGGCCGAAGCCGGCCTGAACCCCGACACCGACGTGCAGCTTCGTGTGGTGCCGCCGGCCGAGATGGTGGCCAATCTGCGCGCCGGCAACATCGACGGCTTCCTCGGCCCTGATCCGTTCAACCAGCGTGCTGTTTATGAAGAAGTCGGTTTCATCCACCTGCTGACCAAGGACATCTGGAACGGCCACCCCTGCTGCGCCTTCGGCACCAGCACCGAGTTCATCCAGAAGAACCCCAACACCTTTGCCGCGTTGTACCGCTCGGTGCTGACGGCCGCCGCCATGGCGCGCGACCCGAAAAACCGCGAACTGATCGCCAAGGTGATTGCCCCGGCACAGTACCTGAACCAGCCCGAAGCCGTGCTGAACCAGGTGCTGACCGGCAAGTTCGCCGACGGCCTGGGCAACATCAAGACCGTGCCGGACCGGGCCGATTTCGACCCGATGCCCTGGCAGTCGATGGCGGTGTGGATGCTCACGCAGATGAAACGCTGGGGTTACGTCAAGGGCGAGGTTAACTACAAGCAGATCGCCGAGAAAGTCTTTTTGATCACCGACGCCAAGAAGTACATGAAGGAACTCGGCCAGCCGACGCCCGAAGGCGCTTACCCCAAGTTCAAGATCATGGGCAAGGAGTTCGACGCGGCAAAAGCCGACGCCTACGCGAAGAGCTTCCCCATCAACAAGATGGCGTGAAGTGTCACGATGAACCTCTTCAAAACCCTGGGCTTCCGCGCAGGCATCGTCTCCGCCGTGCTCTTCGTGGTGTTCATCGCGATTTGGTACGCGGCAACGGCCTCGCCAGCCAGCATCGGCGGCAACGTCACCGGCATGACGGCCGAGCAGATCGAGTACCAGAAGATGATGGGCAAGGACCCCGGCGCGGCCAAGGCCTCGGGCTTCCCGACGCCTGGTCAAATGGGCAAGACCTTTGTGGACCAGCTCAGCGATCCGTTTTACGACCGCGGCCCCAACGACAAGGGTATTGCGATCCAGCTCGGGCATTCGCTGGGCCGCGTCGCGCTGGGCTTTCTGCTGGCCTGCGTGGTGGCGATTCCGCTCGGGTTTGTCATCGGCATGTCGCCGCTGTTGCGCCGCGCGCTGGACCCCTTCATCCAGGTGCTCAAACCGATCTCGCCGCTGGCCTGGATGCCGCTGGCGCTCTACACCATCAAGGACTCGTCGACCTCGGGCATCTTCGTCATCTTCATCTGCTCGGTCTGGCCCATGCTGATCAACACCGCCTTTGGTGTGTCGGCGGTCAAGCGTGAATGGCTCAACGTCGCCAAGACGCTGGAAGTCAAGCCGCTGCGCAAGGCCTTTCTGGTGATCTTGCCGGCCGCCGCGCCGACCATCCTGACCGGCATGCGCATCTCCATGGGCATCGCCTGGCTGGTGATCGTCGCCGCCGAGATGCTGGTGGGCGGCACCGGCATTGGCTACTTTGTCTGGAACGAATGGAACAACCTCTCGCTGACCAATGTGATTTTTGCCATCGTCGTGATCGGCGTGATGGGCATGCTGCTGGACCTGATGTTTGCACGCATGCAGAAGTGGGTGACCTATGCTGAATAACCCCGCACCCGGCGCCGCGTCGGGCCGCCCCTTCCTGCAGGTTGAGGGACTGGCCAAGGCCTACCCCGGCACCACCGAGCCGGTGTTTGACGAGGTCCACTTCAGCATCAACCGCGGCGAGTTTGTCTGCATCATCGGCCACTCGGGCTGCGGCAAGACCACCATTCTCAACGTGCTCGCAGGGCTGGAGACAGCCAGCGCCGGCCATGTCTTCATGGACGGCCGCGAGGTCGCCGGCCCCAGCCTGGAGCGCGGCGTGGTGTTCCAAGGCCATGCGCTGATGCCTTGGCTCACCGTGCGCAAGAACATCGCTTTCGCCGTGCGCTCCAAATGGCCGGACTGGACCTCGGCCCAGGTCGATGCCCATGTGCAGAAATACGTGGCGCTGGTCGGCCTGTCGGCCGCCATCGACAAGAAACCTTCGGCGCTGTCCGGCGGCATGAAGCAACGCGTGGGCATCGCGCGCGCCTTTGCGATCGAACCCAAGATGTTGCTGCTCGACGAGCCTTTCGGCGCACTGGACGCGCTGACACGCGGCACCATCCAGGACGAGCTGCTGGCCATCGTGCGTGAAACGCAGCAAACGGTGTTCATGATCACGCACGACGTGGACGAAGCCGTGCTGCTGGCCGACAAGATCCTCTTGATGAGCAACGGCCCGCAGGCACGTGTGGCCGAGATCGTGCGCAACACCATGCCGCGCGACCGCCAGCGCGCCACGGTGCACCACGACCCGCAGTACTACCCGCTGCGCAACCACCTGGTGGATTTTCTGGTGGCCCGCTCCAAAGACCTGTCGCACGGCCGAGCGCCGGCGCACCCGCCCACGGTGGAGCCCGGACGCGGCGCGCTGGCCGACGCGCCGGCCTCCGTCACTCTGAAAGCCGTCGCATGAGCACGGCCGACCAAGCCCGCCCGCCGCTGCCGCCCTTCACGCTGGAAACCGCGAAGGAAAAGGTGCAGAAGGCCGAAGACGCCTGGAACAGCTGCGACCCGGACCGCGTGGCGCTGGCCTACACCGAAGACTCGGTCTGGCGCAACCGCGCCGACTTCTTCTCGGGTCGACCCATGATCCGCGAGTTCCTCAAGCGCAAATGGGCGAAAGAGCTGGACTACCGGCTCAAAAAGGAACTTTGGGCCTTCACAGATAACCGCATCTCGGTGCGCTTCGAATACGAGTGGCACGACGACACCGGCTTCTGGTTCCGCTCCCACGGCAACGAACAATGGGAGTTCGACGAGCTGGGCCTGATGCGCCGCCGCGAAGCCAGCATCAACGACGTGCCGATCAAGGCAGCCGATCGCAAATTCCATTGGCCGCGTCCCGTCGCACCCTGAACTTCACCAATTCAACTTTTCCCTTTTTTTAATTTCTCAAACACAGGAGCAAGCAGCATGAACCGCATGGAAGTCACCGAAAAAATCATCACCGCCAAAGTGTCCAAGGGCATCACCTGGGAATCGGTCGCAAAAAAGGTCGGCCTCAGCAAGGAGTGGGTCACCGCCGGCTGCCTGGGCCAGATGACGTTCGACGAGAAGCAGGCAAAAGCCGTTGGCAAGATTTTCGGGCTGACGGCGGAAGAACAGAAGTGGCTGCAGGTCGTGCCCTACAAAGGCTCACTGCCTACGCCCGTGCCGACCGATCCGCTGATCTACCGCTGGTACGAAATCGTCAGCGTCTATGGCACCACCATCAAGGAACTGATCCACGAAGAGTTCGGCGACGGCATCATGAGCGCGATTGATTTCTCAATGGACATCGTGCGCACGCCGGACCCCAAGGGCGACCGCGTGAATGTGGTGTTGTCAGGCAAGTTTTTGCCGTACAAGACTTATTGAGTCGGATGACGCGGGGTGCCGCCTGGCACCCTGGCCTCTCGCGCCGGAGGGGATCCTAAAGACCGCGAATCCGGCAGGCAAGCAGCAACAGCGCGAAGCCCACGATCCAGGACCATGTCGCAATCGGCTCACCCACCCGGACCACACCAAAGTGTGCGAGCAGCGCGACGACAAACAGAACCAGGGAAATCACCCACACCACAAAGGTCGGAGCTTTGCCGGAAAAATTGCGCATGGTGTGTTTCCTGTTGGTTGTGAGATGAAGCAACTTGATTCTAGGGGTCGCAACCTTCCGGTCATCGACAAAGCGTTCGGGTCTGACGCCATTGCGGGAGGCCCTGGGACCTCGCTATGCGACAAAGCGCCTTGCCTTGAAGTTGGTTCTGTGCATGGGTCGGGTGGTCCCCGCCAGGAACCGGTCTTTCCTCGGAAGCCCAGGCATCGGGCGCTCTTCAGCCTTGGTTCTCGGTAACGCGAGCTGCAAGAGTGGAGCCACGGACGCCGGCTTGCCGGTTACTGTCGGCCTGACGGAAGGGCTGGGCATCGACGGGGTTCACACAGTTGCGCGAACTGCCCATGCCCTCGCCACCAAGGAAATGGAGCCATCGGCCTGGACCGGAAGCGTCTGTCGTATTCTGTCTCTCAGCTTGCTTCTGGCGGGCTCGTCTAAAGACATCGCATAGGAGGGCGCCGGCCCTTGACCGCCAAGGAATGGCTCCCAGTAGTCCTGGAAGCTGGGGAAGAACGTCGGGACATCGATGGACGTCACTTCGGGCTCGCGGAATCCGGCATTGCCAACCTCGGCAATGAGTACGTCGGGACGACATATCGGAAAACGTAGCCCCTCGTCGAGCCTCGCAGCGCCGGGATCGAGAGCGACAGCCGCATCCCAGAAGTAGCGCATGAGCTCCATCTTCCCCGCGTAGTCCCATACATAGGCCCCAAACATCGCACCCCTGGTTGCCACTCTGGCGATTTCCTTGAAGGCGGCGCCCGGATTGGGAACGAAATTCAGAACGAGCCCCGAAACCACAACGTCGACCGCAGCGTCCTCCAAAGGGATATCGGCCGCATTGCCAGGACAGAACCTCACGCGACCCGCGAGCGTCTCGCGCGCAATCCTGAGGAAGCCTTCGGAAGGTTCGACGCCCGTGATTGATGTGGGTGCGCAGTGCTCAGCGATGGCTGCGCAAAGCGCGCCGGTCCCGCACCCCACATCCAACCAACGCTTGCCGGCCGGGGCATCGAGCCACGACAGGAAAGCCGGCGCCACGCGGCGACTCCAGCGGCCGACATAGCGCTCATAAGGATTCCCGAGTTGCCAGTTGTCGGACGGTTGCACTGTATCCATGGTGAAGCTCCTCGGTGAGTTGAGCGATGCCTAACGTAAAGCGGACTGCAAAACTTGCGACTGAATCTGAAATCACGCCACCACATCCGGCAGTGTATGCCGCCGAATTCTAGACTTCCATCGAGTTCGGCCCAACCCTCAATCGGAAGAGTCTGTCGTTCTTTTATGGGCGCCACCAAGCAACTCGCTTACCCTACCCTCAGTCGATGTTCATGGCAGTTGCGAGGCAGCCAATCATCGTGCGCCAGCCTTGTTCAAGGCAAAATGCCCCCATGAACTCCCTCGACGGCATCCGCATCCTCGACCTCTCCCGCGTACTCGCGGGCCCCTGGTGTACCCAGACGCTGGCTGACCTCGGCGCCGACGTCATCAAGATCGAACGCCCCGGCACCGGCGACGACACACGGACCTGGGGCCCGCCCTTCCTGCAAGACGCGCTGGGCCATGAAACGCAGGAAGCCGCCTATTACCTGGGCACCAACCGCAACAAGCGCTCGCTGACCTGCGACATTGCCCAGCCCGAAGGCCAGGCGCTGATTCGCGAGCTGGTGACGCACTGCGATGTGTTTGTCGAAAACTTCAAGGTTGGCGACATGGCGCGTTACGGGCTGGACTATGTCTCGCTGAAAGCCATCAACCCGCGGCTGGTGTACTGCTCGGTCACCGGTTTTGGCCAGACCGGGCCGTATGCCGAACGCGCGGGCTACGACTACGCGATCCAGGGCATGGGCGGGCTCATGAGTGTGACGGGTGAGCGCGACGACCTGGGCGGCGGGCCGCAGAAGGTGGGCGTGGCGGTGTCGGACCTGATGACCGGCATGTATGCCACCGTCGCCATCCTCGCGGCGCTGCGCCATGCCGAGAAAACCGGCGAAGGCCAACAGGTGGACATGGCGCTGCTGGACACGCAGGTGGCCATGCTGGCCAACCTGGGCGCCAACTACCTGGTCAGCGGCAAAGTGCCGGGGCGCGCGGGCAATGCGCACCAGAACATCGTGCCCTACCAGGTGTTCGAGGTCGCGCCGGCCGCCGATGGGCACAAAGACCACATCATTCTGGCCGTCGGCAACGACAGCCAGTACGCCAAGTTCTGCGCGGTGGCGGGCCGGCCCGAGCTGGCGAGCGACCCGCAGTATGCGAAGAACCGTGACCGCGTGCGTAACCGCGCGGTGCTGGTGCCGCTGCTGGAAGCCATCCTGCTGACGCGCAGCAAGGCCGACTGGCTGGCGGCGCTGGAAGCAGCCAAGGTGCCTTGCGGCGCTATCAACAATTTGGCCGAAGTGTTTGACGATCCGCAAATAGAAGCGCGGCACATGGTCACACACTGGCAGCACCCGGTGAAAAATGACTTGCGGCTGGTGTCCAGCCCCATCAAACTGAGTGCCACGCCGGTACGCACCGACCTGCCGCCGCCCATGCTGGGCCAGCACACCGAGGAAGTCCTGCGCAGCGTGTTGAACTACTCCGACGCGCAACTGTCTGACCTGAAACTCAAAGAGGTGATCTGATGGCCAATTTTGTTCTTGTTCATGGCGCCTGGCACGGCGGCTGGTGCTGGCAGCGGGTCACGTCGGCGCTGCAGCAGCAGCAGGGCCACCGCGTCCACGCGGTCACGCTGACCGGCCTGGGCGAACGCGCGCACCTGCTGGCACCCAGCATCACGCTGGACACGCACATCGACGACGTGATCAGCGCCATCGAGGTGGAGGAGCTGCACGACGTCATTCTGGCCGTGCATTCCTACGCCGGCATGATAGGCACCGCGGTCGCAGACAGGCTGGGCAAACACCTGAAGCACCTGGTGTACGTCGATGCTGTCGTGCCCAAGCCCGGCGAAAGCTGGAGCAGCACGCAGTCGGCGGCCACGCAGCAACAGCGCCTGTCGGCGGCCCAGGCCTCGACACGTTTCAGCTTTCCGCCGCCCGACCCTGAAGTCTTCGGCCTGCATGACGCCGACCACGCCTGGGTCAAGCGCCGCCAGACGCCGCACCCCGGCAACACCTACCAGGCGCCGCTGGACTTTGACGTGCAACGCGTTGCCGCGATTCCGCGCACCTTTGTCAACTGCACGCAGCCGGCGCTGGCCACCATCGAACCCAGCCGCCTGCGCGTGAAAGACCCCAAGTTCTGGGACGGCGCGTGGTTGCCCAACTCGAAGATCGTGGAACTCAAGACCGGCCACGACCCGATGATCAGCGACCCCGCCGGCTTGACCCGCATTCTTCTGGACTGCGCGGCGTGACGCCTTTGCGCAGGCGCCACTTCTCGGCCGCCCTGGCAGGCGGGCTGGTGCTGCCTGCGCTGGGCTGGCCAGCGGCGGTGCTCGCCAAAGACACGGCCTTGCCCGCGCCTGCCTCGCTGCCCGCGGCCGCACAGGCGGCTGCCGCCCAGGGTGAACCGCTGGTGCTGCTAGTCACCCTGACCGGCTGCCCGTATTGTGAACTGGTCAGGCGCAACTACCTGCTGCCGGCACGCCGCGAGTCGGGCCTGCATGCGTGGCAGCTCAATGTTGCCGACCGCACCACGCCGCTGGCGGGCTTTGACGGCAAAACCGCCAGCGCTGCCGCACAGGTCAAGTCATGGAAAGCCGACTTCACGCCCACGGTGCTGTTTCTCGGCAGGCAGGGGCAGGAACTGGCCGAGCGCCTGGTCGGCGTGGCCGTGCCGGACTTTTATGGCGCCTACCTGGACGAGCGGCTGGCAACCGCACGCCAGGTGCTGGCAGCGCACAAACGGGCGTGAACGGCGAGGCACCCCATGAACAACGCCGACGCCCTGCACGCGGCCATCCACGAAGAAGTGGCTTTGCAGGCTTATGACAAGCGCTGGCCGAACAGGTTTGTGGCCGAGCGGGACCGGCTGCTGGCGCTGTTTCCGCTCATTTTTGTCGACATCGAACACATCGGAAGCACAGCCGTCCCCGGGCTGGTGGCCAAACCCATTGTGGACCTGCTGGCGGGTGTCGAAACGATGGCCATGGCCAGATCGCTGACCGAACCGCTGCGTGAAGCCGGCTACACCACATCGGCGGAATTCAACGCCACGCTGACAGACCGCCAGTGGTTCATGCGCTGGGCCGACGGACGCCGCACGCACCACCTGCACATTGCTGTTCAAGGCGGTCCCGTATGGACCCGGCACTTGCACTTTCGCGATGCACTGCGCGCCAGCCCCGTGCTTGCGGCACGCTATGCCGCCCTCAAGGCCGAGCTGGCGGTCCGGCACCCGACCGACCGGGAGGCCTACACCAACGCAAAGACCGCCTTTGTGAACTCGCTGCCGAACCACAACTGAGCGCCCCGTCGAAGCGGGCGACCACACGCTCCCTGCCAACCTTACGAGCTTCTTTGCCGATGATCTGCTGGTCATCCATGCTGGCTGCACTTGACAACGTCATGCACCTCGGAAGCACCAGAAATCCCGCCGATAACTCGCGATGACCGGCAAGCCCCACTTGGCCTGCACAGCTCTTGGGCGGGCCCGCATTACCTCCTCGCCTGAAAGACTCGGCAGTTAAGCGACCAGGCAATAAGTCACAAATCACAACTTTTTTATTATTGTTTCTCAATGTTTCCGGGTGATATCCCACATCAAAGTCCGTGTTAAGTTCAGCCACCGTCATGGTCTTCATGATGAATCAGCAATGTCGAAAGACAAAGGAGTTACCAGCTATGGGAATGAAACGCCCGATGCTTGCACTTGTCACAGCAAGCATCCTCCTGGCATTTGCCGGTACGCCCGTTTTCGCACAGGTGGCGACCACCACCAGTTCGAAGCCAGCAACTGACCTTGCAACAACCTACAGCACTTTCGCCGGCTCTGACGCGAATGCAACGGCATTGGTAAGCGGCCTGCGTACCGGCAAAAGCATCACCCTGACATCGACCAGTGATGCAACAGGCACGCCCGCCAGTTCGACGACGTTTACACCGGCAACGTCCCAGCTGGGCTACGGCAATGTCAACATCGCGTTGGCCCTCGCAAAAGCCGAACTGACGAAGTTGGGCATTACCGATCCCACGCCGGCCCAGCTTGAGGCAGCGTTGAACGGCGGCAGCGTCACCACATCAACAGGCACCACCGCCTTGCCTGGCGTTTTGCAGATGCGAAGCGAAGGCCAGGGCTGGGGGGTCATCGCAAAAACACTCGGATTCAACCTGGGTGCAGTGATCAGCGCGTCAAAAACGGACAAGAGCGCCGCGGCTGCCGAGCGGCGGGCCGATGCGGGCAAAGGCCAACGGGATGTCAGAGTCGAAAAAGTGAATTCGAACTCCGGGCGGCCGGAAAAAGTTGAGCGTCTGGCAAAAGTCGAGCGCCCTGAAAAAATCGAACGCCCGGAACGTGTGGAGCGTCCCGAGCGCGTCGAGCGTCCGGAGCGTGTCGAGCGCCCGGAGCGCATAGAGCGTCCCAAGCGATAAGAATTGGCGTAATCCGGTCCGGATGAGTGCGCACACAACCGCGGCTCATCCGGTTTTTTTATGTAGAGGAATAAATTGATGCAAACGAAAAAGTACACCCGGCTCATGCTGGCAAGCACCCTGGTATTGGCAGCTCATGCGGGCTGGGCCAGTGACGAGGGCACCTTGACCATGGGAACCAGCGTTAACTACAGTTCCGGAAAATACGGCACGCAGACGTCGACCGACATCACTTCGATTCCCTTGAATGTCGCTTACGACAAGGGCCCATGGACATTCAAGGTGAGCGTTCCCTATATTCGCATCACCGGCCCCAGTGATGTGGTGGTGGGTGTTGGCAAAACGTCGGCAACCACTTCCACCGTTCGCACGGCATCAGGCCTGGGTGATGTCGTCACAGCCGCGACCTATAACTTTTACAACAATGCGGAGGCACAGTTCGGTGCCGACGTCACAGGCAAGATCAAATTTGGCACAGCTGACAGCGCCAAGGGCCTGGGCACCGGGGAAAACGACTACTCCGTCATTCTGGACGTCTACAAAAAAGTCAATCAGCTCACTTTTTTTGGTGGCATCGGGTATACCGCCCTCGGAAGCTCGGCTGCGATCCCGCTGCGAAACGTCTTCAGTCTGACCGCTGGATCCGTGTTCAAGATGGATGAAAAAAACAACGCCGGATTTGCCTACGATTACCGCCAGAAGTCATCCGCTACGAGCGCGGCACAAAGCGAGTTGACCGCGTTTTACGTGCACAAGTTTGACAAGTCATGGAAGACACAGACGTATCTGCTGAAGGGCTTCTCTGACGGGAGCCCGGACTGGGGCGCAGGCGTATCGGTAGGTTACGCTTTCTAGGGTAGCCATGTGAGTTCCTGACCAGTGGCCTGCTGCACTGGCTCGAACTCAGCCCGGACGCTGGCCTTGTTGCAGCCTTCTGCGCTGGCTGCGCTTGCGCCACCACCCAGCGGCCAGCGTGTCGGCGCCAGCTCGCCCTGCCCCGGCTTGCCCACGAGCCGCTCTCTTTTTAATAGCTGCTTTCGACCGTGTTTATTGGGTGGAGGGCCAATTTGACCAACACCCCGGTCAAGGTCGATTTATTTCATCGCCCCAAACACCTTCTTCAAAATCGCGCTGCCGGTACCCACCGGGTCCTGGCGGATCTTCTTTTCTTCTTCGCCGATGATCAGGTAGAGCCCGTCCAGCGTCTTGCCGGTGACGTATTGCTGGATGTTGGCGTCTTCCTTTTTGACCAGGCCAAAGCCGGCGGCCTTGCCGGCGAACTCGTTGTATTTGTTGGCCAGCCCCACTTTGGCCGTGGCCTGCGTGACCACCGGCAGGAACTTCACCGCCAGCGGGGCGCGGGTTTTCTCGGCAAAGAAGTTCGTGACCGAGGTCTCGCCGCCGGCCAGGATGTTTTTGGCGTCCGTGACATTCATGGAGCGCACCGCACTGACCAGCAGGTCCTTGCCCATGGGCACCGCGGCTTCGGCGGCGCGGTTGATGGTGGTCACCAGCTCGTCGATGCGTTTGCCCTGCCCGAAACTCCGGAGCAGTTTCGACGCATCTTCGAGGTAACCCGGCAATGGAATGCGAACTTTCGGGTTGCCGAGGAATCCATCTGTCTTGCCAAGCAGGGCCACGGCCGCCAATGCGCCTTTTTCGAGGGCGGTTTTCAGGCCAGTGGAAGCTTCAGCATTGCTCAGGTCGCCCAGCGACAGGGCCTGCGCCTGCTGGTAGGTGGCCAGGATCAGAAAGCCCAGTGCGCTGAGACCGGCCTGGTTAAAATTGCGACGTTGCATGATGAGATCCTTCCCTATGAGTTCAGTTTCAAGCGCAGTATGCCGCATCGCCCTCGCCTCGGCGCTGGCGCTGGCTACCCTTGGCGGCCTGGCCGGTTGTGGCGGCGCGCAGGTGGCCCCCGAGTCGACCTTTGTGCTGCTCGACGGCAGCAAGAAGACGACGGCGGATCTCAAGGGCAAGGTCACCCTGGTCAACTTCTGGGCCACCAGCTGCGTGACCTGCGTGGCCGAAATGCCCAAGATCATTTCCACCTACAACAAGTACCAGAGCCAGGGTTATGACACGCTGGCGGTGGCCATGAGTTACGACCCGCCGAGCTACGTCGTCAATTACGCCGAGACGCGCAAGCTGCCGTTCAAGGTGGCCATCGACAACACCGGCGCGGTGGCCAAGGCCTGGGGCGATGTGCAGCTTACGCCGACCACCTACGTGGTCAACAAGCGCGGCGAAATCGTCAAGCAGTATGTGGGCGAGCCGGACTTTGCGGCCCTGCACCAGCTGATCGAAAAACTACTTGCAGAGACATAACTCGCCCCAGCTTCAAAGCCCATTAAAAAGGCCGGCTCCCGCAAGGGACCGGCCTTTTTTCATCACCCCCGGCGCAGGGGGCTTGTCTCTTTCAAGCCGGGGCCGCGGGAATGGCTTCGCCAGACCGCAGGCGCAGCGGCCCCCTAGGGGGCAGGGAGCTACACGCAGTGAGCGACCGTGGGGGCTCTACTTGTTCCGGAACGCGTCGTGGCAGGCCTTGCAGGTATCGGCGGTTGCGGCAAACGCCGTTTTCAGGCTGTCGAGGCTGCCGGTCTTGCTGGCGGCAGCAAGCTTGGTGGTTTCCGCCTGCAGCTTGTCGCTGTGTTCCTTGAACTTGGCCTGCTCGGTCCAGATTTCGGGCTTGGCCTTGGTGTTGCCACCCTTGTCCGTGCCCGCGCCAAAACCTGCCCAAGGGAGTTTGGCCATGGCGGCCACGATCTCGCCATTGTCCGCGGCGACTTTGGCGTCGAAAGAAACACGGCCATTGGCCATGGCGCCCAAGCGGCCGAAATGCGTGCCCATCACGGACAGTGCGCTCTGGCGGTACTTGATGGCGTCTTCAGGCTTGGCGAACTGGGCAGAGGCCGGCGCGGCCAGGGCGAGCAGCGTGGCAGCGGCTGCAATACAGGCGAAAGTTTTCATTTATTTTTCCTCGTGGTTTTTGACATGTTCTGGCGATGGGGCAGTACGTCCCGATAGACTGCCAGTCGAAGGAGCCGTTTCCCGGATGCAAAGTTCCGGCGGAACCAAAGGACTAGGGAAAGCACCAAGGAAAAGCGGCCGGGCGCTGAACCCGACGCATAAAACATACCATGGCTGCATGACGGCCCAACCAGCAGACACAACAAAAGGGGTCACGCATGAGCCAGCACATCCACAAAATACGCGTCTGGGACCTGCCCACACGGCTTTTTCACTGGGCACTGGTCGCCGCGGTGATCGGGCTGGCGATCACCGGCACCCTGGGCGGCAACGCCATGGTCTGGCACTTCCGCTTCGGTTATTCGGTGCTGACGCTGCTCTTGTTTCGCATCGTCTGGGGTTGGGTGGGCGGACGCTGGTCGCGGTTTGGGGCCTTCATTTATCCGCCGGCCAGCGTGATCAACTACCTCAAGGGAAAAGGCAAGCCTGAAGACGGCATCGGGCACAGCCCCATCGGCGCCGGGTCGGTTTTTGCCATGTTGGGGTTCCTGCTGGCGCAGGTTGGCACCGGCTTGCTCAGCGATGACGAAATCGCCTTCTCGGGTCCGCTGACGCGGTTTGTCGCCAACGCCACCGTCGGCCTGGCGACCGACTATCACAAGAACATCGGCAAGTGGGTTCTGCTGGCACTGGTGGCGCTGCACATCATGGCCATCGTGTTCTACCTGTGGCGCAAACACAATCTGGTGGGCGCCATGCTGCATGGCGACAAGGAACTGGTGACAGCCACGCCCGCCTCGCGCGACGACATGGCCTCCCGGCTGCTGGCACTGGGGGTGCTGCTGGTTTGCGCGGCCGGGGTCTACTGGATCAGCAGCCTGGGCGCACCCGCGTTCTGACACCGCCTGTAACGCAGACTCGGGCAAGTCCCGGCCGGGGCGCCGGCAAATCCCGATACACTGGGTTCGACTTCACCGCGCCATGTCTGCTTCTTCTCCCACCCTCGAGTTCATCACGCCGGCCACGCCGGAACAGCTGGCGGCCACACGCCTGATCTTCCAGGAGTACGCCGACCAGCTGGGCGTCGACCTCTGCTTCCAGAACTTCGAGGCCGAACTGGCCGGCCTGCCGGGCGACTATGCGCCGACCCGGGGCTGCCTGCTGCTGGCCCTGCTGGACGGCGAGATTGCCGGTTGCTGCGCGATGCGGGCGCTGGAGACGGTGGACTACCCCAACGCCTGCGAGATGAAACGCCTGTATGTGCGCCCGGGCTTTCGCGGCTTCGGGCTGGGACGGCAACTCGCCGAAGCGGTGCTGGATGCCGCGCGCATCGCGGGTTACCACAGCGTGCTGCTCGACACCCTCAACGACATGGAGGCGGCGCGGGCACTGTACGAAGATCTGGGCTTCAAGGACATCCCGCCCTACTACCACAACCCGATAGCGGGCGCTCACTACCTGAAGGTGGATTTACAGTAAAATCAGGCTGCAGCCCTTATTCAATGGGCGCATGCAGCTACTTTTTTCATAGCAGCTGAGCGAAGGCTCCATGCGCCGGCAGCCCACAAAAAAAGCCGCAGGTCCTGCGATCTGCGGCTTGTCTGCGGATGCAGTCCGGCGAACCCGGACAGGGAACTCAGCCCCTGGCTTGTGCCAGCAGTGTGGCAGCGTCGCTGACTTCAAACTTGCCGGGGCCTTCCACGTTCAGCGCGGCAACCTTGCCGTCCTTGACCAGCATCGAATAACGGTTGCTGCGCAAGCCCATGCCGCGTGCGGTCAGGTCCAGTGTCAGACCCGTGGCCTTGGCGAAGTCAGCGCTGCCGTCGGCCAGCATGCGGACCTTGGTACCGGTCTTCTGGTCGCGCGCCCAGGCGCCCATCACGAAAGCATCGTTAACACTCACGCACCAGATCTCGTCCACACCGGCGGCCTTGAGCTCGTCGAATTTCTCGACATAACCCGGCACGTGTTTGGCGGAGCAGGTCGGCGTGTACGCGCCCGGCAGGCCAAACAGCGCAATGGTTTTGCCGGCCGCCGCCTTGGTCACGTCGACGGGATTGGGACCCATGCTGCAGCCATTGCCTTCGACTTCCGAAAATTCCATCAGCGTGGCTGCGGGAAGGGTATCGCCTACTTTGATCATGGTGTCTCCTGAATGAGGGGGGTTGAAAACGAACAGCCGCCATTTTCAACGATTTGGGCGAGGTCGTTTACCGGCCGATGAAAGCCCCGCAGCATGCTACGGGTGGCCCCTGATGACGGATGAAAGCAGAAACAAAAACGGCCCACTGCGTGGGCCGTTTTTGATGACTTGCGGTCAAACCCGGAAGGTTCAGACCACAGCAGCTTTTTCCAGCAACTTGGTCACAACCCAGTTCTTGGTCTTGGAGATCGGGCGGCTTTCGGTGATCTCGATCAGGTCACCCGTCTTGTACTCGCCCTTTTCGTCATGGGCGTGGTACTTGCTCGACAGGGACACGATCTTGCCGTACAGCTCGTGCTTGACACGACGCTCAACCAGCACCGTCACCGTTTTCGCGCGCTTGTCGCTGACCACACGGCCAACCAGGGTGCGCTTGAGGGATTTTTTAGCTTCCGTCATTATTTCGCTCCTTGCTTGACGATGGTCTCGGCCAGAATGGTTTTGGCGCGAGCGATGTCACGGCGCGCAGAACGCAGCGTGGCGGTGTTGGTGAGTTGCTGCGTGGCTTTTTGCATGCGCAGGCCAAAGTGGGCTTTTTGCAGCTCTTTGACTTCGGTTTGCAGGCCGGCAACGTCTTTTTTGCGCAGTTCAGTAGATTTGGTCATGGTCATTTCCCCTTACTGGCCAATCATGCGGCTGACGAAGGTGGTGCGCAGCGGCAGCTTGGCAGATGCCAAACGGAACGCTTCGCGGGCCAGCTCTTCAGGCACACCGACGATTTCAAAAACGATCTTGCCGGGCTGGATTTCAGCCACGTAGTACTCTGGATTGCCTTTACCGTTTCCCATACGCACTTCAGCAGGCTTTTGGGAAATCGGCTTGTCCGGGAAGACACGGATCCAGATACGGCCGCCACGTTTGACGTGACGGGAAATCGCACGACGTGCGGCTTCGATTTGACGAGCAGTGAGGCGACCGCGGTCGGTACACTTCAGACCGAAATCACCGAATGCCACCGAGTTGCCTCGTGTGGCGATGCCGGTGTTGCGGCCTTTTTGCTCTTTGCGATATTTTCTGCGAGCGGGTTGCAGCATTTGTATTCTCCGTAGTTAGACCGATTACTCGGTCTTGGCACCGTCAGCTGCTGCAGCTGGCGCGGCTTTGCGGACGCGCTTAACGGTGGTTTTCGGGGCGTCGCTACCAGGGGTAGCTTCAGCCGGTTTGTCGCTGCCGTCCGCAGGGGCCGTGTTCACACCACCGACAGGACCGCGCGCTGGGCGTGCGGCTCCACGGGGTGCGGACGGACGGTCCGTGCGTTCGCCAGGACGTGCATCGCGACGCGGGCCGCGAGGCTTGCGTTCTTCATCGGAAGGTGCGGCATCCAGACGGGCGCCCGGCGAGTCGCCGCGGCCCAGGGTGTCGCCCTTGTAGACCCAGACCTTGACGCCGATCACACCATAGGTGGTCTTGGCTTCAGAGGTGCCGTAGTCGATGTCGGCGCGCAGGGTGTGAAGAGGCACGCGACCTTCGCGGTACCACTCGCAACGAGCGATTTCAATGCCGTTCAAACGGCCCGACGACATGATCTTGATGCCCAGGGCACCCAGACGCATGGCGTTTTGCATGGCGCGCTTCATCGCACGGCGGAACATGATGCGTTTTTCAAGCTGCTGGGTGATGCTGTCTGCGATCAGCTTGGCATCAATTTCAGGCTTGCGAACTTCTTCGATGTTCACGGCGACCGGCACGCCCAGCTGGCGGCTCAGTTCTTTCTTGAGGTTCTCGATGTCCTCGCCTTTTTTGCCGATCACAACACCCGGACGTGCCGAGTAAATCGTGATGCGGGCGTTCTTGGCGGGGCGCTCGATGAGAACGCGCGACACCGCGGCGTTCTTCAGCTTGGCTTTGAGGTACTCGCGAACCTTGATGTCTTCGGCCAGCATGCCGGCGAAGTCTTTGTTGCTCGCGTACCAGCGGCTGGACCAGTTACGGCTGATGGCAAGGCGGAACCCGGTTGGGTTGATTTTTTGTCCCATATCCTGTCTGCCTTCTTAATTGCCAACCACAACGTACACATGGCACGTGGGCTTGCTGATACGGTTGCCGCGGCCCTTGGCGCGCGCCGAGAAACGCTTGAGCGTGGTGCCTTGCTCGACGTAGATGGTTTTCACCTTCAGTTCGTCGATGTCAGCGCCATCGTTGTGTTCAGCGTTGGCGATAGCCGACTCGACCACCTTCTTGATGATTCCGGCAGCTTTTTTCTGCGTGAAGGTCAAGATGTTGAGCGCCTGATCCACTTTTTTGCCGCGGATCAGGTCAGCGACCAGACGGCCCTTGTCGACCGACAGACGAACGCCCCGGAGGGTTGCACGTGTTTCCATGGTCTTTCCTTACTTTCTCACAACTTTTTTGTCAGCCGGATGACCTTTGAAAGTCCGGGTGAGTGCGAACTCGCCCAGCTTGTGGCCAACCATTTGATCGGTGATGTAGACAGGGACGTGCTGCTTGCCGTTGTGCACGGCGATGGTCAGACCGATGAACTCGGGCAGGATCATGGAGCGGCGCGACCAGGTCTTGATCGGCTTTTTGTCTTTGTTGGTAACGGCTTTATCAGCCTTGGCTACCAGGTGCTGGTCGACAAAGGGACCTTTTTTGAGTGAACGTGTCATTTCCTGGCCTTACTTCTTGCGACGCGAAACAATCATCACTTGCGTGCGCTTGTTGTTGCGGGTGCGGTAGCCTTTGGTCAGGTTACCCCATGGATCGACAGGATGGCGACCTTCGCCGGTCTTGCCTTCGCCACCACCGTGTGGGTGGTCGACCGGGTTCATCACCACACCGCGAACGGTCGGGCGGATACCCATCCAGCGCTTGACACCAGCCTTGCCCAGACGGCGCAGGCTGTGCTCTTCGTTGGCGACCTCGCCAATCGTGGCGCGGCATTCAACGTGGATCTTGCGCACTTCGCCGGAGCGCATGCGCACCTGGGCGTAGATGCCTTCGCGAGCCAGCAGCGTCGCCGATGTACCGGCCGAACGAGCAATCTGCGCGCCCTTGCCGATTTGCATCTCGATGCAGTGAATCGTCGAGCCCACCGGAATGTTGCGGATCGGCAGGGTATTGCCGACACGGATCGGGGCCTCGGCACCGCTGACCAGCGTGGCGCCAACTTCAAGGCCGCGGGGGGCAATGATGTAGGCACGCTCGCCGTCGGCGTAGCAGATCAGCGCAATGTGGGCCGTGCGGTTGGGGTCGTACTCGATACGTTCGACCTTGGCCGGAATGGCGTCCTTGTTGCGCTTGAAGTCCACCACACGGTAGTGGTGCTTGTGACCGCCGCCTTTGTGGCGCGTCGTGATGTGCCCGTTGTTGTTACGGCCGGCTTTCTGGAATTGCGGCTCCAGCAGCGGTGCGTAAGGCTCACCCTTGTGCAGGTGATCCCGGGAAATCTTCACCATCCCGCGCATGCCGGGAGAGGTGGGTTTCATTTTGATGACAGCCATGATTACGCAGCCTCCCCACCGATGTTCAGCTCTTGACCGGGCTTCAGCGTCACATAGGCTTTACGGATGTTGTCCCGACGGCCAGTGGATTTGCCAAAACGCTTGGTCTTGCCTTTTTGGTTGAGTACAGAAACGGCCTTGACGTCCACCTTGAACATCAATTCCACAGCGGCCTTGATTTCGGGTTTCGTGGCGTCCTGCAGGACCTTGAACAGCACGGCGTTGGATTTGTCCGCGACCATGGTTGCCTTTTCAGACACGATGGGGGCGACCAGCACCTGCATCAGGCGGCCTTCGTCAAATTTTGGTTTGGTGTTCACGGCGCTCATGCAAACATCTCCTTGAGTTTGTCCATGGCGGCCTTGGTGACCAGAACCTTTTTGTAGTGAACCAGCGACAGCGGATCCGCGTAACGGGGTTCGACCACAAGAATGTTCACCAGATTGCGTGAAGCCAGGTACAGGTTTTCGTCAACCTCGTCAGCGATGACCAGCACCGATTTGAGGTTCATGGCCTTGAATTTGTCGGCCAGGACTTTCGTCTTGGGCGAATCCACGGTCAACGAGTCCACCACAGCCAGACGGCCTTCACGTGCCAACTGGGAGAAGATCGAAGCCATGCCGGCGCGATACATCTTCTTGTTGATTTTCTGCGTGAAGTTTTCGTCAGGCATGTTCGGGAAAATGCGACCGCCTCCGCGCCACAGCGGGGAAGAAGTCATACCGGCGCGAGCGCGGCCAGTACCCTTTTGCTTGAACGGCTTTTTCGTCGAGTGCTTGACCTGCTCACGGTCTTTCTGGGCACGCGTTCCCTGGCGGGCGTTGGCCTGGAAGGCCACGACCACCTGGTGAATCAGGCTTTCGTTGTATTCGCGACCAAAAACGGTATCAGGCACGTCCACTTTGGACGAAGCCAGACCCTGGTCATTCAGGAGTTCGACCTGCATCAGTTCGCTCCTTTGGCAGCGGTTGGTTTGGCCTTGATGGCGGCGCGAACCGTCACAAAACCACCTTTGGAACCAGGCACAGCGCCACGGATCATCAGCAGCTGACGGGCTTCGTCAATGCGCACGATGTCGAGGTTTTGCGTGGTCTTGGTGACGTCACCGAGGTGGCCCGTCATGCGTTTACCGGGAAACACGCGACCGGGATCCTGCGCCATACCGATGGAGCCGGGAACGTTGTGCGAACGGCTGTTACCGTGCGACGCGCGCTGCGAACTCATCTTGTGACGCTTGATGGTGCCGGCGAAGCCTTTACCAATGGAAGTACCCTGCACGTCCACCTTTTGGCCGACTGCAAACACGTCAGCAGCGGGCACAACAGTACCAGCGGCATATTTGCCTGCGACGTCAGCCGTCACGCGGAATTCTTTCAGGATTTCACCGGCTTCAACGCCTGCTTTCGCAAGGTGGCCAGCGGCCGGCTTGGTGATACGCGACGCTTTGCGCGCACCAAATGCCACTTGCAGGGCATCGTAGCCGTCGTTTGCTTGGGTTTTCACCTGGGTCACACGGTTGTTAGACACATCCACCACTGTGACAGGAACGGTATCCCCATCATCAGTGAACAGACGCATCATGCCCACCTTGCGGCCCAGCAACCCGAGGGAGTTGCTCAGACTCATGCTTTTTTCTCCGTAACTTCCACCGCTGCGACTTCAATTGGCCGCAGACGTTTTGATGTGAAAGACTGTTAATAAAACCGCCCTTCCCATGCACAGCATGTTCAGGACAGCCCAAGAGTATAGCGCGGACTTGCCGTATTGGCAAATCCGCGCTGAAACCTGTTTTTTTGGGGCTCCGGCTTTCGCCCGACCCCCGCTTCTTGCTTACTGCAGCTTGATTTCGACGTCCACACCGGCGGGCAGATCGAGCTTCATCAACGCGTCAACGGTTTTGTCCGTCGGGTCAACGATGTCCATCAGGCGCTGGTGCGTGCGGATTTCCAGCTGGTCGCGACTCGTCTTGTTGACGTGGGGCGAACGCAGGATGTCAAAACGCTTCATGCGGGTCGGCAGGGGCACGGGGCCCTTGACGATCGCGCCGGTGCGCTTGGCAGTATCCACAATCTCGGCGGCCGACTGGTCGATCAGTTTGTAGTCAAACGCTTTCAGGCGGATGCGGATTTTTTGCTTGGTAGCCATGGTAATTCCTTAAGTATGGAGCGAATTACGCAATGATCTTGGCCACGACACCGGCGCCGACGGTTTTGCCGCCCTCGCGGATGGCGAAACGCAGGCCTTCTTCCATGGCGATCGGGTTGATCAGCTTGACGGTGATCGACACGTTGTCGCCTGGCATGACCATTTCCTTGCCTTCTGGCAACTCGATCGCACCGGTCACGTCCGTCGTGCGGAAGTAGAACTGGGGACGGTAGTTGTTGAAGAA
>NZ_NBZV01000040.1 GCF_002379095.1 Polaromonas sp. AER18D-145
AGGTCATTTCAGCGGCTTTTTCGGCGGGCAGCACGATGTCGGCGTAGGTCACCGGATCGGTGACCACGGCTTGTTGCATCAGCCTGTAGAACAGCATCCCGCGAGAGCTGGAGGTGCGGCGGTTGAAGCGGAAGACGAACTCGTCCAGGTAGGCATCCAGGTGTTCGGGTTGGACCGAACCGTGATGGGTGCCCAGAATCCAGCGTTTGATCAGCGAGGCCACCCGGTGCACCCCGGCCATGGAGACATGGGCCGGCACATCCGAGCCGAGCATGATGTTGCGTTGATGGTCATAGCCCAACTCCGACAGCGATCGGTAAGCGGCCGAGCCATCCGTTTTCACTGTCGTACCGGGCTCCACCGACGCTTGAACGAACGGCACCACGAACTCCTCGGAGTCCTTGTCGATGCGTCGCAGACGGATGCGCCCGAACCCCTTGGGTTGCAGCGCCTCCACTGCCAGGACGACCAGTACCTTGCTCGTGTTGTTCTTGCGCCCCGCTGGGGAAATGGGCTGTTTGCGGTCCGTGATGGCCAGGTAGGTTTCATCGACCTCGACCACGCCCTTGAGTCGATCACGGTCGGGCCGCACCATCGCCCGGCGAAACCGATGCAGCATGGTCCAGGCAGTCTGGTAGCTGCCCAAGCCGAGCACCCGTTGTAGGCCCAAGGCGCTGACGCCTTGCTTCTGGTTGGTCACATACCAAGCCGCGGCCAGCCAGACCTTCAAGGGCGTGCGGGTCTTGTCGAAGATCGTGCCGGCAGTGACGGTGCTTTGGTGCCGGCAGTCCCTGCATAGCAACCGGGTTCGGCTGGCGCGCGACGGCGGCGACATCGCGCCGCAACTCGGACAGACAAACCCTTGTGGCCAGCGCAGGCGCTCCAGATAGGCCAGACAGGCATCCTCGGAGGAGAACCAATCCAGAAATTCACTCCAGGTGCGGGGGTAGTCTTGAATGAGGACTGGCATAATAACTGTATATTTAACCAGTATATCCAAACTCTGTGGAGCTAAGAGGATACCCCTTCTAGGCAGCTCGTCATCCAGCACAGTCCAAAAGTCGCTGGCCGGCTCCGCATTGCGTCAGGCTGGCAGCTCAGCTCAGACCGGCGCCCAAACCGAGAGCCGAGCGTCCCGGGCCTTGGACAATCCCAACTCAGCGCCGGTGACCAAAACTTTGGCCGGTAGCGTCGTCTCGCAGGCCAACCGGCGGCGGTAGTTCGCCGTAGCCCGCGGAGAGTGCGGAACTTGTGGGGCTCTATGACAATGCCGCAAACGCTTCCAAATTTCATCGAAGACCTGCAGGATCCGGAGCTTGCACCGATGCTTTCTCCCGCCCGCTACATTAGCCTGCTGGAAATGGACGTCGAAACGCTGGCTCGAAATGTAAGGGTAAGCGCGTTGTCCGCCTTATCGCGCGCAGCTGTAACAGCGGCGACCCAGAGATCATCAAGTGCGTGTCGTAGCTCCTTAGGTGCACCCTCATTTATCGCAAGGGAGTCCGATGCGGCAACCCCGAGCCGCGGCCCAAGAGTGGCAAACCAGGTCTCCAACATGGGACTGACGGTATTCGGTGAGCCGCGACCGATCTTCAGGCGCACCCGCTCTATCGTCGGTCGTTCGCCAGCGGCGATCAAAGCATCCGCTGCCGCCCAGACTTCTTCCTGCTGAACACCTCTCGTACTTTTCGATTGCATGGTCCGACTCCAGTCGTTATATTTACCAACGATAAGAGATTGTTATCGTGATCTATTTGATATTTACGTAATACATCATACATATCATGTATGAAATTAATTAATAGCCCGCCCTAAATCGAACATGCGCCTTCCGGTCCTCCAGAAAGTCCCTGCTCTGCAGCCAACCGAGCTCAGCGACGTCACGCGGCGCGCCGTCGAAGACCTGCTGCGCGAGGGCGAATCCAAAAACACCATGGCCAGCTACAAAAGCGCCCTGCGCTATTGGGCCGCCTGGTACGGCATCCGCTACGGTGGACAGATCCAGCTGCCGGTGCCCTCCCCTTGCGTGCTGCAGTTCATCGTGGACCATGCTGAGCGGACGACGGACAAGGGCTTGGTGTCCGAGCTGCCGGCCTTGATCGACCAGACGCTGGTCCAGGCTGGCTACAAAGGCAAGCTGGGTGCGCTGGCCCATAACACCCTGGTCCACCGGATTGCCGTCCTGTCCAAAGCGCACCAGGTGCGTGAACTTAAGAATCCCTGCCAGGACCCGACGGTGCGTGAACTGCTGTCACGCACGCGCAAGGCCTACGCCAAGCGCGGCGCCCTGCCCCAGAAGAAAGACGCGTTGACTAAGGCGCCCCTGCAGGCCATCCTGGCCACCTGCGACGACTCCCTGCGCGGCAAGCGGGATCGCGCTTTGCTTTTGTTTGCCTGGGCTAGCGGCGGGCGTCGGCGCTCCGAAGTCACGGGGGCCGACATGCAGTTCCTGAAGCCTATCCCCGAGGGCTTTGTCTACAACCTGGCGTACTCGAAGACCAACCAGGCGGGGGTGGATCTGCCTGAGAACAACAAGCCGCTGCTGGGGCCGGCAGCTGTTGCGCTTACGGCCTGGCTGCAGGCTAGCGGGGTTGGATCGGGGGCGATTTTTAGGAGTGTGCGTAAGGGTGGGCATCTGGGGGAGCGGCTCTCCCCGGCCGCGGTTCGGGCCATCGTGAAGGAGCGATGTGCCTTGGCCGGGATCGAGGGGGCGTTTTCTGCGCACTCACTGCGGTCGGGCTTTGTGACCGAAGCTGGACGGCAGCAGGTACCGCTGGCCGACACCATGACCATGACGGGGCACCACAGCGTGGCTACCGTAGTGGGGTATTTTCGTGCCAATGCTTCTCTTCAAAGTGCCGCAGCGAATTTGTTGGCTAAATCATTGCAATGATTCGTTGCGCCTCAAACGGCAGAGTGCCGTATGCTAGCACCCTGCGCAGATTGACGCTTACTTCACTTCAAAGCGCGCCGTGGCCGGTGGCTTGCCCGCCAACGTCACTACCGCTATACCTTTGGTGCCTTTGGCGACCTTGAAGGCACCTTTGGCTTCAAGCTTGTCGCCGACAGGGGTCAGTTCCACTTCTGATTTTTCCGTGCCGTTGAGCAAGGTCACTTTGGCCTTGGCGCCGTCCAGCTTCAACGCTTTGCCGTGGTCGCTGATATGGATCTGCAATGTGTCGGGTTTGGCGACGATCTCGAAGTCACCGGCTTTGGTCTCCACCACCACGCCGCCGAATTTAGGATCGTGGCCGTGAGCCCCAGCGGCCAGGGCGGCTGCACCGGAGAGAGCGAGGGAGGCGGCGAGGAAGAGTTGGTTGAGTTTCATGGAAAACCTTTCAGTAAAGTTAGGGAGCGAGAGAAAATTCAAAACGATTCAGTTCCTGAATCGGCCACCAACGCCTCAATCGGCTTGCGGCCGAACATCGCGACCATCGCCGGTGTTAAAAACGAGTCAAGCAGGGTCGAAGTGATCAGGCCCGAGAAAATCACCACGGCCACCGGATGCAAGATTTCAGTGCCTGGCATGTCCGCCTCGAACAGCAGCGGCGCCAGCGCCAGCGCCGCCACCAGCGCAGTCATCAGCACCGGCGTCAGCCGCTCCTGCGAGCCGCGCAGCAGCATGGCAGTATCAAATTTTTCCCCTTCAAAAGCGCACAGGTTGATGTAATGCGAGACCTTCAAAATGCCGTTGCGGATCGCGATGCCTGCCAGCGTGATGAAACCCACCAGTGCCGCCACCGACAGTGGCTGACCCGACAGCCACAGCCCCACCACCGCGCCGACTAAAGCCAGCGGTATGTTGGCCATGATGATGGCGGCTAGTATCCCGGAGCGGTAGCGCGAGTAAAGAATTAAAAAGATCAACGCCACCGAGCCCAGCGACAGCAGCCCGATCAGGCGCGAGGCGTCTTCCTGCGCCTGGAACTGACCGCCGATCGTGATGAAGTAACCCTCGGGCAGTGCAGTGGCGGCAATTGCCCCCCGTATGTCGGCCACGACTTCGCTGAGCGCCCGTCCTTGCGTGTTGGCCGCCAGTACGATACGCCTGCGCCCGTCATCTCGACTGACCTGATTGGGCCCGTCACCCTCTTCCACGCTGGCCAACTGGCTCAGGGGCACCCGGCCGCCCGGGGTGTCTATCATCAGATTGCGCAAGCCCTCGATGCCGCGCGAGGCTTCCGGCAGGCGCAGCACCAGGTTGAAGCGGCGGCTGCCTTCGACGATTTGCGTCACGCTTTCGCCGTCGATCAACACCTGCAGCTCCTGCAGCAGCTTGGCCGGCGGCAGGCCCAGACCCAGGGCCCGGTCGTAGTCCACCTGGATTCTGATTTGGGGCGTCAGCACCTGCTTTTCGATTTCCAGGTCCACCACACCGTTGATGCCAGTAAGCTTTTGCCGCAGCGCCTCGGCCTGCGTGCGCAGGGTGTCCAGGTCGTCGCCAAAAATCTTGATGGCGATTTGCGAGCGCACGCCCGACAACATGTGGTCGATGCGGTGGCTGATTGGCTGGCCAATGCCGATGGCCGCCGGCAGTGTGGAAACGCGGCTGCGGATGTCGGCAAACACCTCTTCCAGGCTGCGCTCGCTGCGCTTGAGTTTCAAGTCGAGCTCCGACGCATGCACACCCTCGGCATGTTCATCCAGCTCGGCGCGCCCAGAGCGGCGCCCCACATGTTCGACCTCAGGCACATCCGCCAGAGCCTTTTCGGCAATCGCGCCGATGCGGGTCGACTCAGTGAGCGTGGTTCCGGGGTTCAGGCGCAGGCCGACCAGCGCCACGCCTTCGTTAAAGGGCGGCAAAAAAGTCGTGGGGAAAAAGGGCACGGCCGCCATGGCAAGCAGCGCCGCCGCTGCGCCGGCCAACACCCAGGTGCGAGGACGCCCCAGCACATATGCCAGTGCTTTCGCGTAGCGTGCTTTCAGCCATAGCTGGGCCCGCGTATCTCCATGGTCCAGCCCTTTCATTCTCGGTAACAGGTAGTACGCCAGCACTGGGGTGAGCGTCACCGAGACGAGCATTGATGCAAGCATGGCGACGATGTAGGCCACAGCCAGCGGCTGCATCAAGCGCCCCTCGACACCTGGCAGAAAGAACAGGGGCACCAACACCAGCACAACAATCAAGGTGGCAATCACGATGCCAGAGCGCACTTCAAGTGTGGCCTTGGCAATCAACTCCAAGGGGCCGAGTCGGCGGGTGGGATGCGCGGTGCGGTCCATCTTCAGGCGGCGCAGCACATTTTCCACGCCCACCACGGCATCGTCGACCAGCTCGCCGATGGCAATCGTCAGACCGCCCAGCGTCATGGTGTTGATGGAAAAACCGAAATACTTGAAAACCAGCACGGTCGCCATGAACGAAATCGGTATGGCCACCAGCGAAATCACGGTGGTACGAACGTTCAGCAGAAATAAATACAGTACCACCGCCACCACGGCAAACGCCAGCATCAACTTCCCTTTGAGAGTATTCACCGACGATTCAATAAAGTTCGCCTGGCGCATGGTGACCTTGGACTCACCCATGCCCGGCGGCATGCCTTTTTTCAGCTCTTCGATGGCGGCTTCGATTTTTTCCGTTAGTGCCACGGTGTCAGCAGCAGGCTGTTTTTGGATGCTGAGAATCACGGCGGGCTGGCCGTTCAAGCCCGCATCGCCGCGCTTGATGGCTGGCGCAAACGTGACCTTGGCCACCTGGTTGAGCTGGATCGGTTTGCCGTTTTGAAAGGCTACCGGCAGGCGCTCCAGGTCCTGCAGCCGGGTGGTGCGGCCGATGTTGCGGATCAGGTACTCGCGCGAATTGAGTTCGAGAAAACCGCCGCTGGAGTTGCCCGAAAAACCCTTGAGCGCGGACTCGATGTTTTCCAGATCCACCTTGAGCGCCGCCATCAGCGCGGTGTCGGGCTGCACCTGATACTGGCGCACCTCGCCACCTATCGGCACCACCTGGGCGACGCCAGGCAGGGTGAGCAGGCGCGGGCGCATCACGAAGTCGGCGTATTCGCGCACCGCCATCGGGCTGATCTTGCTGGTGTCGATGGGCAGGGCCAGCAGCATGATCTCGCCCATGATGGAGCTGATGGGCCCCATGCCGACGTGCGTCACCCCCTGCGGCAACTGCTCGCGTGCCAGCTGTAGCCGCTCGCCCACCATCTGGCGGGCGCGGTAGATGTCGGTTTTCCAGTCGAAGGTCACATAAACAAAGGACAGGCCGACGCTGGAAATCGAGCGAATGCTTTCCACCCCCGGTATGCCGCCCATGGCGATTTCTAGCGGCGCAGTGATGAGCTGTTCGACTTCTTCGGGCGCCATGCCACCGGCTTCGGCCTGCAGCGTGACCGTCGGTTTGTTCAGGTCGGGGAATACGTCCACCGGCATCTGAACCAGCGTAAACGCACCGACCAGCAGCAGTACCACCGACAGCACCACCACCATCAGGCGGTTGGCGAGGGAGGCGTGTATGAGTTTTTCAAACATGTTGTGCGGCCCTGCTCAGCGAACCTGGTTGACCAGCGGCGCACCTTGCGTCACCACCCGATCACCGGCTTTGAGGCCATCCACAATCGCGGCGGTGCTTCCGTCCAGAGGTACCTGGCGCACGGTGCGCGGCTGGAACACCTCGGCGCCGGTGTGCAACCACACCATGTCCTGGTTACTGGCGTTTTTGACCACGGCACTTATGGGCACGGCAAAACCCTTGACTTGGCTTTTGGTCTGCACGGTTACCTTGACCGGCTGGTTGATCGACAGGGGCAAAGCGTTCTTGCCCGGCAGGGTGCGAAACACCAGGGGAATCGCCCCTTCGCGCAGGCTGCTGCCGGCGCCGACAAATTGCAGTGGCACGCTTGCGCCGGGAGCCGGGCTGGCGCTGGCCGAGGCGATGTTGGCCGACAGCGCAGCATCAAAGGCACTGGCTTCAACACTCATGCGCGCGGGATCGACAATTTCGAACAGCACTTCGCGCCCCTCGACAACCTGACCAGCCACCACATTGGCAGCGGCAATGACACCGGAGACGGGTGCCACGAGGGCTTCGATGGCCGACACGCTGCCCGCGACCGCTGCCGCACGTTGCTGCAGGCTGATCACGTCGGACTGCACAGCTTCAATGTCCTTTTTCGGTACTGTGCCTTCGAGTTGCTGCAGACGCTCCACGCGCCTGCGGGCGAGGTTCAGGCTCGCGTTGAGTTCGGCGCTTTGCGCCTGCTGGTTGGCGCGGTCAATCGCGCTGCTGGAGGCGCGTACCACGGCAAGGACTTCGCCCTTGCGCACCACTTGCCCGAGTTGCGGCAGGCCGCGCGGACCAGCTTCGATACGCCCGGCCTGCGTCGGTTGCACCTTGCCGCCGGCGTTGCTGTCCAGCACCACCCGGCCTGTCAGTTCGACCGTGGTCGGCAAAGAAGCTTCCTGGGCGACCACGGTTCGCACACCGAGCTGGCGCTGGCTGGTCTTGGGCAAAAACACACCGCCGTCGGCCAGCCGCCGCGGCGTATTGCCGCCAGCTGCGGGGGCAGCCTCCCCGCCGGGGTCGTGGCCCGGTCCCGCCTGCGCGTCCAGGGTGGCTGTTGCGCCCAGGCCCAGGGCGCAGGCGGCAATTAACATGCCGGCCAGGCTTTTGCGGCGGCGGTTTCGCCATGCCGCAGCGGCGAGCGCCGCCAGCAGCAGTACAGCGCCCGCATAGGCGGCCCAGCGCAGCCAGGGTCGCTTCGCACTGGCATGATCGTCTTCAGCGTGGGGATCGGTGATGACCAGGTCGCCAGCCAGCAGGTCGGTGTCCTTGCCAGCGGCGACGACAAAACTGACGGCCAGAGCGCCCGGCTGGCCCAGCAAATCATGTTTGAAGCTGTAACTGCCGTCCGGCTGGGGCGCGGCGGTTCCTTTGGCTGTGCCGGCCTCGACTTCGATCTTTGCATCGGTGACCGGCTCGTTGCTCGCGTAACGGTCTAGGTAAATTTTCATCTCACCGTTCTCGACCACGCCGACCAGCTCGAACAGGTCGGAATGGCTGCTGATGCGCGGGGAGGTGACCACGCCGGCCGCCGCTGGCGCTTCTGCCCCGTGGTCTCCCCCAGCCCAGGCCGTGGCAAACAAACCAGACGCTATGAAAAAAATAGCTGTCAGCGCCTGCTGGATATGAGCTAGAGGCTTGTTTGGCTTGTAGATGAGGTTCATGGGAGCAATCCAAGGGCTTGGTTCAATTGGGAAATGGCACGCTGAAGGCCCACGCGGGCGCGCGCCAGGGATAGGTCGGCTTCAAACTTTTCGCTGTCGGCGCGCAGGCGGGTCGGCAGGTCGGACTCGCCGAGGCGGTAAGACTTGGCCACGAGGCCTTGCACCTCACTGCTCAGGCGCGCGCGTTCGGCCATGCTGGCCTGCGTGCGGCGGGCGGCGTCGAGCTCGGCCAGTGCCGATGCCAGTTCGGTCTGTATCTGTCTCTGGGCGGCGTCCAGTTCGGCCTGCGCGGCGTCGAGTTCTGCGCGTGCTGCAGCGATGCGCGGGGCGTTGCGGCTGTCGGTGCCGAAGGGGATTTTTATTGCCAGACGCAAGCTGGTCTCGCTTGCGGCGCCAAAGGCCGAACGTTCGCGCGTGACGCCTACTCCGACTGACATCGGGTCGCGTTTGTCGGTTTCGCTCAGTTCGAGCGAAGCTTGCGCCGCCTGGACCCGCGACTGTGCGGCCTGTAACGCAGGGTGGTCTGGACCCATGACCGGGTTGGCGGACGGGAGGGGCTCGTCCAGCGACGGCACTGCGGCCATGCCGGTCAGGGCCAGCCACTGGTTTTGCAGGCGGGCTAGGGCCTGCTGCGCCTGTTCCCGTCCGCTGGCGGCCTGTTGGACCAGGGACTGCGCCTGCAAACCGTCCACACGGGCGCTGTCACCGGCTTTCACGCGGCGTTCCACGTCCTGCGCCAGTGTTTGTGCTTCGCTGTGTTTGCGTTGGGCCAGGTCGCGTTCGGTACGTGCCACGGCCACGCTGACGGCTGCTTCGCGCACATCGGCAGCGAGTTTCAGTCGCGCCACCTGTTGCTGCGGCTCGAAACCCAGGCGCAGCGCTGCCAGCTCACGCTGGGTGGCGCCGCGCACGCCCGGGCTCCAGATCGGCAGTTCCAGCTCGGCTTCGTATTCCCGCAAGCCACCGTTGCTATTGAAGCGGTCGCTGCGATGCGCCAGCACGGCGCTTGGCGAGCCATTGATCCAGGATGATGCAGCGCGTTCCCGGGCCTGCAATTGGGCGCGGCGGCTGTCGGCACTGCGGGCTGCCGGGCTCAGGGCCCAGGCCGCGTCCAGCGCCTCGCGCAGGCTGGTGCCGCCCGTGGGTGCTGCGGCTTCAGCTAAGGATGGTAGGGGTCGCGGCGGCACAGTTTGCGCACTGGCAAGCGTGAGGGCGGCCGGCAGCAATAACGATGTGCAGGCAAGCCGCGACAAACGGAAAGGGGAAAGATCAAGCAAGAGCGTTCTCCGAAGCAAATCAAAACTTCGGCGAACCTTTGCACTCAGGACACTGGAAAAAGAAAGACTTTTGAAGCGCCCGTCAGGTCAAAGGTTCACCACCGATGAGGTGGTGAAGCTCCATTTGGGGCGTTCGATGTTGTTGGGCTGTTCGCGGCTGGCCCAGGCTTGCGGCGTGGGCAGCGGGGCGCCGACGCTCGCATCGGTGGAACGGAACTGAGCAGGCAGCATACCGGCCGCATGGCCATAGCCGCAGTGGCTATGGCTACAAGACTCGGTGGGCCCATGTTCATGCGCCGCGTCGGATGTTTCGTTGTCACCTGCAACGGTCAGTTGCCCCTCGAGGGCGTGGGCGGCAATGTGGCCCAGCTCCTGCGCAGCATCGGCTGCCGCGTGGGCATAGGCGCCGCCCGACAGCAGCGCTAACCAGAAAATCAGGAAGTGACAAACAAGACGTTTCACAGCCCCTATGCTAACAGCCGCGAAAGCCCCCGCGCCGCGCAAGGGATGAGGCCGGGACGGCCATTGGATAAAAATTGAATCTTTTCAGTACGGAGCAAGTGATACTCGTTTCAGTCTGGCTGGTGTAGTTCTGCGCAACCGCCTCGCACGGTGGAGGGCTTGGGCTACAGCCGCGTTCTCGGCGGCACCTTTCAAATTTTTGTAGTGGCAAAGGCCGGTCGTATTTGAATGCGTTGTTGACCAACCGCAGCCAACGACGCTGGCGATGGCGCTAAAACAGCCAGGCAAACCCCCAGACAAATGGTGTCAAAACGCCTGCTTTGACTTACACCCGATCCGAATTAACGCAGCCTCCCTCCGCAGAGCGGATGGTGATCAGATGGTCCCATCTGGAAATAAGGCTGCTGCAGCCGTTGTCCCGCAACTCGACGTGTGTGCCGTCGCTCGATGGAACCGAGATGTCGATGGTCTGAGGCCCGAAGGAAATGAAACCGAACAGCCGAAGTCCCACCACATACTTGCCCTCCTCCCGACGCTCGGAGAGCGCGGACGGCCTGACCGTCACGAACGCCACCATGGGCCATGCCACGTAATGCAAAAGCGTCATGACCTGCTCCAGTCACTGCTCAATCGAACAAGGCAGGAATGTGGACCTCGCGACAATCATCAGCACTCCTTCTGTTCTGCGGTCAGCCAGACCGAGCATGGGTTTTCAAAGTCAAAGTGCAGGCGGCTACGCACTGCCAAGTCGTGACGCATTCCGCCTTATTGGCCGCGGATTTTTAGGATTGCAGCCATCTGCAGTCGGTTGTGGCGTGAATACTAAAAGGACCAATGCCCGTCAGGATTACGGCGTTTAAAGCCTTTTGACTACAGGGCGCTATAGTGCTGAAAGTGAGCATGTGACATGCCTATATCGGCACGTTTCTTATGGAGATTGATATGCCACACCAAGTTCATGCCGCCTGCATTGAGGCCTGTAACGCTTGCGTCATCGCCTGTAATCACTGCGCCGCTTCGTGCCTGCAGGAGCCGGATGTGAAGATGATGGCCCGGTGTATTGCGCTGGACATGGATTGCGCCCAGATTTGTGCGGTCGCGGCCGCCGCAATGGCACGAGGCAGCGAAAACGCTAAAACGATCTGTAAAGCGTGCGCAGACGTCTGCCAAGCCTGCGGTGACGAGTGCGCCAAGCATGACATGGACCATTGTCAGGCCTGCGCGCGGGCCTGCCATGCATGCGCGCAAGAGTGCCGCAACATGGCGACTATGGATTGAGCAATTTAAATACAAGGAAAAATAATCATGTTTTCAAAGTTCACTCTTTTAAACGCCAGCCGCTTGGGCGCCGTGGCCTTGGCAGCAACTTTAGTTTGGCCTGTCGCGCATGCACAATCGTCTGGAGCGACTGGAGGCGCCATGTCAGGCATGCAAGGAAAACCTGCGGCCTCTGCTCCAATGCAAGGTGGCATGGACATGAAGGCCATGATGAAGGACAACAACGACAAGATGGCCGGGATGAATATGACCGGCAATGCCGACGCAGATTTCGCCATGATGATGCGGATGCACCACCAGGGTGCCATCGACATGGCGGAGGCTCAACTGCGCAGCGGCAAAGATCCTGAAATGCTCAAAATGGCCAAGAAAATCATTGCCGACCAGAAAAAAGAAATTGCCCAGTTTGATAAATACCTGGCAAAGCATCCTCACGAAGGCGCCAAAAAGTAAGGTCCTGCCAAATAAACCTGATGGATCAGTCGCTGCGTCGAGCCTTAACGCTGGCCGGCACGTTGTGAACTTGACCCAACTGGTCAAGGATTGGACAGTCAGGCCGGTGATCGCCATGGCAGCAATGAATTAAGGTCTCCAAGGCCCGCTTCATTGCCTCCATCTCTGACATCCTCTCGTTGAGATCAGCCACTTGCTTGAGCGCGATCTTTCGAACATCGCTGCTTGAGCGTCGTTGGTTTTGCCAAAGTTTGAGCAGCTCCGCAATTTCGGCCATGCTGAAGCCCAAGGCCCGGGAACGCTTGATAAAGCGAAGGGTGTGAACCTCTTTATCAGAGTACTGGCGGTACCCTGAGTCCGTTCGATCAACGCTGGGCAGCAGACCCAGCGACTCGTAATGCCGCACCATTTTTGCGGAGACATCGGATTGGCGAGCGGCTTCGCCGATGTTGAATGGCCCCCCCATATTCGATTGGTTCATGTGTTGCTTCCTTTCCAGCGGCGCAGCATCAAGGCATTCGTCACCACGCTGACGCTGCTAAAAGCCATGGCCGCGCCAGCAACCATGGGACTCAGCAGACCGAAGGCTGCCAGCGGCACACCCACCACGTTGTAGATAAATGCCCAAAACAGGTTCTGGCGGATTTTCGCGTAAGTACGGCGCGAGATGTCGATTGCATCAGCTACCAGGGCCGGATTGCCGCGCATGAGCGTCACGCCCGCAGCATGCATCGCGACATCTGTTCCCGTGGACATGGCGATTCCGACGTCCGCAGCTGCCAGCGCCGGCGCGTCGTTGATGCCATCCCCAACCATGGCGACGATGACGCCCCCGGCTTTCAGTTCACCCACGATCCTGGCTTTGTCTTCCGGCAGCACTTCGGCACGGATTTCATCAATGCCGAGTTGCTTGCCCACCGCCTGGGCACTGCCGCGGTTGTCGCCAGTCACCAGTACGGACCTGACACCTTGTTCGTGGAGCTTAGCGATGGCTAGTGCCGCCGTCGGTTTGACAGCATCGCCAAACGCCAGCAAGCCCAAAAGCACCGGTTGGTCTGTGATGTCAGCCACCCACGACACCGTCCGGCCTTGGGCCTGGAGCTCGGCGGCACGTCCCGATAAGGGCCCAAGGCCCACTCCCAGTTCGTCCATGAAACGTGAACTGCCAAGGCGCAGGTCACGCTGCGCCACTACGGCAGCCATGCCGCGGCCGGCAATAGCGCGAACTTTGGACGCCGATGTCAGTTGAGCGCCCTCTTGAACAGCGGCATCCATGACGGCGCGTGCCAAAGGGTGTTCGCTGCCCGCCTGGATAGAGGCACTTGCCGCAAGAAAAGCCAGACGATTGCCATCGACGGCATCGGCTGCTACCAGCTCTGGTTTGCCTTCGGTAAGCGTACCGGTTTTGTCGAACGCAACCACTTTGACGCTATGTGCAATTTCGAGTGCTTCGGCGTCCTTGATCAAGATGCCATGCCGGGCAGCAACCCCGGTACCAGCCATGATCGCTGTGGGAGTGGCCAGGCCCAGAGCACAGGGGCAGGCAATAACCAGCACCGCTACAGCGTTGAGAATGGCGTTTTCCCAGTTCCCCGTGCTGAGGCCCCAGCCCAGCAAGGTGACCAGCGCAATGCCGATCACCACCGGCACAAAGACCTCGCTGACCCTGTCGACCAAGCGCTGTATGGGCGCTTTCTTCGCTTGGGCGGATTCGACCAGCCGCACGATGCGCGCCAGGGTCGATTCGGCGCCAATGGCGGTGGTTTTTACCAGCAGCAAGCCTTCCGCATTCACTGAACCTCCGGTGACCTTGTCACCCTCGTGTTTGGCCACGGGCAGACTTTCGCCCGTGATCAGGGATTCATCGATCTGGCTGACCCCTTCCACCACCACGCCGTCCACCGGTACGCGTTCCCCCGGGCGAATGACCACGATGTCGTCCTTGAGCACCTGGCTGATCGGTATTCCGTGATCCTGTCCGTCCCGGCGCACCCGGGCTGTTTCCGGCCGCAACGCATTGAGCGCGCGAATGGCTTCTGTCGTCTGGCGTTTAGCACGGGTTTCCAGCCATTTGCCGAGCAGTACCAAGGTGATCACTACTGCTGAGGCCTCAAAGTAGAGGTGTGCCATTCCATGGTCACCGTGGACCAGCAATTGGTACACGCTCAAGCCATAACCCGCTGAGGTCCCAAGCGCCACCAGCAGATCCATGTTGCCGGCGCGCGCCTTGAGTGCTTTCCACCCAGAGCGGTAAAACCGGGCGCCCAGCCAGAACTGCACTGGCGTTGCCAAGGCAAATTGCACCCAGCCAGGGAGCATCCATTCGATGCCGAACAGCATGGCGGCCATCGGAATGACCAGCGGAATCGACAGCACGGCCGCGACAGCCACCGGCCACCATTCGTTGCCGCCCTTGACCGCCTCCCCCTGCCTCTTCTCCTCGGCGATCGCGCGCGCGGCATAGCCGGCCTTGGCCACCGCCGCAGTCAGAGCGCTGACGTCCAGATCACGGCTCGCCAGCTTAACCTCGGCGGTTTCGGTGGCCAAGTTGACTTGGGCGGAGGTCACGCCGGGCACTTTGAGCAAGGCTTTTTCGACGCGAGCAACGCAGGATGCGCAGGTCATGCCCTCGATACTCAATTGCACCGTTTGTTCGCCCACCGTGTATCCGGCCTTCTCGACGGCTGCGCGTAACGCATTCAGGGCCACGCCCTTATCGGCCCGGACGGTGGCCGCCTCGGTTGCCAGGTTCACGTTCGCCTCGCTGACACCCGGAATAGCCGAAAGGGCC
This sequence comes from Polaromonas sp. AER18D-145, assembly GCF_002379095.1. Lineage (GTDB taxonomy): Bacteria > Pseudomonadota > Gammaproteobacteria > Burkholderiales > Burkholderiaceae_C > Polaromonas. Next base: position 14,437 of record NZ_NBZV01000040.1, read on the forward strand.
TTCTCGACGCGGCTGACGCAGGACGCGCAGGTCATTCCCTCGACTGGTAAGGTCCAGTCGGTTTGGCCTGACGCGCTGGGTTGGAGTGCTGTTGCTATGTTCACGGTGTTCCTCATCTGCTTTTAGGCCGACATGGCGGCGATGAGGGAAATTCTGAACCTTCCCACCATGGAAGGGTCAAGCCGGTAGAAGTTAATTCCCTGCCCAGCATGTGGATATGTGACGAAACATTTTGACCTTGCCACGGTGGCAAGGTCTAAATTTAGACATTCCAATTTTTTAGGAGCCTTTGATGCTTGAATTCAACCTGCCAGACATGAGCTGCGGCCACTGCGCCAGCACCGTCGCCATGACCGCCAAGCTCGTCGATCCCAACTCCAAGGTGGATGTCGACATAAACACCAAAAGGGTCAAGATCGAATCGACCGAAGACCGGTCGGATTTCGTCGAAGCGCTGACCGAGGCTGGTTACCCGCCGGCACTTTGAGGTCCGGTTGACAGCACGCCACCCGACATTTTTGGGAGGCGATATCTCCGGACGAAATATCAGCTGTGTGCAGCCAAGCTCATGAAGATCGACGCCCGGTTGGGTGAAAGGAGAGGGATTCAGACATTTGCCCCATAGTACGCCCGCCCGCGCTGCTCAGCCTACAAAGCGACACATTGCTACCGAACTCAGCGCACTGCCTTACATCGATATGTCACTGTCGCCACCGGATCGTCCATCGAACAGACAGGGGGAGGCAACGACTGATATCCTGTTTAGACATACCGAATGCTCAACCTAACCTGTCCCAACCCGTGAACGCTTTTCTACCATCACCGCATATGGATGCGCCTTCAAGAACAGGCAGCATCGCATCCCGTTCTCTGGAAGATGCCGCAGTGCATCTGGCCGTGTCGAGGAACGGCTTACCCATCCTACGCCAGGCCTTCCATGTGCGGCATTTGCGGTGAACTGAGATTCGACGCCACGTCACCGGACATGGCGGTAATCAAACGCATATCCGAAACGCTGGCACGCCGCGGACCAGACCACGCGGGAACATATGCGAACGGACCGGTTGCCTTTGGGCACCGGCGCCTCGCAATCATCGACCTGTCTGCAAACGCCGAACAGCCGATGGTGGACGACACACTGCACCTCGCTCTGGTGTTCAACGGCACGATCTACAACTACCGGGAACTACGCGCCGAACTGATCTCAATGGGCCATACCTTCGTCTCGGAAGGTGACAGCGAGGTCATTCTCAAGGCGTACGCTGCATGGGGCGAACAGTGCGTACAACGTTTCTACGGCATGTTCGCCTTCGCCATCTGGGATATGCGTCGCGCCAGTCTGTTTCTGGCGCGGGACCGCTTCGGTATCAAGCCTTTGTACTTGACCCAGGATGACAATCGACTGCGGTTTGCATCGAGCTTGCCCGCGCTGCTTTCTGGCGGCGGCGTCGATACACGTCTCGATCCTGTCGCATTGCACCACCACTTCATGCTGCACACCGTGGTGCCGGCACCGCGCACGATACTGACCGGCGTTCGCAAACTTCCGCCCGCCAGCACGATGACTGTCGGCATGGATGGAGCCGTGACGCAGAAGTTGTACTGGACGCTGGACGCGACGCGGCCAGCAGAGCCGCTGTCAGAAGCGCAATGGCTTGCAAAGACGCGCGAGGTCCTTGTGCGCGCGCTCGACCGTCATCGCCTTGCCGCCGACGTACCGGTGGGGGTACTGCTGTCGGGCGGGCTGGATTCGAGCCTGCTGGTTGGCTTGCTGGCCGATAAAGTGGACGACCTGTTGACGTTCTCGATCGGCTTCGAGGGCATCCCCGGGGTCAGTGTGGGTGCTGAGAAGGCCGACGAGTTCGAGTTCTCGGACCTGATCGCTGCGCAGTTCAACACCCGCCACCACAAGCACCTCATCCCAAACAGCGAGGTGCTTGCACGTTTGCCTGAAGCCGTGGCGGCCATGACCGAACCGATGATGAGCCACGACGTCATCGCGTTCTACCTGCTCAGCGAGCGGGTGTCGAAGGAGGTAAAGGTGGTACTTGCGGGGCAAGGCGCCGACGAGGTGTTTGGCGGCTACTTTTGGTACCCGTTGATGGACGCTGAAACCGGCCCGCCGGTGGAGCGCTTCGGCCGGCACTACTTCGACCGTGACCATGCCGAGTATCTGGAGATGATCGCGCCGGCATGGCACGTGCCCGACGTGACAAGGAAGCTGGTCGCGCGAGAACTCGGCAGGCCGCAATCCGACACCTTTCTCGACGAGGTCTGGCGCTTCGACGCGACCACCTTGATCGTCGATGATCCAGTCAAGCGCGTGGACAACATGCCAATGGCCTGGGGTCTTGAAGTGCGGGTGCCCTTCCTTGACCATGAATTGGTCGAACTTGCAGCAAGGATGCCTCCCGAACTGAAGCTCAAGGATGGGGGAAAGTTTCCTTTAAAGGCGATCTCGCGCGGCGTGATCCCGGATGCGGTGATCGACCGACCGAAGGGCTACTTCCCGGTGCCCGCCCTGAAGCACGTGCGCGGCCCGTTTTTGGAGCTGATGCGCGGCATTCTGCAGTCGGATGCCTGCATCCGGCGCGGGCTTTACCAACGCGCCTACGTCGACAAGCTGCTGGCCAATCCGGAGGCGCACTTCACGCGCATTCAGGGTAGCAAGCTGTGGCATCTCGCGCTGCTGGAATGGTGGCTGCAGGTACATGTGGATGGCGTCCCTGATGGCACCATCACGCAACCCGGCTCAGACGGGCTTTCCAGCACGTCGCGCGCATGACTTTCGACTCGACCAACGCACCTGATCGCCGCGCGGACTCTACGCAACGCTTGCGCGACCGTTCACTCGCAGGTTGGGAGAACGAGGGTGGCGCCGGGCCCGCCGACCCGGACTCTGACTTCGGCCTGCGCGAGCCGATGGCCGATTCGCCACCGTTGTCCAACGCCGAGCTGATGCAGCTTCAAGTGCGCGTCATCGCGCTCGAAAACCTGGTCATCGCGTTGTTGGGACAAGCCGGTGAACAACAGCTTGAAGCGATTCGCGATATGGCGGCCTACATCTCGCCGAGACAGGGTTTCACACAGCATCGGCTGACGATTCAAGCGGCCGCCGAGATGATTAGCCTTGTCAATCGGGCCGATCGGTTCCGGGGCAGAAAACCTTCAGCTACTGCGCTGAGTTTGACCGATGCGTTAGAACTCCCTCAAGATCCGCCAGCAGCTTCGCCATCATCAACCTGATCTGCTAGATCGGATGCGAGGAGTCCAGACCATTGTGACGAGTCGAGAACGATTGACGCTTCCCCCTTCTGACAGGGTAGGAATTCATGCGACCAAGGCCCACGTATGGCGGGCAATCTGCTCGTCTTCCTTGGAGACGATAACCTGCACCGAACAACGCGATGTGGCGTTGTTGATCGGATTGATTACCAAGCGGTTGCGGGGTTCGTTCAGATTTATGCCCATCCAAGACAGACTAGCGCATATGGAGGCACGCACCGCCGCATCGTTCTCTCCGATACCGCCGGTGAAGACAAGCAGGTCAAGCCCGTCCAATACGGCAATCATCGCAGCAATCTGCTTGCGTACGGACTGACAAAACATCTCGATGGCCAGTCGCGCCGAGGGGTTCGACGGCGCCGCCTTGTGCAGTTCCCGCATGTCGCTATCCAGCCCCGAAATCCCCTTGAGGCCGGATTGGTGATCGACCAGGGCTTCGATCTGGGCAGCGTCAAGCCGCTTCTCGCGCATCAGGTACACGAGCAAGCCCGGGTCCAGGTCGCCGCTGCGCGTGCCCATGATTACACCGCCGGTTGGTGTCAAGCCCATGCTGGTATCGATCGACTTACCACCTTTGACTGCGGTGATGCTTGCACCGTTGCCGAGATGGGCAATGACCAGCCGCACCGGCATGCCGTTGCCCAATTGCTGCACAATCGATTCGAGCGACAGCCCATGGAAGCCGTAGCGCTGGATGCCTTCAGACTGCAGTTCCCTGGCTATCGGAAGCACACGGGCGACCTCTGGCAACTCGGCATGAAAGGCGGTGTCGAAGCACGCGACCTGAGGAACGCCGGGAAAGTGCGCTTGTGCGAAACGGATGAACGCCAGCGCGACGGGTGCGTGCAGCGGCGCAAAGGCGACAGCGGCTTGCAGCTGGCGCAGCACCGCATCGTCGATGCGGCAATGCTGCCGCAGCGCAGGCCCGCCATGCACGATGCGGTGCCCAACGGCGTCTGGTGGCGGCATCCCAGAAGCTGCGAGAACGCTGGCGATACGGGTCATCGCGTCCGGATGGTCAGCTGTCGAGACGCTGTCGCCGAACAACTGCTCGGTTCCGGTCGAATCGACGCGATACAAACCGAATTTGAACGACGACGAGCCGCTGTTCAGCGAGAGAATGTTCAGCGAGCGCATCCACAGACTTTCATGCTGTCCAGTGCCAGTCCAGGATCTCCGGCATGTCCTCGCCATGCTCGCCGATGTAGAGCTTGTGGCGTTGCATGGTCGCATCGAACCGCGCGGTCTCCGCCGCCACCTGCCCCGCCAGCCTGGGGATGCGCCGGATCGCGTCGAGCGCCAATTGATAGCGGTCCACACTGTTCAACACCACCATATCGAACGGCGTCGTCGTGGTGCCCTCTTCCTTATAGCCGCGCACATGGATGTTGTCGTGGTTGCGCCGCCGGTAGGTCAGCTTGTGGATGATCGCGGGGTAACCGTGGAAGGCGAAGATTACCGGCTTGTCGGTGGTGAACAGGGCATCGAATTCGCGGTCGGCCAAGCCGTGGGGATGTTCCGACGGCGGCTGCAGAACCATCAGGTCGACGACGTTGACGAAGCGGATGCGGATGTCTGGCACATAGCTGCGCAGCAGGGTCACGGCGGCCAGCGCCTCCAGCGTCGGCACGTCGCCGGCACAGGCCATCACGGCGTCGGGGTCGACCTGACCAACACCCGCATCTCTACTGGCCCACTCCCACACCCCTGCGCCGGCAGCGCAGTGGCGCACGGCCGCGTCAATGTCCAGCCACTGCAACGCCGGCTGCTTGCCGGCGATGATCAGGTTGACGTAGTTGCGGCTGCGCAGGCAGTGGTCCGCCACCGACAGCAAGGTGTTGGCGTCGGGCGGCAGGTAAATGCGCACCACGTCTGCCTTCTTGCTGGCCACATGGTCAATAAAGCCGGGGTCCTGATGCGAGAACCCGTTATGGTCTTGCCGCCAAACATGCGAGGTGAGCAGGTAGTTCAGTGAGGCGATCGGCTTGCGCCAGGGGATCTGGTTGCACACCTTCAGCCACTTGGCATGCTGGTTGAACATCGAATCAACGATGTGGATGAAGGCTTCGTAGCAAGAGAACAGGCCGTGACGCCCGGTGAGCAGGTAGCCCTCGAGCCAGCCTTCGCACAGGTGCTCGCTCAACACTTCCATCACGCGGCCGTTGGCGCTGAGGTGGTTGTCACGCTCCTCCTGCACGCCGTCCAGCCACACCTTGCCGGACACCTCGAACACCGCATCCAACCGGTTCGACGCGGTTTCATCCGGGCCGAAGAGTCGGAAGTTGGCCGCTTTCAGGTTGAGTCTCATCACGTCGCGCAGAAACCTGCCAAGGACGCGAGTGGCCTCAGCCTCCATGGTTCCCGGCTCGGTCACCGGAACGGCATAGACGCGGAAGGAAGGCATGTCCAGCGGCTTCAGCAACACGCCCCCGTTGGCGTGCGGATTGCAGCCCATACGGCGCTGGCCTGTCGGTGCCAGCATAGCCAACTCCTCACGGAACCGACCGTCCTCGTCGAACAGTTCCTCGGGCCGGTAACTCTTGAGCCAGCTTTCGAGCTGCTCCACATGCCCGCCTGTCTTGAACTCAGCTATAGGCACCTGGTGCGACCGCCAACTGCCTTCCACTTGTTTGTCGTCAACGCGTTTCGGCCCTGTCCAGCCTTTGGGCGTGCAAAGGACGATCATCGGCCAGCGTGGCCGTAGGAGAGACTCCCCCGGGTCGAGCGCTCGCGCCTGCTGTTGAAACTCGCGTATTTGTGCCAGCACCGCATCCAGCGCGCCGGCCAAGGCTTGGTGCACGAGCGTCGGGTCGTCGCCTTCGACGAAGTACGGCTCGTGGCCGTAGCCGCGCATCAGATCGGTCAGCTCTTCCCGGCTGATGCGTGCCAGCACCGTGGGGTTGGCGATCTTGTAGCCGTTCAGATGCAGGATTGGCAGCACCGCGCCGTCGCGCGCCGGATTCAGGAATTTATTGGAATGCCAGCTCGCCGCCAGCGCGCCGGTCTCGGCCTCGCCATCACCGACGACGCAGGCGACGATGAGATCGGGATTGTCGAACGCCGCTCCATAGGCATGGGCCAACGAGTAGCCCAACTCGCCACCCTCATGAATCGAGCCTGGCACTTCGGGCGACACGTGGCTGGGGATGCCCTGCGGCCACGAAAACTGCCGAAACAGCCGCTGCAGGCCGTTGCGGTTGCGTTCGATGGCTGGATAGTGTTCGGTGTAGGACCCTTCCAGATAACTGTTCGCAACGATGCCTGGCCCGCCGTGGCCTGGGCCCATGACGTAGATCATGTTCAGGTTGTTATCTTTGATCAACCGGTTCAGGTGAACATAGAGAAGGTTCAAACCCGGCGTCGTGCCCCAATGGCCCAACAAGCGCGGCTTGATGTCCGCTAGCGCGAGCGGGCGCTCAAGCAGCGGGTTGTCTCGCAGGTAAATCTGCCCGACCGACAGGTAGTTCGCCGCACGCCAATAGGCGTGCATCTTTTGCAGGGTGCCAGGGGTCAAGGAATCGGACATGGGAGTCTTTCGGGTAGTTTAGTCACGCTGCTTCCGGTCAAGCCACCACGTCGAAAACTTGAATATAACGGGTGGCAGTATCAACATTTGCAGCACTGGCGAAAGGCCGACACCCAAGCCTGGTAAGCGTGGCATGCGCGCCGTATAACTCCAGCGGTCTAAGACATACACAGCGCCCCATTCGATGGTCAGGGCAATAGCGAATCCGGTAAAGATCATCAGAGCGTAACCGCCGAGTCCCGGCTGGCTAAACCAGTCCGTCTGGCCCAGCACAATGACGCCGACGCCAAAGATAATCAGTACGATTAGGCCGTCCCCTAGGCTGGGGACGACGCAATGTGCTGCAAACTCCAACAAGTCACCTTCCTCCACATATAGCGGCATCTGCGCCACCTCCCACAGAAAATTGAGCGGTACGCTAACCACGAATAGGGTTGCAGCTATTAACAATAGTTTCGCCATGGTGTGCCCCATGATTACTCAGTCATGCGGTTCTGGCAAAGCCGGATGAATCGACGGCAAAGCGTAAGTGGCCGACCACCATCGCGGGCACATCAGCAAGAGCACGAGCATCACCGCCAAAGGAAGAGCTAGCCATGCGAAGCTGTAACGGGCGAAAGCACCGAAGATCCATCCGCCGGCGGACGATCCGAGCGTCTGCCCGAAACTAGCAGCCGCGGCAAGCCCACCCATCGTAACGCTGAGCATCTGTCGCGAAACACTCGCGCCCATGTAGGCGATGACTGGGAGAACCAAACCGGTTCCAGCGGCTGTAAGACTGATGCCCACATACATCCAAATATCTAATCGATGGCGAGCCAGCACCAGCAGCCCTGCCATCGCCAAAAGCAACCCTACGCCGATCAACCATCTGCTTTGAACTCTTTCAAGCATATTCGTGAAAAACAGCAGAGCGTTGACACCAAGCATCACAAGGCTGCACTCGGCGAACATCAATCCGATCTCGCGCGAAGAGACGCCAGGGTGTTGCTGTCCTTGCAGGAGTATCCCCAACTCAAAACCCGCGAGCACGAGCATGACAACTCCATTCAGCCACCACAACGCGAGATGGCGACCTTCAGTGGAAGCACCCGGACTTATCTGCGCCGCTGCGTTGGCAGGCTGCGTCGTAGGCAGTGTCACGGTGAGTCCCGCCATCATGGTCGCACCGAGCACAGCGGAAAGAACAATCACAAAACGTGCGGAGAGCGAGGGGGAAACCACCCCTAAAATCAACAATGTGCCGATCCCGTCTGCTACGACTCCCAGCCCAGGGCCGAAGAGAAATCCGAGTAGCGACATAGCACTGAGCCAAGCGAAGCGCCGCGCGCGCTGCTGCCTAGGAGTGTGTTCAGCAACCAGTGCGGCAACAACCGGAACCACCGCCGCCACGAAGAAGCCAGTTGCACCGCGTAGCACATACATTCCCCACAGGCTGCTCAATGTAGGAACCAGCAAAAGAAGCAGGCTAGCAACGTAGCCAACGAGTCCAACAACCAGTATCCGGCTCCGCCCGGCGCGGTCCGACATCACACCCCACAGAGGGGCGCCGACCAGTACGCCGCCAGCGTACGTGCCGCTTAGAAAGCCGACGTGGCGTGCAATTTCAGCCTCAGTCGCACCTGGCGTCAACTCAGACAGCCATCCCGGCAAGAGAGGCATGAGTGCCCCATAACCGGCCGACACAACAAACACCGCCGCAGCCAGCCACCCCAACTGCACAGGCTGCAGACTGGGGAGCTCAGCCACCGCGGCTAACCGGGAGACAGAAGTCATTGCAGTAGTTAACCTCTTTAACGTGGCAACCTTAAACCCGCTCTAGGTGCCCTTTCGCCGCATACCCCTACCATGGTCAAGGCGTCACGCTGACACCATTGGGCAGGCGGCCGACAGGGATGGTGGCGATCACCTTGCGCTGCAAGATATCGATAACGGAGACTGTGTCCTCGTAAAGGTTAGTCACAAAGGCATGGAGTCCTTTGCGATCAATTGCCACGCCGTGAGCACCCTTTCCGGTCTTGATCGTCGATACGACCTTGAAGCTACGAAGATCAATGACGCTGACAGTGCTACCTGGGTTTTGCCGTGTTCCCTGATTCGCCACCAACAATAACTGGCTGTCGGGTGTTGCGTACAACTGAATCGGAACTGTACCCACAGCTATCTTGCTGATAACCTTTCGACTCACAGGGTCAATCACAGCGACCCGGTTTTCCCCAGACAGCGACACGAACCCCAGCCGACCATCAGGCGTAAAACCCACCTGCGCGGGGCCTTTGCCAACAGCGATTTGCAAAGTTTCCTTTCGTACCGCAGTGTCAATGACCGAGATGGTTCCGCCCTTGAGGTTGGCGACCCAGGCTTGTTTGCCGTCCGAACTGATCCGCATGCCGTGTGGGGAGGCGCCGACCGGAATTGTGTCAACAACCCGTCTCGCAGAAATATCCACCACGCTAACGGTGTTCTCGCCGCCGTTTGCGACGTAAGCAAAACGGCCATCGGGCGTCACGACCACGTGTGCGGGATGCATGCCGACTGGCACCTTAGCCGCCACCGCATCAGTGGTGGTGTCAATGGCCCAAATTTCTCCGCTGCCAGCCATTGCTCCATGCTCGGACTTCGGCATGTTGTGGGCCGCCTTTGCCGGTTCGCCGTTGTTGGTCACCCAGACTTGCCTGCCATCAGGCGCGACCTGGACGTTGTGCGGACCTTGACCGACCGGAATACTGCCGATCCTCTTGAAGGATGTCGCGTCGATGACGCTGACAGTGTTCCCCTCTTCATCCGCGACATAGACCTTCTCCGCCGCGGCGTAGGACGCCCCGGCAGCCAACAGCGCACTGATCTGCACAACTGAGACCAACCATTTCATTGAGCTTTTTCGCATAGTAATGACACTCCTAAATTTGAAATCGACCAGCCTTAAAGGATCACCGGCTTGTCCGGCAGTTCATCAACACTGCGACCATTGGCGGGAAAATTCTCCACCAGATGCTGCGTCACAGCCTGCACGCCTTTGAGCGCACCGCTCTCATAGTTCGATTGTTTGAAGGCCGTTTCCATCTGGCGGCAAACCTTGCTCCATTCTTGTGATCCCACTTTTGCGTGAATCCCGCGGTCGGCAACAATTTCTACCGCCCGATCAGCGAGCAGTAAGTAAATCAGCAAACCACTGTTGTCTTCGGTATCCCAAACGCGGAGTTGCGAGAAAACTTCAACGGCCCGTTCTTTGGCCGTCTGCCCCTTAAACAGCGGCATGCCGTCTAGCCCGCCCTCCACGACAAATCGGATTTCTCCGACATGCGCGGTCTCGCTTGCTTTGATAGCTTTTTCGATAGTGCTCAAAGTACTGCGCGGAAAGGCTCGCCTGACCCGCCCTTCGGTGAGCAGCAAATGCGTCAAGATGCGTTTGATATTCATGATTACCATCTCCCCGACGCGCCGCCGCCACCGAAGCCACCGCCTCCTCCTCTGAAGCCACCGCCGCCAAAGCCGCCTCGCCCGACTCCTCCGTAGTGCCCGCCGTGTCCATGCCCGCCCATGCCTCCACCCAACAACGTGATGAACAGCGCGATCACTCCAGCGAGCAACGCCACGGATAAGGCGCCAGCGATAAGCCAGGCAACTACTGCAACTGCCCCACCTGTGACCAGCGAACCGGGTACTTTGCCTAACGTCGCCCGCAGCACGCCGCCCACTGCGAGAGCAACAATGAAAAGGATAGGGGCGTACTGCCGGACGTCTCCGGTACTGGTGGCAGGTTGCCCGATGGGTGCCGGCAAGGGCTCACCGTCAACGACGCGGATGATCTGCTCGACCCCGGCCGTGATGCCACCATAGAAGTCTTGCTGCCTGAAGCGCGGCAGAATGGCCTCGCTGATGATGCGTTTGCTGGTGGCGTCATTGAGCGGCCCTTCCAGTCCATATCCCACCTCAATACGTAGCGTGCGATCGTTTTTGGCAACAACCAGGATAGCACCGTCATCAACTTTCTTCCGTCCGAGCTTCCATTGCTCAGCAACCCGCAAGGAAAATTGCTCAATTTCTTCCGGCGCTGATGACGGGACTATCAGGACAGCAAGCTGACTGCCCTTCCTTGCCTCAAACGCTGTCAACGTTTTCTCCAGTGAGGCCTTCTGCTCTGCGGCAAGCGTGCCGGTTAGATCAATGACATGCCCAGTCAAAGGCGGGACCGGTGCTTGCGCTATAGAGAATGCAGCCCAGCCAAGTGTGAATGCAAGGAATAAGGCCCTGCCTGCGCTTCTCGCAATCACTTGGCTACACCTGAAGCACCGACTTTGGGATTTGCCGGTGCGGAGTCAAAACCGACACTGGGCGGCTTGGAAATTTCCTTTTCGTTCTCGACGGTGAAGTTGGACTTTTGCTTGTAGCCGAGCACCATCGCTGTCAGATTGGTGGGAAAGGACCGCACCGTCACGTTGTAGTCCTGCACCGACTTGATATAGCGATTGCGTGCAACCGTAATGCGATTCTCGGTCCCTTCCAGCTGCGCTTGCAGGTCCCGAAAACCCTGGTTGGCCCGTAAGTTCGGGTAGTTCTCTGAAACAGCCAACAGCCTCGACAATGCACCAGTCAGTTCACCTTGAGCCTGCTGAAATTTTTGAAATGCCACCGGGTCATTGACAAGCTCCGGGGTAGCCTGGATTGATGTAGCCTTTGAACGCGCATCAATCACCCTCGCCAGGGTGTCCTGCTCGAACTTTGCTTCGCCCTTCACGGTATTGACGAGATTGGGAACCAGATCCGCACGGCGCTGGTATTGGTTGACGACCTCCGACCAACTCGCCTTGACTTGCTCGTCATTTGTCTGAAATGTGTTGTACCCACAGCCCGTTAGGCTCAGCGCCAATGCTGCGGTCAGGACAGCCAATAGTTTTCGCATACTCTTTTCTCCAAAATGTTTAATTCGACTGTTGTCTCAAAGAGCAAAGGCCAGTCAGATTGACTACAACCCTCACAACCACGCAGCAGCAGTTCAAGCAGATTTCCCCAACCGCTTGACAGTGCAACGGTGCCCGACGACGATGCGGGTCTTCACCATGTCTAGTGTTTGTACTCCTATGAATAGTGATCAGGCGGGCTGCGTTCGGATAGCCGATCCAACGCCGGATGCCCGCACATGCGCTTCGGCTTGTGCTGTCCGTCTCTAAGCAAAAGAAAGTGAAGAGAAACGACAACGCTCAACAGCGCGGCAAAGAAGCACCATACCGAGATAAACCAGGTTGTATAGAACCAATAGGCCAAGCCAAAGGACAACAGCGCAAAGCCTCCGTAGGCTTTCACCGTTCTATGCGTTGACAGCAAAAGACTGACGGTGGTTGACATCAGGTAAAGCGTCATGGCCACCGCAGCATAGAAATGCGGTGAAACGTACTCGATGTGCTGGCCGATGGGTCGCGAGACGATGGGGAATGCGACCAGGAAGTAAAGCAGGTACGCTCCCACCGCGATGCCAGCGGCGGAAAAAACGACAAGCGCTTGCCGTCGGCGTCCGGGTGGTTCTATCAGCAACACGGCGACCGGCACGTAGACTGGCCACAACACATGTGAAAAGAAGGAATACACATGTGTCATCACCGTATTGAGCAAGGGCGCCTCGTGGCTAAACGTCAGCCAAATCACACCCTCGCTCAGCTGCTGGATTGCGAACAACAGCGGTATTGCGGCGAACGGCAATTCGCGTCGACACCGCGCCGACCGCAGCGTCAGCGTACCCAGGCCAAGCAAAAAGGCACCCGCGGTGAAACTGGCCGTGGCGGAAAAGCACATTCAATTCACTCCTGAATTTAGGCCGTTGCAGCCTGCGTAGAGGTCGCGCCGCGATAGTGGAACCGGGCATTCGCCAAGGTTGTGCCTGGAGGCGAGAATTTGGTAAATCCCTGTTCCACCAGACTCGAACTCCAGCGCGCAGGCTGCCATGTACAAGCGCCAAACACGATAGGTCGCCTCGCCAACTTCGCGCAGCGCAGCGTCGCGGTTGGCCTCCAGTCGTTGCACCCAATGGCGCAACGTCAGCGCGTAGTGCGGCCGCAGACCCTCAACATCGTGGATTTCGAATCCCGCGCGCTCCATCCCGAGTTGAATGTTGCTGACGCAATCGAGTTCGCCATCCGGGAAGACATAGCGGTTGATGAACTCAGTGGCCACCGTCTTGTTCCAGCCCTCTTCGTCGTGCGTGATGCCGTGATTGAGGAACAGTCCGCCAGGACGCAGCAGGCGCATGACGGTCGACAGATAGGTCGGCAGGTTGCTCAAGCCAACATGCTCGAACATGCCGACGCTCGACACCTTGTCGTAGACGCGTTCGCCGGCCATGTCCCGATAGTCGCGCAGCTCCACAGTTACCAGTTCCTGCAGCCCGTCTGCCTTGATACGCTGCTGGGCGTACTCGAACTGCTGCTGGCTAAGCGTGATGCCGTGGGCCCGCACCCCATGATGCCTGGCAGCCCAGCACACCAGGGCCCCCCAGCCGCAGCCGATGTCAAGCAGCCGCTCGCCGGGCTGAAGTCGAAGCTTGCGGCAGATATGCTCCAGCTTGTTGCGCTGCGCCTGATCCAGCGATTCGTCAAGGCTAGTGAAATAGGCGCATGAGTACACGCGCTCCGTGTCTAGCCACAAGCGATAAAACTCGTTGGAGACGTCGTAGTGAAACTGGATCGCGGCACGGTCACTGTCTTTCGAGTGGCGATGGGAGAAACGCCGGGCGATCCGGGAAGCCAAGGTATCACCCGGCTTGAGATTGGGATCCGTCATGGCGGGCAGGCGCCAGGCATCGCGCAGCAGGGCCAGCTTGTCGTGCCAAGTAAGGGATAGGCGCTCGAAATGCGTCTTTAATGAGAGTGCGCTGTACAGGTCACCCTCGAAATCAATCACACCCCGGAAGTAGGCATCCGCCAATAACAGCGGACTACGCTCAAGAATCAGACGACGCAGGATGGCAGGATCGCGCAGCACCAGCGTGAAGGATGGCAACTGATCACCGGGCGCATGCAGGATATTGTTCCACAGCCGCAGGGAAGCTGATCCAGCGTAGCCTCGCATCAAACGATCGAAGATTCTGACAGCCGTTAAGTCTGCAGTGGCTGCATCTGTCGCGCTGGCTGGAGTGTTACTTGTCACTGTGGGCCTCTGAAGGTTGACCAACGGGTTCTTGGGCGGGATCGCTTAGCGGACTTCGCGATGAGGCGACCAGGCTGACACAGCGAACTCGATCTCGGTGGCTCGGCTGGCCAGCTTGACTATGACGCGGAAGCGGTATGGCCCGCTCCTGGCGGTCGAGAACAACTGGCCGTAGGTCATTTGGCCGTTGACACTCATCGGCGTCAGGTACTTTGGCGGTGCATCGACAATCCCGGTTTCGCTGAGCTGGGCGCGCACCACGGCGTCCCCGATACGCGCGCCGCTACTTGTGAACAGGGCAACGACGAGGTGATGGACTTGGCCACCGTCCTGCGGCACGACACCATGCATGTCTTCCAAAGCGTGTTTCTCTGACACGACTGCGGCGGGCACGAGACCCCAGTAGAGAACCACACCGTCGCGTTCGAGGCGCGCCTGTGCCAAGACGGCGGACGACCCAAGTGCGAGGATGAGCAGCACAAAAAGTGCAGCCAGTTTTGACAACACGAACGACATGGCGGCCTCCCGGATAGTCTGGTTCGGATTCATGGAAGAAACTCGCGCACGCTGGCTGCAATGGCGGAAGCCAGTGCGATGCGATTGGACGGGTGAGAAATCGTGTCGCAGCTCACTATGTCAGCCGCACCGGCCGCATGCAGATCCTCAAAAGCCGTTTGTGCGAACACAGCATGCACGGCCACGCACACGGGTGCGGCCAGACCGATACGGCGTAGATGGCCAACGGTTTCGATCATGGTCCGTGCGGTCGAAACGATGTCGTCCACCAGCACTGGCGTGTGCGAGCGCCAGCGATCAACCTCAGGGACGGACACTTCGACATCACGATCGCCTCGCCGGGTCTTTGCCAATATGATGAAAGGCACTTCCGCGCGCTGCGCCACATCCCTTACCCACTGGGCGCTTTCCTCGTCAGGCCCAATCAAAAGCGGTTGGCTTACATTCAGCCGTACCCAGCTTGCGACGCCGTCTGCCGCATGGGCCACCCGCGAAGGAATACTGTAAACCTGCGATAGATCCGCAATGCGGTGCAAATGAGGATCTACAGTGACCAACCAGTCCACATGGCGTGAGATCCACGCCGCTACATGCTGAGCGCTGATCGTCTCACCCGCGTGAAACTGCCGATCCTGACGCATGTAGGCCAGGTATGGAGCCACCAAGCCGACCGATACCGCACCAGCTTCGCGGATGGCGCATGCCAGAAGCAGGAGCGGCACCAGTTTGTCATCCGGTCGATCAAGCGTGCACACGATGAACACATGTCGCCCTTCGACCGAGGTTTCAGCCCTCACATGGGATTCTCCGTCGGGGAAACGGCGAACCGTTGCAAGTCCGCGATCGAAATCAAAATGAGCAGCCAGATCGTCGGTAAGACGTTCATTGCCAGGCATGGCGGTCCCCACGGGCTTCATGATTTTGCCTCCTCGCCCAGTGTCAAAATCGGGTGCGTCGCGAGATAGCGCTTAGCGTAGGCCAGTTCTCCCGGTGCCTCCGCGTGCAATGTGAACAAGGGCTGACCAAGCTGCACAGGATCGCCCAACTTCACATGTAAAGAGAGCCCGACAGTGGGAGCGCCAGGCGCACCGGCGAGTTTCGCAACCCGCGCGAGCCGTCGACTGTCGATGCCGGAGACATAGCCGGTACGTTCGGCTGTCACCGCTTCAAGCAAAGGGGCGACACCGGGCTCGCGCAACCCACCTTGCGCCTCGCAGATAGCCTGAAACTTGTCCCAGGCCGCGCCGCTGTCAAGTAGTCGCCAAGCCTCCGATTTGCCAGCGCCTGGAATGCTATGCCCGCAGAACTCCAAAAGATCTCCCGCCAGCACCAGCGACCGCATGCGAAGATCCACAGGGGCCGCAGCCGCACCGCGCAACACCGCCAGGACGTCATGCGCTTCCAGTGCGGGGCCAACGCCACGCCCAACGGGCTGTGCACCGTTCGTGCGGACAACCCGCAAGTGGATTCCATGTGCAGCAGCTACCTGTTCAAGCAGGACCTGAAGGCGATGCGCATCTTCATTGGTCCGAATCTTGGCGGTGGGACCAACGGGAATGTCGATCACCGCGTGCGTCGCCCCGGCGGCAATCTTCTTGGACAACACGGACGCGACCAGCTGGGCGTCGCTATCAAGGTCCAGTGGACGCTCAACGCGGATCAGCAAGTCATCCGCCGGACTCAGGGTCAGCGCCCCTCCCCATACAAAACAGCCGCCCTCGCGCTCGACGACGCGGCGCATTGCAGGTAGATCCAGATCAACACGGGTCACCGTCTCCATCACATCGGCGGTACCAGCAGGTGAAGTGATCGCGCGGGATGAAGTCTTTGGCATTGTCAGCCCAGCTGCAGCGGCAATGGCAACCACGATGGGAGTTGTCCGGTTGCCAGGCAAACCTCCTATGCAGTGCTTGTCCGCAATGGGGGTTCGCCCCCAATCAATACGCTCCCCCACGTCAACCATTGCTCGCGTCAGATCGATTGTTTCCTGGAGGTCCATACGCCCACCCGCGCAGGCACTCAGGAAGGCGGCGATGTGCATATCCGAATATCGGCCCGCAGCGACGTCCGTCACGATGGCCTTGAGCGCAGGGGCATCAAGCCGATGACCGTAGATCTTGGCACGCATGGCACTCAGAGAGTCGAGTGTCGGCGCATGCGCCACGCCGACGATGTCTCCCAAAATGGCATTCAACGCTTTCCAGGCGCTGGTTGAAAGACTGACCTCCCCCTCCGCCAGCAGATCTGAATCGACGACGTTGATTGTCGCTATGATGCGACGGTCGTGCAGGTCTACCTCGACGCGTGTTTGCGCTTCGAACCCTTCAGCGCGGCAGACGTGGCAATCCCGCCGCATGTAGATCACGAATTCCTGGTGTGTGTCTATCCCCAGGGGACGCAGCCGCAATCCAACTCCGTTCATCGTGCAATCTCCAAGGTCTGGCCCAGCCGCGGGACGGTCACAGACCAGCCGAGTTCACGCTCTATGCGTTGCCGGAGCGCATCTGCCGGAGCCGGTTCGCCATGATTGAGGAAAACACCCCGAGGTGCCTTCGGAGAAGTTTTGAGCCAATCGACGATCTGGCGCGCGTCGGCGTGGGCGGACATGCCTGGCAAAGACACCACTTCGGCATTGACGGCGACATCCTCCCCGTGAATGCGAATGCTTTTCTCGCCGGCAACTATCCTGCCGCCGCGTGTGCCCCCAGCCTGGAATCCGGCGAACACAATGGTGTTTCGTCTGTCCGGCGCCAGCGCCTTTAGGTGATGCAGCACCCGCCCACCAGTGGCCATGCCACTTGCCGACACGATGACGGCCGGGTAATGTTGGGCGACCAGCGCACGCGACTCCTCTACTGTACGAACCATTTTCGCGACCTGACACATCCCGATGCACTCCTCCGGCGACAGCCGGTGTTCAGCGCGATAGCGGTGATAGATATCGGTCATGTCGATTGCCATCGGGCTGTTCAGGTATACGGGCATGTCAGGGATTTCCGAACGCTCTTTTAAGCGGTAAATCGAATACAAAAGCGATTGGGCTCGCCCGACTGCAAACGCGGGAATTACTACGACACCTCCCCGTGCGGCCGTGCGCCTGATCACCTCGCCCAGAAGAGTTTCGGCATCTGCCCCGTCATGAAGGCGGTCACCGTACGTCGATTCGGCGACGATATAGTCAGCCCGCTCGATAGGCGTAGGCGCCCGCATGACGAGATCGTCCGGGCGGCCCAGGTCGCCTGAGAACAAAATGGTGGTCTCGCCCGCCGTCACCTCGACCGAACCGGCGCCCAGAATATGCCCCGCTGGCCGTAGGCGGAGATGCATACCGGCGACGCCTCTGGCGGGGGCATCAAAAGGCAACGGCTCCAGACGACGCAAGGCCCGGAAAGCATCCTCTTCGGTGTACAGCGGCAGGGCTGGTGTGTGTTTAGACCGCTGGCGGCGGTTGGCATACTCCGCGTCTTCTTCCTGCAACCTTCCGCTGTCGGGCAGCAGAACTCCGCAGACTTCAATCGTGGATGGCGTGGCAAATACCGGACCACGAAAACCCTGCTTGACGAGCAACGGCAAGGCCCCGGAATGATCGAGGTGGGCATGCGTCAGGACGACGGCATCGAGTTGTTTCGGATCGAAGGGAAATTCCTCCCAATTCATCGAGCGCAAATTTTTGTAGCCTTGAAACAGACCACAATCGACAAGCAGCTGTTTCCCTTCATGGGTGACGAGCGTCTTCGAACCGGTGACAGTGCCTGCGGCACCGAGGAATGAGAGTTTCATGTGGAGACTTTCAGGTAAGTGATTGAAAATTAGGCTTCGGGTGGCTCCAACACTGGTTTAGCCATTGCAGTACAACAACCACCGGTCGTATACAAAGACCCCCTCTGTCATGACAAAGGCCATTTTTTTGATGCAAACGGTGCGCCCACGCCTAAAGAGGCGTCTGTCATGGCAATGGATTCGCTTGCAGGCACACCGCTTATCCCCAGCGCACGGATGGCGTCTATCGTCTCTGGAATAACGATGGCCTGGTTGTCCACCATGTAGGCATAAAACAACTCCGCGCCTTCCACGTGCAGCATGTCGGACCAAAGTCCTACTTCGTACAGGCTGTCGTGCGGTCGGCCGCTGTCGGCCATCAACTCCTTGACCACGTTTGGGGCAGTGAGGCCGGTACTGCCTTTGATTAGGGCGATCCGGCTGGAGCGGGAAAAGATCTCCAGAACTTCCTCTTTGCTCGCTGAACGTGTCATATCAACCGCCCAATAATGGACGTGCGCAATCGTCGTCGGAACAGCGACCGCCATCGTCACCACGTCGAGATCGGGATCAACGCTGCGCGCATCGGGCCCCTGGTGGCTCGGAATCGAAGGTTCTGGAAGCACCGTGTTGATGATGCCGCCCAGATGACTTTCCCATGGGTCGGTGGCTCGCCGCAGCAGTGTGCCGCGCGCGCGTTTGAGCAAGCCGGCGCGTTTGAGGGCACCCAGGGTGCGAACGATCGATGTGGTGTTGCAAGACACCACACGGGTCGCTGGGCGACCGACCGCCGAGGCGTAGTTCGCCTCAGCCACGAAGGAATGCCCAGTTACTTCGTGTTTTTCGCCGCCGTGAAGAATAAATGCCTTTCCGGCGGCGCGATAGCGCTCCGCATTGCTGGCACCAACGCGCTTGGGCGTACAGTCCACGACGATGTCGCTGATGCCCAAGAGATCATCCAGCGACCCGTTGAGATGAAAACCCGCCTCTCGCATGCGCTGGCTTGCCGACGCGTCCGCGGCATAGAGGGGTATTTGTTGCGTCACGGCGCCCAGAATGCGCCAGTCTGCGGCAACATCGGCTACGCCCGCTAATGCCATATCCGGCTGACTTTTGATGGCTTTGGCAACACGCTTGCCGATCACACCGTAGCCAACGATGCCTACCTGGATCATGTTGTTCATTCGTTCTCCTTTATCAATCGATACTGGGCTACCGCGAGATCTGGGGCGTCACGCCTCAGGACGCCTGCGAGGTCGGGCTCAGCGAGCCATATCGCTGCCGACGCGCCCTTCGCTTTCGTCCTTCCGGCACGGCAGCACGAGTCTCTTTTCACGTAACACCTCTTCCGGCGCTTACGACTCGGCGAATCCGCGCCATGTCCCGCTGCCGCCAGGTGAGATGCTCATAAACACTGCTCCAGTACATGCCGAAAGCGAAGCCAAACAAGAGCTCCTCTATGGGCAAACCGCCCGGACGCCAGGCAAGCAAGGCGCCCAGGTTCCAGACGGCCTCAACGTAACCGGGCCAAAACCACTTCAACCCCAGCAGAAAAACCGCATACAGCGCCAGAAAAACGCCTCCGCCGAAGAGTGTGTTTCGCCAGAGGTCCAGTCGGCAGAAGAGTGTTGCCATTGCCCCTGAAAACATCGCCAGAATTCCGGGATATATGGGGTTCCAACGCAGCACCATCAGGCCACCGAAGACGAAAAGTGGACAGGCTAGTGCCAACAGATGCCAGCGATGCTGTGGCATCGATCTCGCTCGGTGATCCATGCTTCTGAGTGGCAATGAAGTTAGAGCGCGATAGCCGGCCACGCCTAGGCCACCGATCGCGAAGCAGAAGATCAGGCTTTCAATATCAAAGCCTGTTCGTTGGGCCAGGTCAAACAGGCTGGGTGGATTCCAATAGGCGGGCACGAACAGTGGCTCTGTCAGACCGAAAGGTGTGGTCAGCATGCTGGCCCAAAGCATGGGACGGCGCAGTTCGGGGCGGAAGTAGAACAGCAGTGCCCACGGCACCATAAATGCCGAGGCCCAGATTAACCATGTGTAGCGGAAAGATGGATCGTCGGTCACGCCGTTGCGCCCCAAGTGAGATGATTTTCAATGTCCGGCGACGTGTTATGTGGGGTGTTGAGTCGAGGGCGATCCGCCAAAGTTCGGAATAAATCGAGGTGTTCGGCTCGCGTAGCGATCCCATTCATCCCCAAAACGCTGTGCCGATTCGCGCTCCTCCGTATAGGAAAGCCGCACGTACATCACACACAAGACTGGGAACATCACCAGCGTCAGTACCGTTGGCCACTGCAGCAGGAAGCCGAACATGATCATCACAAACGCCACGTACTGGGGATGCCGAACCCTTGCATATGCGCCACTTTGAGCAAGTGTTCCTGCACGCTGGTTCGCGTACAACACCGACCAAGCTGCGGACAGCAGCCAAAAGCCGCCGCCGATGAATAAGGCGCTGAGCAGGTGAAATGGGCCGAGGTGGGGATTAGCACGCCAGCCGAACATCACCTCCAACAAATGACCTGCATCGTGCGAGAGGAAGTCCACACCCGGGAACTTGGTGCTCAACCATCCCGACATCAGGTAGATGGTTAGCGGGAAACCATACATCTCGGCAAAAAGCGCCACCAGAAACCCGGAGAAGGCACTGAACGAGCGCCAGTCCCTTGGGCTCTGCGGCTTGGCGAAACTAAAAGCGAAAATAATGAACACCAGTGAATTGATGACTACCAGCGTCCACAGCCCATAGGCTGGTGCAGAAGATTGGTCCATGTCCTTGACTCCGATATAGGTTCAGTGGTGGTGGGTGCCAGATGACGCTGATGCGCCCGGCTTCGGGGTAACCTCTCCGGGTGCCGCGTCTTGGTCGCGGCGGCCGGGCGTATCGTCGGATCGATGTTGACCGTGGCCCCCATGACCGCCGTGGAACATATGCATCAACACGCAGCCCCCCAAGAGCAGGAAGGGTAGCCAGCCGAAAAGATGAGCGCGATGTTCTGCCAAAAGGAAGAACAGAGCGACCGCCGCAAAGCCGGCGAATATCCAAGTGGAGGCCTTGCCGCACTGACGCAGGCGTGAGGAAAGTGAGCGTTTCATGTGAAGGTCCTTGCGAGAATCGTGGTTTGAAAATTGCAGGGCTCAAGGGCCGCGTAGGAGATGTCAAAAGGCGCGCTGAAAATAGATGTCCCGGCCTCTTCTTCCCGTACCTTTCGATGTTTTGAACAATCTGACTCCAGGTCGCTTGGAACCGGGGACAGATTTATCATGATGAAATCCCTGCGGCCGTTGTCGTTGAAGCTTGCGGCTTCTGGTGCCTAATGCCGGCGAGCTTGGTGCGTTTGAGTAGCAATGCATTGATTGCTACCAGCGCCGAGCTGCCGGACATCGACAGTGCCGCGACCTCGGGCGACAGCGTGAATGGGTAAAAGACGCCGGCCGCCAGAGGAAAGGCAATCACGTTGTAGCCGACCGCCCACCACAGGTTCTGGTGCATCTTGCGCAGCGTGGCGCGTGACAGCTCGATGGCACCGACCACGTCGTAGGGATCGCTCTTCATCAAGATGACCTGGGCGCTCTCCATCGCCACGTCAGTGCCCGCGCCAATTGCGAAGCCCACATCAGCCTGTGTCAGGGCTGGAGCGTCGTTGATACCGTCGCCGACCATGCCGACCTTATGGCCCTGGGCCTGCAGCTCTTTGATCTTGGAGGCCTTCTGGCCAGGCAACACATCGGCCAGAACGATGTCGATGCCGAGTTCTTTCCCTATCCGATCCGCTGTGGACTGATTGTCCCCAGTGATCATCGCGACCTTCACGCCGCGCTCCTGCAGCTTGGCGATCGTTGCCATGGACGTTGGTCGGACGGCGTCGGCAATGGCAATTAGGCCTATCAGCTTGCCAGCCCGAGCGACATACACCACGGTGCGGCCTCCGCCCTGAAGACGGGAGGCTTGCGCAGAGAGGGGGTCCAAGGCGACGTTTTCAGATTCCATCAGCTGACGATTGCCGAGCAAGACGTTTTCACCGTTAATAGCTGCGCGAGCGCCCTGCCCATCAATATTGGTAAAGCCTGTCGCGACCTCAGTCGGCGTGGTACCGGCTCGCTTGAGTATTGCAAGCGCCAACGGATGCTCGGAGAACTTCTCCACAGCCGCTGCCGTGGCCAGCAGTTGCGCGTCATTGACACCTGGCGCGGTGACCGTCTCCACGACGTCTGGCTGCCCGAGCGTGAGCGTGCCCGTCTTGTCGAAGACGATGACTGTCAACTTGGTGGCGTTTTCCAGCGCGGCAGCGTTCTTGAAGAGGATGCCGTTCATGGCCCCAAGTCCGGTCCCGACCATGATAGCCATCGGAGTGGCCAGCCCAAGGGCATCGGGGCAAGCGATCACGAAGACCGTGATCGTTAAAGTCAGGGCGAACAGCAAAGGCTGGCCCAGGACCCAGAACCAGACGCTGAAGGTGAGCAGCCCGATGAGAATGGCAGCCAGCACCAACCATTGCGAGGCCCTATCGGCCAGCAACTGGCCCGGGGCCTTCGAGTTCTGCGCTTCCTGTACTAACTTGACTATCTGCGCGAGCGCGGTGTCGGCGCCCACCTTGGTAGCCTTGTAGCGGAAGCTGCCGCTTTTGTTGATCGTAGCGCCGATGACTGCATCGCCCACGACTTTTTTCACTGGCATGGATTCGCCGGTCAGCATGGATTCATCGACTTGGGAGCCACCCTCAAAAATTTCGCCATCTACCGGAATCTTGTCTCCCGGTTTGATGACGACTGTCTCACCAACCAATACCTCGGCGGTAGGAACCTTGACCTCGACGCCACCGCGCAGCACTGTGGCCATGGGCGGGGCCAGGTCCATCAAAGAGCGGATCGCGTCCGAAGCCCCGGCGCGCGCCCGCATCTCCAACCAATGCCCCAGCAAAATGAAGACCAGCAACACGGCTGCAGCTTCGTAAAACACCTCACCTTCATAAATGAAAGTGGCGCCGACGCTAAAGACGTACCCCGTACCGACCGACAGGACGACCAGAGTCGCCATGTTCGCAACCTTGTTGCGCGCAGCACGCCAGGCAGCGATGAAGAAGGGCCAGCCCGGATAGGCAATGGCACCTGTCGCGACGACGAACAGGAACAGCTTGCGGTCGATGCCGAACGGGGTAGCAAAGTCGCCAAACATCTGCCCCATTGGTGAATACAGAAACACTGGAATTGCGAACAATAGAGCTACAAGGAAGCGGTTGCGCATGTCTTTGGCCATGTCTTCCATCGACATACCCGGTGCGTGACCCATGTCATGCATCATGTCGGCCTTCCCGTTAGCGGAAGGGTCGCCATGACCACTGTGAGAACCATGGTCGCCATGCGCCGCCGGTGCAACTTTCACAGCAGCTCGCAGCTCTGTCCCCGAATCGCCGCCAATGCTTTGGCGCCCTGCGCCGCCAGGCATGGTGTGCCCGGCATGTCGGGTATGTGCATCTCCTGCCGTCTTATGCTCCTCCGGAGCGCAAACATGGGCTGGGAGGAGTTGGCCGCGGCAGTGATAGCCGCAGTCGATCACGCGTTGCCGGATAGTTTCAAGCTCGATCCGCGATTCATCATAGTGCACGGTCGCGCTTCCGGCGACGTAGTTCACGTCTACGTGATGGACACCCGGAAGCGTAGAGAGCTGCCTCTCAACGCCAGTGGCGCTCAGTGTGGAGACCAGATCGCCGACCTCGATGGTTGTTGTTTTCATGCGTTTCCCATTGCAGACAATTCAGCGGACCAGCAGCCTGGCGCCGCCTGGATTAGAGACATCCGGGGCTGAACCATGTCACCGTGAGTTGCCGTGTGACTTTTTCTTCTGCGCTCGTCTTTGCGGTTCTTCTTGTTCATGGCCGGGCCTATTGACCTTGATCTGCCGGGCGCGCCTTAGCCGGGTAGCCAAGGCTGGTGATCGCCAATTCAATTTGCGCGGGCGACACCCGGGCGGGATCAGTCACAACGGTAGCGACGCCCGGATGCAAAGTCACTTCGGCGTGACTGACTCCGGCAATTTTTTTCAGGGTTCGCTGCACGCTACTCGTGCAACCGCCGCAAGTCATTCCGCTGATATCAAATTTAAGTGTGTTCATGGTAAGTTTTCCCGTGAGTTGAATTGCCTAAGCCCGTGTATAGATTCGCCTTCACGCCTTGACGCGAAAATTGATCATCATCCCGCCGTCTTCGTGTTCTAGGTTGTGGCAATGGAACACATAGGTCTGGTCGCCGGGGTAATCGTGGGCGAAGTCGATCACCACCCGCACCGTTTCGCCGGGCCAGACCAGCACGGTGTCTTTCCAGCCGAGGTCGCTCACGGTGCGTCCCTGGCCGAAGCGCGCCGTGGCCGAGACCTGGGGCGGACTGCCGATGCGTTCGAGCACCTGGAACGAAAAGCCGTGGATGTGCATCGGGTGCGGCATGCCCAGCGTCGGGTTGCTGATGCTCCAGATTTCGACCGCACCGCGTTTAACGTCAAATGCGATTTCGTCCATGCGAAAGGTGTACCCGTTGATCAAGAATCGCATTTGCCCCATCGACAGTTCGATCTTGCGCTGCGCGGCGCCGGAGGTAGCAATCGGCTTGATCTGGGACAGCGTGGCCGGCAGTTTGGCGACGACGCGTTCACCGGCCGTGACCGACAGTTTCAAAATGTTGAACTCCAGGCCCAGCGGCAACCGTGACGAGGACATGCTGGCCATCATCTGGCCCATGCCCATGCCGCTCATACCCGGCATGCCGCCCGGACCGGCAGCTGGCCCTTCGTTTTCCATCGCATCGAACGCCAGGCTCCTGAGGAAGATGTGCTCACCGGGCCGCGCCTGGCCTGCGTCGAACAGCACGTCAAGGCGTTCGCCCGGCGCGAGAAAGGCTTCGCTCACCGTTTCCGGCCGTTCGATCAGGCCGCCGTCGGTGCCGATGACGGTGAAGTCCAGCGCCTTGTTTCCCTTGACGAAGGCGAGCCGGTAAATGCGCGCATTCGACCCGTTGAGCAGCCGCAGGCGGTAGGTGCGCGGTGTGACGGCCTGCACCGCATTGGGTGTCAGGTTGGCGAGCACGATGTCGCCGAGCCAGCCCATCATGGCTTCATGGGCACCAGGCTTGTACAACAGCCTGCCCTGCGCATCGAACTGCTTGTCCTGAATGACCAGGGGCAAATCGGTGACGCCGAGCTGCAGATCAAGTGCCTTGCTGACTCTGCGCTGATCGTCGTCGTCCACCAGGAAAAAACTCGCCAGACCGTGATAGGCCTGTTCGGCAGTCAGCTCGTGCGCGTGTGTGTGGTACCAGTAGGTGCCGCCGCGGTTGTTGACCTTGAAGTCATAGGCGTAGCGCCCGCCCGGGCCGATGGTGCTGGCCGGATGGCCGTCCATGGCAGCGGGTGTGTGCAGCCCGTGCCAGTGGATGATGGTCGGCTCCTGGAGCGCGTTGTCCAGGCTGGCCGTGAAACGCGCGCCGCTCTCAATGCGCAAAATAGGGTTCTGGTAGGCCTTGCCCGCCTGCTCGGTCTGGTACAGCAAGAAGGGGGATTCGCGGCCGGGCAGCAACGGGAAGCTCGCCGCCGTAGCGCGGATTTTGAGCGGGCCGGCGACATCGAGTACCCCAAACGGCCCGCTGCCGACAGGAATGAACAGCTTCTGCTGGAAATTATCTGCGGCCACCGGATCGAAGGGATAGTGGCGAAACGGCCCGCCCGCCAGCGCCTCAGAACGGGGCGATCCGTAATACATCCAGGCTGCGCCCCCGGCGGCGGCCACGGCCGCCACACCGGCAAACTGAAACAGCTGTCTTCTCTTCAACATATAACTTACCTTTACAAGCTTTAACTACCCCGCCGGCGCGCTAGAGCCGGCTAATCAACGCGTTATTCGATTGAGCAACCAGGCAAAAAAAGCCCCTGCCAATAGCGCCCAGGTGCTCAGTACGAGCAGCGCCGTCAAGAAACCCTGCCACCCGAATGGCCGAGGCTGAACCATGCTGTTGAAGTTCATGCCATGGAAGAGGTTATTCATGAAGCCCAAAAAAGGCCCTGGCGCAAGAGCCCAGACCAGCGCGCACAGGGCATAAAACACCCCGACGGTGACAGCCAGAGCAATACCTGTACGAAACGGTGTCATGACCACACCCCTACTTCGCCGGCGTGGCAGGCATCCGGTCCATCATCATTTTCATCATGGTCTGCATCATTTCCATGCGCTTTTCCATCATCTGCTGGCGCGCGCCCATATCGCCCGTCATGCCTTGCATGCCTTTCATATCACCCATACCGGCGCCGGACATGCCGCCCATCATGGCCATGCCGTCCTGCATGGTTTTCATGTGCTCGGCCATCAGCTTGCTGCGCTCTTCCGGGGTTTTGGCGCTCATCATCTTTTCGTGCATGCCCTGCATGGTCTTCATCTGCGCGTCCATCTTGGCCATATGGTCGGGCGGGGCCATGCTGCCCGCAGTTGCCGAGCCCATGGGCATCGCTGGAGCGGTATTGCAAGCAGCTAACGTGAGAGTGGCGGCAAAAGCGATGGCAAGGGAAATTGAACGGAGATGGGTCATGACAGACTCCTGGTTAGTTGATGGAAGGGAAATACGGTGTGTATGCGCGCGCGTGCAGGTACCGGTGTGATGTCCGACTCTGCCCGCTATACCAAGAGGACCAAGAGCCGAAATCGTCGGAAAAATGTGAGAGCGGCGAAGATGACAGAGCGCGAGGCTCTGCAACACGCGGCAGCAGACGGCTAGAGTGCTAGTCGCGAGTAGCGAACCCGAAGGGGTCGCTCAGATGTCGTGGGCCGCATTTCGTCGATTCGACTAAACGGAAAAACGACAGGAACAGTTTCGGTCCAGAGAACCGCGACCAAGGGCGCCGCAGCAAGATCGATCTGGACAGACCGCAATTTCTGCGGGGACACAGAGGACTCACCATCGGCGCAAGCCTTAAGGCACGGTGCCTTGGAAGCATGGGAGTCATCTCCGTGGTCGGCAATGACCCCAGCATGACCAGGTGATATGGCGGGTGCATGCGTTGCATCGGCCAATCCGGCTGCTACATGGAGATGGGTTCCGCGAGCCTCCAGAAGACAAGCATTGGCGACTCCTGAAGCCAAGGCAAACACCCAAAACAGCAGCGCTACGAATGCGATGCTGCGTTTTGAGCGGATGTTGGAAAAGAGCTTCATGCTGGTACAGATTTATGCTTTTAATGCTATCTCGCCAACGCGATAGCTGATTGACGTACATCAAGTGGAACTTAAGTCAGATCACAAAACCGGTCAGTCTGCCGCCTGCATTGACAAAGAAGACGAGGCGTTTGCTCGATCTCCTTGACGATAATATGGGCTCTGATTTAAAAATTGGAGATCTTTTCCTGAACCTCCTATCTGCCTCCATCACGTCCACGGTGTTTTCTCTTGCTGCAGCACTTGCCGTCGGCATTTTGATCGGCCTCGAACGCGGTTGGCATGAACGCGAGGGCGCTGATGGGAGCCGGGTCGCGGGATTGCGGACGTTTGCATTGTTCGGCTTGTTGGGCGGCGTACTCGGCGTACTGAGCGAGGCACTGGGCCCTTGGCCACTGGCCTCAGGGCTCGCCGGCTTGTCCATCCTCTCCACAGTGTCTTATCGGGAAAGTGTGCGTGCCCATGGCAGCCTGAGTGCAACTACCGCTGTCGCTGCACTGCTGACGTACGCCCTGGGCGCACTGGCGGGCATCGGCCATGCTGCCGTCGCTATCGGCGCATCTGTCGTCGTCGCAATGTTGCTGGACCTCAAACCCACACTGCACCGCTGGCTACGGCTGGTGGAGCACCGCGAACTCAGCGCTGCGCTGCAGCTGCTAGTCTTGTCGCTGGTCATCCTGCCCTTGCTGCCGGATGCCGGCTACGGCCCCTACAAGGCATTGAATCCTTATCGTCTTTGGTGGGCGGTCGTCCTTATCGCCGGCCTGTCTCTGTGCGGCCATATCGCAATACGCTTCACTGGACCCCAGCGGGGCATTTTCTGGACCGGTCTGCTGGGAGGGCTCGCCTCTTCAACCGCCGCCACATTGACGCTCGCCAGACGTGCTCAAGCTGAACCGGGGTTGGCCAATGCTGCGGCAGCTGGTATTTTGGCCGCCTGCGGAATGATGTTCCTGCGCATGACGGTGATCGTCGTATCGCTTCAGCCTGTACTGGGCAGGCCTCTAGGAGTTCCAATGGTCGCTGCGGGTGTCGCGCTGCTCGGCCTGGGCGCATTGCAGTGGAAGCGACACTCATCGGTCGACATCGCACCCGAGGGCGACCCTGTCGCGCCGTTCGATCTGAGTACGGCGCTTGGTTTCGGCGCGTTTCTCGCCGTGATGATGGTACTGACTCAGGCCGGCAGAGAATGGCTGGGCAACCCGGGCCTGTATGTGGTGGCGACACTCTCCGGGCTGGCAGATGTGGATGCAATCATGGTCACCGTGCTTCAAATGCAGGCTGCAGGCGGCTTGGCGGTGACCCCCACCGTGACGGCTGTAGGCATCGCAGTAGCGGCCAACATGGTAATGAAGGCGTTGATAGCGGCGGTGATCGGTGGCCGCCTCCTAGGCCGCCGGGTCGCAGCCGGCTACGGTGTTTCAATCGCTGTCGGTACGGCGGCGGCGACCATCATGATGCTTGTCTAAAATCTCCGTCAGCGCATTTTCAAGGCACCCACATCGCCGCACGCTGTCAGGCGCCAAATTCGTCAGAACTTCCAGCGAAAGACGCGCGATTCGGCTTCGCCCGGACGCTCCAGCCTGAGCTCAACGGCACTAGGCGGAGGTGCCGTCATGACAAACTCGAGCACGCCTTCGCGATGGTGCCCGCCCGGCGCGGCACCCGTCCACGCAATCGGTTTGATCTCGCGACCATCGACAGTCATCAGCGTTGCGGTCTTGAGCAGATCATCGCTGAGGTCGCTGCTGTGGGTGTCAAACACGACGGCAAATTGCCAGCGCACAATGCTGGCACCGACCGCCTTGGGTGTCACCTTCACCGTGACGCCTTGCTGGACCGACACTTGGGGTGAAGCCTGCGCGCCATCCTGCGCCTGCACGCCGAAAGTCGCGACCGTCAAAGGCAGAAAAAGCGATAGGGCAACCAGAACCTTCTTGGGTGCGCCGCGAAACGCCATGGAAATTGGCATACTGAACTCCTTGTTTGTAAAGAATCTGATCCTAGAAAATTTGAGCACCGATGCGATTGAGATGCATCAACTGTAGCCCATGCCAACGAAAGCTTAGGTGCCGCGGTTACTCTGCCAATTGCTGGCCTCAAGCGCAAACCGAACGCTCAAAAATCGCTGTTTTCGCGGATTTCCATTCCGGCCTGATCCACGGACATACCGAGCTCGCCGACCTGCCTATCGCCAGTGGTAGCCGTAAAGGTCAGTGTTTGTGATCGTTATGGCCGTCACTCTTTGGCGGTAGTTTGCTGGCTGCCACATTCACTAGACCTTTCATACCGGCGTCAAAGTGGCCCGGCTGCAGGCAGGCGAAGTCAACCTTGCCCGCCCTTGTGAACTGCCAGATGATCTCGCCGCTTTTACCCGGCGCTACGGTGACCATATTGTCGTCAGCGTGTTCCATCTCGGGGTTTTTCTTCATCACCTCATAGTGGTCCTTGAGATCGTTTTCGGTACCCAGCACCATTTCGTGCTTGACCTTACCGGAATTCTTGGCGACGAAGCGAATGGTTTCACCTTGTTTGACGTTGAAGTTTGAAGAGTGGAAGCGCATGTCGTCTTTCATATCAACGATCCGGCGCGTGTCAAGGTAGTTGTCGCCTCAGTCATGCAGCCAATGGCTGAATAAGCGTGGCGCCGACATGGGCCGCCACCACCGAGTCGCGCTCGGGGTTGAGTGTCACAGCACCGGTGGGCGTCCAGTTTCTTGTGTTCCCAGACCA